>NZ_JXTH01000020.1 GCF_000836725.1 Anoxybacillus thermarum | reverse complement strand
GTCCAAGCGGGTTGAACAGGCCAAACGGAAGGCAGGACGGTTGTGGGCAGATGTGGTGCGTCAGAATCTACCGTGTCTGCAGCGGTCATCCGGGACGCCGATCCATCAAGCGTTGTCGGCGCTTCGGGATTTTGGTTGGGTGTAAAAAAATGGAATACAATATCATCACTTCAAGATGAGGGATGAGAGTCCAAAAGCGCTTACGATATCAATTCCTGAAAATGGTTCGCTAACTAGTGATTGACAACACCCGTAGTGAACCGAAAAAATGTTCTCCACAAAGTCTTGACTGACTCAACGCTCCAGACTCGCTTGCTTTTCTCACCGCATCAATCATATTTAACTTCGCATGTTCATGTCCATCTCCATGCGCATGTTCATGATTGTCATGCGAATGACCACCCATTCCCATTAACCATCGCTCTGTTAACAATAAGCCCGTGACCGCTTCTAAAAGTAAAAATACAGAACAAATAAGTCCAATCCATAAATGTAAATTGCGCGTTTTTTTCACAAAAATCCCTCCGTTTAAAAATATGTGCTTGTCATGAATGTACAAAAAAGAGATGTGAAAAGTATGAAATGATTACGAAAAAAATGTGAAATCCCCTATTCCATATCGGAAAAGGGGATTTCATCATCATTTCATGACATATACGCGCGCTTCGTATGGACGCAATGTAAAACGTGTCGCATGTTTATGTTGTTTGACATTATAGTTTGTTAACACAAGTTGTTCGCTATTTAATTTTAACGAGTCATAGCGATACATCGTTTTTCGGTCTGTTAAGTTCACGATGACGACCGCTTTTTCATCACCTAACGTGCGCGTATACGCATAAATGGCTTTATGGTTTTCTAATATTAAATCATATGTTCCATAAACGAATACGTCATGTTGTTTACGAAGTTGAATCATACGTTTATAAAAGTTTAAAACAGAATTCGGATCATTTAGCTGCTTTTGAACGTTAATTTGCTTATAGTTTTCATTTACACCAATCCAAGGCGTTCCTGTCGTAAAGCCGGCATTTTTTTCGTCGGACCATTGCATCGGTGTGCGCGAATTGTCGCGGCCATTTTTCCAAATCCAACGCATCACTTCTTCATGAGAACGACCTTTGGCGCGTTCAATGCGATAGTAATTTTTAATAGCGACATCGTCATATTCATCAATCGTTTCAAACTGTACGTTCGTCATGCCAATTTCTTGCCCTTGATAAATAAACGGTGTCCCTTGCATAAGGAAGTATAATGCTCCTAGCGCTTTTGCGCTTTCGACAAGATATTGTTCATCATTTCCCCACGTTGACACCGAACGCGGTTGGTCGTGGTTTTCAAGAAATAGCGCATTCCATCCAACCCCTTCTAATCCTTTTTGCCATTTCGTTAATACGCGTTTCAATTTCTGAACATCGACGCCGCCATCTGTTCCTTTTTGCCACAGTCCAAGATGCTCAAACTGAAAAATCATATTAAAAATGCCGTTTTCTTCACCGACCCAATCTTCCGCTTCCTCTACAGTCACTCCATTTGCTTCGCCAACCGTCATAATGTCGTAACGCGCAAACGTTTGCGCTTTGAGCTCACGAAGATACTCCATAATTCCTTCTTGATTCATATGTCCATCAAACGAAGGAACGTAATCAAGACCTTTTGGATTCGGTAAATCCGGAAGTCCTTCTTTTTTCTTAATGTGTGAAATCGCATCAACACGGAAGCCATCAATCCCTTTGTCAAGCCACCAGTTGATCATATCGTATAACGCGCGACGAACATCTTCATTTTCCCAATTTAAATCAGGCTGCTTCGTCGCAAAAACGTGCAAATAATATTGGTGCGTTGTCTCGTCATATTCCCAAGCTGAACCACCGAAAATGCTTTCCCAGTTGTTTGGCTCTTTTCCATTTTTTCCATCACGCCAAATGTACCAATCGCGTTTTGGATTATCTCGTGATGAGCGCGATTCAATAAACCACGGATGTTCATCGCTCGTATGGTTAATGACGAGATCTAAAATGACTTTCATATCGCGCTTATGAATTTCTTCAAGCAACTGATCAAAGTCTTCCATCGTGCCAAACTGCTCCATAATGTCTTGATAGTCGCTAATGTCATAGCCGTTGTCAGCGTTTGGCGATTTATAAATTGGACAAATCCATATGACATCGATTCCAAGGTCTTTTAAATAATCGAGCTTTTGAATAATCCCTTGCAAATCACCGACGCCGTCTCCGTTCGAATCCATAAAGCTTCTCGGATATATTTGATATGCAACCGCTTCTTTCCACCAAGCCTTTTTCACGTAAAATCCTCCTCAATCCAATCAAAATAAATCGCTTTCAATGATCTTCACTCTTTCATGTTAATATACAAACGGCTTCGTTTAAAGAGGAAGTTGCACTTTTTCATAAAAAATTTCGTTTTTGTTGTGCAACCGGTTTAAATACGAACAAAAATAGGCAACGATGCATCATCGTTGCCCGCTGTATACTTATAATTTATTCCATTTCATTCATTTTATTCGTTCGATTTGAAATCGTAATGCGGCCGATAAACATCGCAAAAATAAAGCCGATGCCAACAAAAATCAATCCATATAAAAACACATCGCTTAACGCATCAACGAGCGTTTGTTTTAATACAGGCACAAACATTTGTTGCATTTGTTCGGGAATTTTTTTCAACGTCTCTGGATTTAAAATGACTGAATATACGCTTTGCGGATTCGATTCAACGAGCTGCTTAAATGAATCCATCATCGCATGCGCTTGTTCCGGTAATTGTTGTAACAACGGGAGAAACTTCGCTTCCAATAAGTCTTTCGAACGATGGTTCATAATTGCCCCTAACAATGTTGCGCCAAACGTCCCACCGATTTGACGGAAAAACTGGCTCGATGATGTCACGATGCCAAGCTGCGATTTTGGAAATACTTCTTGCAACGCAAGCGTAATGACTGGATTGACGAATCCTAGCCCAAAACCGAGCGTCGCCATAAATGACATCGCCGTCCATTTATTTGTATGAACATCCATCGTTGACAATAAGAAAAAGCCAAGCGCTACAAGCACCATGCCACCAATGACTTGCGGACGCACGCCAATTTTTTGCACAAGCCGGCCACCGATCATGCTTGCGATAATGAGCGCAAACATCATCGGGAACATCATCGTTCCCGATTCCGATGGGCTCATCCCGATGATGCCTTGCATAAAGAGTGGCACGAACATAATTGCTCCAAACATGCCAACAGACATAAAAAAGCCGACACTATTGAGCACAACAAACGTCTTATTTTTTAATAAATGAATGGGCATAATTGGCTCCTCGGCTTTACGCTCAACAAATACAAATAAACTGAAAAAAACGACCGAACTAGCTAGTAAAGAAATGATTTGCCATGATAGCCAATCGTATTTGTCGCCGCCGAACGTTAACGCTAACAACAACGAAACAACGGCTACAACCATCGTAAACATGCCCGCCAAATCAAGTTTTACACGCTCAGCCGTACGATGATTATGCAAACCAAGAGAAATGAGAACAATGGCTAATATGCCGACGGGAAGGTTAATATAAAACACCCAACGCCAATTTAACGAATCAACAATCCATCCACCGACTTGCGGGCCAAGAATAGACGCTAATCCGAATACACCGCCAAACACACCTTGCCATTTTGCACGCTCTGCCCCCGTAAATAAATCGCCAATGACAATCATCGCCATCGGCATCATAATGCCACCACCAATTCCTTGAATGGCGCGGAAAATAATAAGCTGGGTCATCGTATCCGCCATGCCACATAGCGCTGAACCAATAATAAAAATCGCTAATCCTGTAACATAAATCGACTTTCTTCCAAACAAATCAGCAAGCTTGCCGGCAATTGGGACAATCGTTGTTGACGTGAGCATGTACGCTGTTGTGAGCCATGCCATCATACTTAGTCCACCAAGTTCCCCGACAATGCGCGGCAACGCTGTTCCAACAATTGTTCCATCGAGTGCCCCGAACAACATCGCAACAAGTAGTCCTGTAATTAAAATACCCCGCTTTTGTTGTATATCGGCCATGCTCGCTTGTATCGCGGCCTGTTCTTTCATGTGTATCACTTCTCCTCTTTTTCATTTGTCGCAACAATTTTTTCGATCGTACAGACAAATTGTTCAAGCTCATCGGGTTGCAATTGTTTTAGATAACGTTCAATAATTTTTCTTCGCTCCGCCCGCGCATGTTCAAGTATTTCTCTCCCCTTTTCAGACAACTGTACATACACAACGCGACGATCTTCCTCATCCCGTTCGCGCAAGACAAATCCGCTTTTATATAAGCGATCGATCATCGTTGTAATCGCGCTCGGTTTGACAAACATTTCATCCGCCAATTCGCTCACTGTGCATTTTTCACGCTTTGACAGCAAATTTAAAATAAAAAACTGCGGTTTCGTTAAGCCAATCTCTTCTTTCGCTAAATCAGCTGCCAGTTTGCGAACGGCTAACGAAAACGCATGCTCTAATCGCTCAACAAGCGTAGGAAACGGCGTTTGTCCCATACACACTCCACCTTTTTTAACGATATAAATATTTAACATAGTTAAATATATACGAAAGAAAATATAAAGTCAATGAATTATTCCTGACGTATCAAATGACGCGCTCGTTCATACATTGTCATAAGGAGGGAGCGCGATGAAACGAGATGAACAAAAAGCATTAGAAAAAGCGATTGCGGAAATTACAGAAATTGCAGAAGGGTTTGGACTCGATTTTTATGAAATGCGTTATGAAATTTGTCCAGCTGATATTATTTACACATTTGGAGCATACGGTATGCCGACACGCTTTTCCCATTGGAGCTTCGGCAAACAATTTCATAAAATGAAGCTCCATTACGATCTCGGATTAAGTAAAATTTACGAACTTGTCATTAACTCCGATCCGTGCTACGCATTTTTATTAAATACAAATACGCTTATTCAAAATAAATTAATTGTCGCACACGTACTTGCCCATAGCGACTTTTTTAAAAATAACGTTCGCTTTAGCAACACAAAACGAGACATGGTTGAAAGCATGGCGGCAACAGCCGAACGAATAAAGCATTACGAGCACGAATACGGGAAACAAGAAGTCGAAAAGTTTTTAGACGCTGTATTAGCTATTCAAGAGCATATTGATCCGTCACTCCTTCGCCCGAAGCTTTCATGGACGATTGCTGATACGGAAGTATACGAAGACGATAATGAAACGCCAAAACCTTCTCCGTATGACGACTTATGGTCTCTTGATGAAAAGAAAAAAACAACGCCTGCTCGAAAAAAAAGAAGAAAGTTTCCTCCACATCCTGAGAAAGATTTGTTGCTTTTTATTGAAGAATATAGCCGTGAACTCGATGAATGGCAGCGCGACATTTTAACGATGATGCGAGAAGAAATGCTTTATTTTTGGCCTCAGCTCGAAACGAAAATTATGAACGAAGGATGGGCGACGTACTGGCATCAACGTATTTTACGCGAAATGGATTTAACGAGCGATGAAGCGATTGAATTTGCGAAATTAAATGCAGGCGTTGTGCAACCTTCACGTACAGGCATTAATCCATACTATTTAGGACTGAAAATTTTTGAAGATATCGAAAAACGTTGGGACAATCCGACGGAAGAAATGAAAAAGCTCGGAGTCAAACCTGGTTCAGGACGCGCAAAAATATTTGAAGTACGCGAATTAGAATCTGACATTTCTTTTTTGCGCAACTATTTAACGAAAGAACTCGTCATGCGTGAAGATATGTATTTATTCCAAAAACAAGGAAAAGACTACAAAATTGTTGATAAACATTGGGAACATGTACGCGATCAACTTGTGAACATGCGCGTAAACGGCGGTTTTCCATACATTACAGTCAACGATGGCGACTACATGCGCAACGGAGAACTATATTTAAAACATTGGTATGAAGGCATTGAACTAGACGTGAAATATTTAGAAAAAGTGCTTCCTTACATTTATCAACTTTGGGGACGTGCGATTCATATCGAAACAGTGATCGAAAACAAACCGACACTATTCACATACGACGGAAGAAACGTACAACGAAAATATATATGAGCTACTGAGTGAGTAACCAACAAAAAGTTTACATTTTATGTAAACTTTTTTCTTTTTCTCTGCTCAGTAATTACATAAAACTTGTGTCAAAGCAGTTATTTAATTAAAATTTTACCTGTGTTCTTAAAACGTTCTATAATGGTAAATGATACCTGAATCCGTGACAAAAAATCTTTACAATCGTCGCAAACCGTTGATACGACAAGGGAAAACGACATGAATGACTCTTCATCAAGTAGGTGAATACGATGAAAGATTTCCCGATTTGGTTTGTGTTGACAAATGAAGCCATTCCCCAAAGTGCGGGGCTTGCTCTCGTTGGCTACTTGCTCCATCAAACGAAACGGGATAAACGAGTAAACGCCCTTCGGCTTCCAACGGTTCGTCGAGATGTGTACATTCATTCGCTCGATGATCGGCTTGCCACAGGAAAAACGGATTTTGATCATATCGAAGCACATCGTCATGATGATATCTTTTCGACATCGATGGGCATTCGGCACGTGCCTTCCTCCCCGACGTTGAGACAGCGGCTCGATCAGCTCGCTTGTCTTCCGATGACCGAAGCAATCATTTGGGAGGAATTGATGCGTCTGTTGGTTCGACAACACGCCACCTTGGCTCCTTGCTGGACGAAAGGGAAGACGACATGGCTCCCACTTGATGTAGATGGCTCCCCATTTGACAACTCGGATACGAAAAAAGAAGGAGTGAGTCGAACGTATAAAGGATTTGACGGTTTTACGCCGTTGTTTGCGTATGCGGGGAAGGAATGGGATATCGTTCATGCCGAGCTGCATCCAGAGAAACAACATGCGCAAGACAACATGCCCTCGTTTCTGATCACCGCCATCCGTCGAGCTCGTCAACTTACTTCGTCTCGTCTAGCACATCAGTAGCTTTTTATTGAAACTTTTTTCTGTTTTTTCCGTACATACATATAAATAACAAGAAAGGTGGGTTTATATGAAAAATCGTTCTTTTATCGGCATCATCATCGGTACCATTTTGGGCATTTTTCTTCTCGTCGTTGCCTTAACGTCATGGTACACCGTTGATGAGTCGGAACAAGCCATTATTTTAACTTTTGGGAAAATTGATGAGGAAGTCACAACACCAGGGCTACATTTTAAACTCCCTTGGCCGATTCAGACAGTCGAAACGTTATCGCGAGAAACGTTTAGTTTACAATTCGGATACAAAGAAGAAAATGGAAAAGTCGTCGCGACAAACCAAGCCGACACAAAAATGATTACAGGTGATGAAAATATTGTGCTTGCCGATATGGTCGTCCAATGGAAAATTACCGATCCTGCGAAATTTCTTTACCGTTCATACGAACCGGAACAAATTTTATACAATGCGACATCTGCCTCCTTGCGCAGCGTCATCGGTAGTTCAAAAATCGACGATGCCTTGACGTCAGGAAAGGCAAAAATCGAAGCCGATGTGCGCGAATCGCTCACCGCATTAATGAAAAAATACGATATCGGCATTTCTATTTTAGCTGTGAAGTTACAAGATGTTGATTTGCCAAATGACGAAGTACGCAAAGCATTTACAAACGTCACAGATGCACGTGAAACGATGAACACGAAAATTAACGAAGCAAATAAATACCGAAATAAACGAACGAAAGAAGCCGAAGGGGAAAAAGATGCATTAATTTCCCAAGCGGAAGCTGATAAAGTGGCACGCATTGAAAAAGCATATGGAGATGTCGCAAAATTTAACGCCTTGTATGAAGAATATAAAAACGCAAAAGACATTACAAAGCAACGACTAATGATCGAAACGCTTGAACAAGTGTTGCCATACACGCGCATTTACATTATGAATGACGATGGGAATACACTGAAATATTTACCAATTCAACCGATCGAAAAACAAACGACAGAGAAAAAGACAGAGAAAGGAAGTGGTAACGAATGACAAATTTTCAAGACGATCAAAATATCCTTTCTTTTAAAGATAAGCTTCCAACGAAATGGTTTCGTTTTATCATCGGTGGCGGCATTGGACTTGTTTTATTTGTTATCGCCTTAACAAACGTATATATCGTTCATGAAAACGAGTATAAAGTTGTCCGCCAATTTGGTGAAATTGTGCGCATCGACCAAACGCCGGGATTACGTTTGAAAATTCCATTTATTCAAACCATCACATCGTTGCCAAAAGCACAAATTTTTTACGACGTAGCCGAAGCAGAAATTAATACAAAAGATAAAAAG
The DNA here is from genome assembly GCF_000836725.1 of Anoxybacillus thermarum. GTDB lineage: Bacteria > Bacillota > Bacilli > Bacillales > Anoxybacillaceae > Anoxybacillus > Anoxybacillus thermarum. The sequence continues at coordinate 30,517 of NZ_JXTH01000020.1, read as the reverse complement.
CGGATTCTCGTCAACCATTACGCCATTTGGGAAATTACCAATCCGAAAGAAATGATTCAAAATGCCCGCACATTAGAAAATGCAGAATCAAAAATGGATGAATTTATTTTCTCCATTGTGCGCACCGAGCTTGGACGGTTAAACTATGATGAAATTATTAACGATGAAAAGTCATCGCGCGGCAGTTTAAACGATGAAGTAACAGCGAAAGTAAACGAGCTGTTACAACAAGACCGTTACGGCATTCGTGTCGTTGATGTGCGCTTAAAACGCATTGACTTACCAAAAGAAAACGAACAGTCTGTTTACAAACGAATGATTTCCGAACGCGAATCAAAAGCGCAAGAATATTTGTCAATGGGAGATGCCCAAAAGCAACGCATTATCGCCCAAACAGACCGCGAAGTGAAAGAAATGCTGGCCAAAGCGCAAGCAGATGCAGAACGCATTCGTGCCGCAGGTGAACAAGAAGCTGCGCGCATTTATAACGAAACATTCGCAAGAGATCCTGAATTTTATTCGTTTTACCGTACGCTCGAGTCTTATAAAACGACCATTGGCGAAGATACGGTCGTCATTTTACCAGCCAATTCACCGTACGCCAAATGGCTACTTGGTCAAACGCGCTGATCATTCAGCGCGTTTCATGCTCAAGCAACCATTTTTTTCTTTCTATCCCCCACGCATACCCGCCAATTCCACCGTCTGTACGCACGACGCGATGACAAGGGATAACGATCGTGAATGGGTTGCTGCCGACAGCATTTCCAACTGCTCGTACTGCCTTCGGACGTCCAATTTCTTTTGCAATATGAGCATACGAAACCGTTTGTCCATAAGGAATCGTTTGCAACGCTTCCCACACGCGAATTTGAAACGGGGTTCCCACGAGCTTTAACGGAATCGAAAACGATGTCCGTTTCTTTTGAAAGTATTGTTCAAGCTCCTCTATCCATGGCATAAAGCTAGTTGGAATATTTCTCTCTCTACATTGTTCCACAACATCTATGCGCTCTATGCTTTCATCTGTTCCAATCATTTGTAACCAACCAATTGGCGATTCATAATACGCGATATACCTCTCCATGCCCAACTCTCCTCTGCCAAATCGCACAACATTTACAGCGAAAAAAACGGCCGTTTTTTCATAAACTACATATAGCTCCTCACGATAAGGAGGGTTTGCGTTGCATACAGCTGATTACGATAAAGCGCTTTATTATACGTACCGATCGGAATGGGATCATTTACTCATTCTTATGGTACGCACAAAAGACGATTTACTTTCAAAAAAAATTGAACAGTTTCTTCATGCATATAATTTCGAAAAAGATTACACCGTCGTCCAAAAGCGACTAAATGCATTGTTACGTTACATCGATCACGCGTTAGACGTGTATGAACAAGAGGCAACTCTGACGATGCAATATGATTATTAAAGTCATTCAAAAACAACTGATAAGGCATTACGCCTTATCAGTTGTTAACATATATACTCGCTCCATGACCGCTGTTTCTAATTGCTCTAGTTGTAGTTTTGCTTCCGTCAACGTTCGCCCTTTCACTCCAAAATAAAATTTCATTTTCGGCTCTGTGCCAGATGGACGCGCGCAAAACCAAGATCCATCTTCAAGTACATATTTTAATACGTTCGACTTTGGCAAATGAATCGTTTCTTTTTTTCCTGTATCCACATATACTCGTTCGCTCGCTTTATAGTCTTCGCGAATAACGACACGTTGCTTTCCGACAACTGTTGGCGGTTCATGACGGAACGTCGCTAATAACGCTTCGATCCGCTCTGCCCCTTCTTTTCCTTTGAGCGTAAGTGAACGTAATCCTTCTTGATAATATCCATATTGCTCAAATAGTTGCATAAGCGCTTCGTATAAAGATAATCCTCGTTTTTTATAAAGCGCGCACACTTCAACAGCTAAAACGGCGGCTTGAATCGCATCTTTATCACGCGCAAAATCACCGATTAAATAGCCGTAACTTTCTTCGTAACCAAACTGGAATACGTACTCCCCTGTTTGTTCATATTGTTTAATTTTTTCACCGATAAACTTAAATCCTGTTAACGTATCCATCGTTTTTATATCGAACGACTCGGCAATGGCGCGACCAAATTCAGACGTTACGATCGTTTTAAATACAATCCCGTTTGGCGGTAATATCCCTTTTTCTTTCTTTTGCGAAAGAATGTAATGAAGCAATAATCCACCTGTTTGATTGCCCGTTAAAACGACGTATTCCCCTTTTTCATTTTTTACCGCAATCCCTAAACGGTCAGCATCAGGATCTGTTGCAATCAACACGTCCGCATCCACTTGTTTTCCAAGCTGAATCGCTAATTCAAACGCGGCATGTTCTTCTGGGTTCGGTGATTTTACCGTTGAAAAGTTCGGATCAGGTTGCTCTTGTTCTTTTACTACAAACACATTTTTATAACCAAATTCCTTCAATCCTCGTTGAACGAGTTTATTTGCTGTGCCATGAAGCGGTGTAAATACAACTTTTACATCAACTTCATGAGCGAGTTGTGGGGAAAGAGAAATCGTCTTTAATTTTTGTATGTATGCCTCATCAATCTCCGCTCCGATGATTTGAATGAGCCCTTTTACTTTTAATACGTCTTCTTGCTCAATCTCAAGCTCCCATTCATTTTCAATCGCATCGACGTGCTCAATGACGACATCTGCAATATGTGGCGGCAACTGTGCCCCATCTTCCCCATATACTTTATACCCGTTATACTCCGGTGGATTGTGGCTTGCGGTAATGACAATACCCGAAAAGGCACGTAAATGTCGTACAGCAAATGAAAGTTCTGGCGTCGGACGAAGCTCATCAAACACGTACGTTTGAATCCCGTAGGTCGCAAGCGTTTTTGCGGATTCCATCGCAAACTGTTGCGATTTATGACGCGAATCGTATGCGATGACCACCCCACGTTTTTTTGCTTCCTCACCGAACGACGCAATGTATCGAGCGAGTCCTGCCGATGCTTTCCGTACAGTATATATGTTCATTCGATTCGTCCCCGGTCCAATTTCCCCTCGCATTCCTCCTGTACCGAACTCTAACGTCTTATAAAAGCAGTCTTCTAACAGCTTTTCATCTTGCTCTAGTTGCTCCAAATGCGCACGAAGTTCTTCATCTAATTGCGCTTCTTTCCAACGTTCATATATCATTTTCCAAGTCATGTGTATCCCTCCATATCCGTTGCGGTACTGTCAAAAGTTTTAAAGACGTACCCCGATTTTTTGTTGATTTTGCGCAATGAATGATAAAAAAGCTTGCCACCCCTGTTGTTTGCGGTATGATTGAGGTAACCACACACATAACCACCCAAACAAAAAGGAGTGACAAGCTTGTTACCTCAATTATTAGCGTATTTGTTTGAAATAATCAAGACCCAATATCAAATCATTGTCTAAAGACACTTGAAAAAATCAAAGAGCGTAAAGATTATCACATCCACAAATGTAAAAACGATGATTGTTCATTTTACCAAGCGAACTTGCGGCGGATGACATCTCGGGAGAAAGAAAAGTTCCAACACGCACCGCACGCCTTTAAAGTGCGGTACATTTATCGTGAGTTCCTCTTTGATTTTCAGCCATTGGCACCGTCGTCGCCGGTGAAAACAAGGGTGGATGTATCACGTCTTTCTGTTTCCTCGCACACCCTAGGGATCATTTTGACGTATCACGTCAACTATGGGCTCTCCGCCCGAAAAACGGCGAGTATCATGAAAGACGTCCATGGGTTGCCGATTTCCCATCAGACCGTCATCAACTATGCCCCTAGCGTCGCGCGGATCATCAAGCCTTTTGTTGATCATTTTCCGTACGAACTGTCCGGCTCTTTTTGTGGCGACAAGACGTATATTCGCGTCAAGGGGCGCTGGCATTACTTGTTTTTTATGTTTGATGCCGTGAAAAAAGTGGTGCTTTCTTATGCCCTTTCTTCCTGTCCTTGCCCTTACTGACCCTTTCTTCCCTTTGGCGAGTGTTGGTCAAGGGCGAATCCGATTTCACCATCCCCTTTATTTTCCTTCAACAAGTCGCTCATCGGCACTTTTCATAGAATTTTTGACGCTACCTCCGTTGCTCATTGTAACTTATTCTCGCTTTTTTATACAAATTCCTTTTTTGAACAAAAAGGAGCTCCTTATAAAGAAGCCCCTTTCTTGTTTAATGATATGAAGGTTCAGAAATCTCGGATAACGCTTGCTCTGCCGCTTCATCGTATGCTTGGTTTGTGGCAATATCACCTAAAGCAACAATGCCACAAAGCGCATTATTTTGTACGATCGGTAAGCGGCGAATTTGATTTTTGGCCATTACTTTCGCTGCTTCATCAACGCTCATGTTTGGTGCACCTGTGACGACATCGCTTGTCATTACTTGTGAAACAGGCGTCGAAGGGGTTAATCCTTGCGCCGTCGTACGAAGGGTAATGTCACGGTCCGTAATGATCCCTTTTACTTTTCCATTTTCAACAACAGGAATAGCGCCAACATTATGTTCATTCATTAATTGTGCTGCCTCTTGAACAGATTGATCTGGTGTGACCGTCGCCACTTGGCGCGTCATAATCGATTCAACTGTATGATTCAATATGATCCTCCCCTTTCGCTTTTTATTGTGCACGTTCGCCTGTTCATTATGTAAGTAAAATATCGTCGCAATTTACATCATTTCTTTCGATGTACTATAATGAACAAAGAGTAAAAATAAGAAGGTGGAATCATGGCGCAGAGAGAAAATCATTTGTTAGCCGCTTGGATCGTTGCACTCATCGCTACGCTTGGCAGCCTTTATTTTTCTGAGGTGCTGAAGTTTATCCCATGTGAACTTTGTTGGTATCAGCGTATTTTCATGTACCCGCAAGTATTTTTGCTTGGCATGGCTTTTGTGCGCAAAGAGTTTGAGATCGCTCGTTATACGCTTATGCTATCTGTTGTCGGTGGCATGATTTCTTCTTATCATTATCTCATTCAAAAAGTGACATTTTTCCGAAATACTGCTCCATCATGCGGTATTGCACCGTGTACAGGACAGTATATTAACTGGCTCGGGTTTATTACGATTCCCTTTTTAGCACTTGTTGCTTTTATTTTCATTAGCGTCATAAGCTATCGTCTTATAAAAATGGAGAAAGAAGGGAAAGAAGAATGAAAAAATTACTTATTTTCGGCGGTATCATTATCGTTTTATTCGGCGCACTTGCTTGGATTACATCATATACGCAAAAACAAAAAGCGGAAGGAAACCCGTTTGGGAAAGAAGAGCTACATCCAGCCACGATCGACCTTCTTGACGATCCGAATTATCAAAACATTATTTTACCTGACGAATTAAGAGAAGCGTTAAACAATAAAGAAACGATGACCGTTTACTTTTACAGCTCAACGTGTGAATTTTGTAAAAAAACAACGCCAATCGTTGTGCCGTTAACGAAAGAAATGGGCATCGACTTAAAGCAATTTAACCTCCTTGAATTTGAAGAAGGATGGGATGAATACGACATTGAAGCGACACCAACAATTGTCCGATTTAAAAATGGGAAAGAAGTCGCACGTATTGAAGGATATTATGAAGAAGACGTATTTCGAAAATGGTTTGAACAAACAAAATAAAAGCCTTCGTCGTGAAGGCTTTTTTACATCACCCAAGAATGAGCAGGTTTCATATATATGCTCACGTAATGATCTTTTTCGTGTAAAAAATGTTCAGGTGTAAGCGGGAAGCTTATTCCGTGTCGCGCTAATTGCTCTACATTGCGTTGGAACAAATGATTGTAGTAAGAAACGCGATGGAACGAAGCAAATTCAATAATCGCTTGTAACGATTGTAATGCAGAAATAATCTCAAACGCCTCTTTTAACGTTCCATCGTATGTGGAAGATTGAAACTGTAATATACCAAGCGATTGAAATGTTTCAATTTCATGATCTGTGAAATATTTTGGAAAAATACATGTATAAAATTGCTCAATAAGCGATTGAATATATTGCTTTTGCTCTTCCGTAGCAACATAGACGGTTTTCAATTGATCTCACCTTTTTCCATTTCATTTCCTAATCTATAACGAAATTGTAACATATCAACTCACTTTATGGTGTTGGTAATTTATTGTATAGAAAGAGTGAGGCGAATGAATGTACAGAAAAAAGGAAATTGGCTGATGCTTGAAGCGCCATCATCATGGGTTGGCCTATCGCTTGAACAAGCATTCCAAACAAAATGGTTCGTTCCTAAAAAAATGTTGCATGAATGGCGAATGACAAAAGGAGTGACAGTAAATAAGAAAACTGTTCCTTTACACACAATCATTTCACTAAACGATCATATTGGGGTACATATAAAAGACGAAACGATTGAACCGATGCCAACATACTTCCCGCTTCATATTTTGTTTGAAGACGATCATGTGCTCGTCATTAACAAACCCGCACATATGGACGTCCATCCGGCGCAGCCAAACCAAACAAATACGTTAGCAAATGCGGTCGCATTTCACTTTCAATGTGAAGGAATTTATAGCAAAGTCCGACATATTCATCGCCTTGATCGCGATACGAGCGGCGCCATTTTATTTGCTAAACATGCGCTTGCTGGCGCTGTACTCGATAAATATTTAGCGGAACGAACGATTCATCGCACATACGTTGCACTCGTTCATGGATATGTGAAACAAAAAAAAGGAACGATTAAAGCTCCAATCGGTCGCGATCGTCATCATCCAACGAGACGTCGCGTATCGAAAACAGGAGAGAGAGCAATTACTCACTATGAACGTCTCCAATATGACAAACAAAAAAATGTGTCGCTCGTTCGTTTGACGCTTGATACAGGAAAAACACATCAAATTCGCGTCCATATGAGCTATATCGGACATCCATTAGTTGGGGATACGTTATATGGGGGAAAACCGTGGATCGATCGACAAGCGTTACACGCGATCTCACTTTCTTTTCCACACCCGTTTACAAACGATCCGATCACCTGTTCTGTCCTACCTGATGAAGCGATTTTCGGCAATATAAAAAGAGGCGCGTTCCTATAACGCAGCCTCTTCGTTCATATCCGTCACTACATCTACTGCTCGAGGGCGACGTGTCACTTCAATTTTTTTCACATGATGACCGTCTAATTGAATGACTGTAAACGTATAGTCACCACACTCAATTTGCTCTCCTGGACGAATGTTGTAACGTTCTGTTAACATCCATCCCCCGATTGTATCAACGTCTGTATCATCAATTTCTAAGCCGAATAAATCATTAATTTCACTAATGAGCACTTTCCCATCCACAATTGTTCGATTTTCATCAATCGTTTGAATAAGCGGAGTCTCATCTGTATCGAACTCATCTCGAATTTCTCCGACAATTTCTTCCAAAATGTCTTCAACTGTGACTAAACCGGATGTCCCTCCGTACTCATCAACTAAAATTGCCATATGAATGCGCTCTTTTTGCATTTTCACAAGTAAATCTTGGATAGGAATCGTTTCAATCACTTGAATAATTGGGCGTATATATTCACGCAGTTCCCTTCGCTGTTGACAGTTTACAACAAGGTCCGTAAACAACTCTTTTACATTTATTAATCCGAGAATATGATCTTTATCGCCATCAATAACAGGATAACGTGTATATTTTTCTTCACGGATTGTTTGCAATACATGTTCCATCGAATCATTGACATCTAACGCAACAATTTCTTTGCGTGGAACCATAATTTCTTTTGCGACACGATCGTCAAAACGGAAAATGTTATTCACATACTTATATTCTGTATGATTAATTTCTCCGTTTTTATAACTAGCCGATAACAGAAGACGCAACTCTTCCTCAGAATGAGCCAATTCTTGTTCGTTAGATAGCTGAAAACCAAATAAACGAACGACTAAACGCGCAGACCCATTTAACAACCAAATAAACGGATACATGACGCGATAAAACAACATGAGTGGGCGCGCCGTCCATAACGTAATTGTTTCGGCCTTTTGAATCGCAATCGTCTTCGGTGCTAATTCACCGACAACGACATGAATAAACGTAATCGTCGCAAATGCGACAATAAAAGAAGCACCGTGGGCAAATGATGGCGAGACATGAAACTCGTCAAAAAGCGGACGAAGCGCCCGTTCTACCGTCGGTTCTCCGAGCCAACCAAGGCCGAGTGAGGTCATCGTAATTCCAAGTTGATTTGCTGATAAATACTCATCTAAATGAGTGATGACATGCTTTGCTGCCACCGCTTTTTTGTTACCTTCTTCAATCAGTTGATCAATGCGCGATGAGCGCACTTTTACAATCGCAAATTCCGAAGCGACAAAAAAACCGGTAAGCCCAATAAGAAAAACAATCATCCATAAACTAAATATGTCCAACGAACGTCCGCACGCATACATGCGTGCGGATGCCACCTCCTATTTATTAATCTTCATTATTTCCTTGCACAAAAATAAGTACATACTTAATTAATTCTAACACCGAAATAAGCGCTGCAGCAACATACGTTAATGCCGCGGCATTTAATACTTTATTTACCCCACGTTCTTCTTCATTGCGAATAATACCTTCTGCGATCATAAAATCTTTTGCACGTGAACTTGCATTAAACTCAACAGGTAGCGTAATGACTTGAAACGCTACGGCAAACGAGAACAAAATAATCCCTAAACCAATTAACGAAAACTGTTGCAATAAAAACCCGCCAAGAAGAAGGAATGGAGCCATTCCAGATGTCAAATTTACAATTGGGAACATACGATGGCGTAAAACGAGCGCACCATATGCTTGTTGATGTTGCACCGCATGCCCTACTTCATGGGCAGCTACCGATACAGCTGCAATCGAGCGGCCATAGTAAACCGGCTCTGATAAACGAACAGCGCGAGCAATTGGATCGTAATGATCTGTCAACGTACCTGGAACAAGTTCCACTGGCACATCGTATAATCCATTGCGATCTAAAATGAGACGCGCCACTTCTGCTCCCGTCAATCCAGAGGAAGCAGGTACATCTGACCACTTGCTAAAGTTTCCTTTCACTTTAAATTGCGCCCAAATCGACACAGCGAAAGCAATTAAAATAAGGAAATCCATTGGGTGAAAAAACATAATATCATCCCTCCGTTATTTTATATTTTAATGAAAAATAGCCGAAAATGAAAGAGAGTACCTCCACATACGTTATATACGACTATTGTGTCCAAAAAGTTTCACAAAATCGAAAAAACCTCGCACATAGCGAGGTTGAATAAAATTCCTTTTTAATGTGTATGATGAACAGCGCAACGGTTCGGACCGATTTCAAGTTCTTGTTGTTGCTCTGGCGTTGCATCTTTCACACCACGATTGATGGCAATAATGTCTTCAAAGTTCGGTGGTGTTTCAGAAGAAGCGGATTGCGCCACATGTTCAACGAACTCCTCTTCCGTTTTACCTTGCATTATTTCGTTCATTTGGCGAATGTTTCCTAACGTATTCCCGATATATCCTTGCTCATTCACTTCTTGATCAAAGTTTGCATAGTGAGCAGGAAGGACAATAACATCATCAGCAATTTGTGCTACTTTGTTATACACTGTATCGTATAAATCTTTTGCCCACTCGCGCGCTTTTCCGCCAAGATCTGGTCGACCAAGACCGCTTACGAAAATCGTATCACCAGAGAAGAGCAATTTATTGTTTACGAAAAATGATACACTACCTGGGGTATGACCTGGCGTTTTAATTGCTAATACTTCTAGGCTTACTTTTTCAAATTCGATGCGATCATGATTTTCTAACGGCTCAAATTCAAATACCGCACCTTCACTCTTCATTAAATAATATTTCGCTCCTGTTTGTTTTGCTAATTCATATCCGCCAGAAATGTGATCGGCATGTAAATGAGAGTCGACGATATGTGTAATCGTTACGTTTTCGTTTTGCGCCACTTCCTTATATACATCAATAAATCGAGATGGATCAACGATAAGCGCTTCTTTGCCCGATACGACCATATAAGAAAGGCAACCTTTACCAACACGAATAAATTGATATACTTTCATATTTTCATCTTCGTATACAACAACTGGATATAAATATTCACTCCATGCTTTCATGCCGCCTTTTAAATAAAATACTTCGAAACCTTTTTCAGCAAGCATGTCAGCGACCATCATCGAAGACCCTTCTTTTGCACAAACAACGACGATTTTTTTATCTTTCGGTAAACGTTCTAACACAGGCTCAACGCCATCAATTAATTCAAAATAAGGAACGTTTAAATATTCAATGTGATCTCCTTCAATTTTCCAATCTGCAAAATCTGATTCATTGCGAACATCGAATAAGAAAAATGGTTCCTTATTAACAATCATCTCATTGATTTGTTGTGCTGTTAATGCATATACTGCCATGTAATATCCACCTCTCCTTATACCTTATAGGGTATTTATATAAGTAAAAAAATTATTGTTGTAACAATTGCATAATTCGTTGCGGATCAAATCCAACGACCCATCGTCCGTTAATTTCTGTCTGTGGCACGCCCATTTGTCCAGTCGAGCGAACAACGTAGTCAACAGCTTCAGGATGTTGATGCAAGTTCACTTCTCTAAAAGGAATGCCTCGTTCAGCTAAAAAGTTCTTTAGCAATGTACAATATGGACATGTCGTCGTCGTATATACCGTTACTTGTTTCATATTACCATTCCTCCTTTATGTTCACTATTTTATATACCCCTAATAGTATTATAACATAAAGGATGAATTTTTCAACATCTTTTACAAAATGTCCAACCAAATTTTAATAGCTGTTGCTACGATGAGGGCAGCTAAAATAAACTGCAATATTTTTGTATTGACCTTTTTACCAACGTTTGCTCCGATCGGGGAAGCAATTAAACTTGCAACAACCATAATCAATGCCGTCCAAAACTCGAACTGCCCTGTTGTAATTTTTCCTACTGTTGCCCCAATTGATGAAATAAACGTAATAGCTAATGATGTAGCAATCGTCATACGTGTTGGAATTTTTAGTACGACGAGCATAATTGGTACAAGAATAAATGCACCAGCAGCTCCAACAATTCCAGCGCCCACTCCGACAATAAATGCTAATGCGGCAGCGAGCCACTTATTAAATGTCACTTGATCGAGTGGAATGTTATCAATTTCTTTTTTCGGAACGAACATCAAAACGGCCGCAATCGTTGCCAACGCTGCATAAACGATATTAATGCCGCCTTCACTCATTAATTTTGAACCATAACCGCCGATGAAACTACCGAGCAAAATGCTCGTTCCCATGTAAATAATTAACGTTTTGTTTAAATATCCACCTTTCCGATACGCCCAAACGCCTCCAATTGTTGCGAAAAATACTTGAATGGCGCTAATGCCGGATACTTCATGAGCACTAAATGCAGCGTAGCCAAGCAACGGTGGAATGTAAAGAAGCATCGGATACTTAATGATCGATCCGCCAATTCCAACCATTCCTGAAATAAACGAACCGATAAATCCAATGAGAAAAATCGTCACAATAAAGCCGATATCCATGCTAGTTCACTCCTTGTATGAAGCATCGGGACATACGCCCGATGCTTCTCACGCTTTACGAATCCAAAATTTTAGTACGTCGCCTTCTTCGGCCATGTCAATCATTTCATGACCCGCTGATTTTGCCCATGCGGACAAATCGTTTTTAGCTCCTTTATCCGTCACATGAATTTCTAACACTTGACCTGATTGTAGTGTATCCATTCCTTTTTTTGTACGAACGATTGGCATTGGGCACGCCAACCCTTTTGCATCAACGACAAGATCTGCTTTCATGCTTTTCCTCCTTAGAACGTCCAAGATCTGCTTTCATGCTTTTCCTCCTTAGAACGTCAACGTAATGTCAGCATCTTTCGCAAAATCGAGGAATGTGACAGCTCCACCAACATCGATGCCATCTACAAAATGTTCTTTTGTTAATCCCATGACATCCATTGTCATTTGACAAGCAATGAATTTCACACCCATTTCTTGAGCCATGCTTACAAGTTCAGGGATCGATGGAACGTTCGCTTGAGCAAATCCTTGTTGAATTTGTTCTTTTCCTTCTGGAAGTGGCAATTGCTTATACGCTTCTTTATGAATTAAATTTAATCCTTCGAATGTAAAGAAAATCGCTACTTCTGCTTCTGTTGCTGCCGCTGCTGTCGCAATGTTAAATACTTTGTATGCATCGAATAATCCACCATTTGCTGCAATAATTGCTACACGTTTGTTCATTGTTCATTTCCTCCTTTAATCATTGTTCCTTTCCATTCTGTCATGCCCGGAATGACGTTAAATACATGTGTGAATCCTTTTTCAGCTAATTGTTGCGCAGCGAGATCGCTACGATTGCCTGTTCGGCAAATGACGTAAATCGTCTCATCTTTATTTAATTCATTCATTCGTTCGGACAGCTGTCCGAGCGGAATATGATACGCTCCTGGAATATGTCCAAACACATATTCCGCTTCCTCGCGTACGTCTAAAATAAATACTTGTTCATTGTTTTCTACTTTCTTTTGCAATTCGTCTAACGCGACAACGTGAGGATATTTCGTTTCCTCTTTGCTTTCTGTCGGATTCGCTTTGCGAAGGTAATGTTTGAGTACATCCCCTTCTTCAATCGTGCCGATATATTGATGCCCTGTGTTTTTTGCCCAGCCTTGAATATCGGCAAGCGATCCTTTGTCCGTTGCTTGCACTTCCAGCACTTGGCCAGGTTGTAGCTGTTCCATTGCCTTTTTCGTGCGAACGATCGGCATTGGACAAGATAGCCCACGCGCATCAACGACAAGATCTACATTCATTCGATTCCCTCCTATCGTTCGATCTCACCTGTCCATTCAAGCATACCGCCCGTCATATTCACGACTTGGTATCCGTAGCTTTCTAACAATTGACAAGCCATACCACTTCGATTTCCTGAGCGACAAACGAGAATATGCTCTTCATTTTTATCAATTTCATTCATTCGCTCAAGCAATTGGCCGAGCGGAATGTGGCGTGCGCCTGGAATTTTCCCATGCGCCACTTCTTCATATTCGCGCACGTCAATAATGCTCAGTGCACGCCCCTCTTTTAATTGTTGCTCTAGTTCTTGTGGGGAGATATGTTTCATTTTCCTCACCTCTCTATACTCATAAGGGTATATTTCATTGTAAAAAATAAGTTATTACCATTACCTCTATGAGTATATTACAAAACCCCCACCCGTTTGTCAACTATTTTTTCGCAAAAAAAAACCTTGTATCACACAAGGGTTTAAACAAGCGTTTTCTGTTCTTCTTTTCGGAAAAAGTTTCTCATCGCTTGCAGTACATCAGACTTTTGTTTCAAAATGTAGTAGCGAAACTTTTCATCTTTAATATGCTTATATGCGGACATAAGCGTGGAATGGCGATTGTACTGATTTACTTCCCCGTATCCAAACATATTCGATGCTTTCATTAACTCTTGCACGAGCTTCACACAGCGCGCGTTATCGGATGTTAAGTTGTCGCCATCGGAAAAATGAAATGGATAAATGTTATACTTCGTCGGTGAATAGGTCGTTTCAATGACTTCAAGCGCCTTTCGATACGCTGATGAACAAATCGTTCCACCGCTTTCCCCTTTTGTGAAAAATTCTTCTTCTGTTACAACTTTTGCTTCGGTATGATGAGCGATAAAAACGATATCTACCGTTTCATATTTTGTTCTTAAAAAACGCGTCATCCAAAAGAAGAAACTTCTAGCCATATACTTTTCCCATACGCCCATCGATCCGCTCGTATCCATCATCGCAATGACAACTGCTTTTGAATCTGGCTTAATGACTTCATTCCACGTTTTAAATTTTAAATCTTCTGGATAAATTGGATAAAAGCTTGGATTACCGCTTAATGCATTTCGTTTAAACGCAGCCATCATCGTTTTTTTCTTATCAATATTTCCCATTAATCCTGTTCGACGAATATCATTAAATTCGATATGTTGAACAACGTGATCTGCGTGTTGCTTTTTCTTTAAATCTGGAAGTTCCAATTGACTAAACAAAGCTTCTTCTAACTCCATTAAAGACACTTCTGCTTCATAATAGTCTTGCCCAGCTAGATCACCTGCTCCTTGACCTTTTCCTGGTCCTTTTTGACCGTCGCCAGAACCGTCGCGCGCAATCACATCGCCAACTTGACTGTCCCCATCGCCTTGGCCGACATGTTTATTTTTGTCATAATTATAACGAATTTTATATTCATCTAACGAACGAATCGGTATTTTTATGACATCGCGACCATTTGACATAATAATGCTTTCTTCTGTAATTAAATCGCCAAGATTATTTTTAATCGCTTCTTTTACCTTTTCTTCGTGCCGTTTTTGATCATCGTGGCCTTTTCGATGGAGGGACCAATCTTCTTTTGACACAACGAAGTTTCTACTCATTTTTTCCCCTCCTACATGTAAAATAATGATGCACACTTTCCCTTTTTCTTGCATACAATATGTTGGCTGTTAAAAATGATGAATGAATGAATGAATGGTTGGTTACTTTATCCTATGCAGCGACCGAAAAAAATTGACAAATGATTTCGAAAATTACTCGAATCCCTTTCTTTTAGACAAGCCTGTTTTCTAAAATGATAAAACAAAGCATGCCAAGTGCGGCATGCTTATCTGTTTAACAAACTTCCGACATAACGAAGCAACTCATTTGCCGAAGTGGAATTGTAACCGTACTCGTCAATCAAACGGGCGACAACTTCATTAATTTTCTTTAATTGTTGTTCATCCGGCGTTTTTGTTGATGTCGTAATTTTGACGATGTCTTTCAAATCAGCAAACAGCTTTTTCTGAATGGCTTCGCGTAACCGTTCATGTGAATTATAATCAAAGCGCTGACCTTTTCGTGCATATGCCGAAATGCGAATTAAAATTTCTTCACGAAACGCCTTTTTCGCATTTTCTGAAATGCCGATTTGTTCTTCAATCGATCGCATTAACTTTTCATCTGGATTCATTTCTTCCCCCGTTAACGGATCGCGAATTTTCGCTTTGTTGCAGTATGCTTCTACATTATCTAAGTAATTGTCCATCAACGTTTTTGCCGATTCTTCATACGAATAAACAAACGCTTTTTGCACTTCCCGCTTTGCAATTTCGTCGTATTCTTTTCGCGCAATCGAGATGAAGTTTAAATAACGTTCCCGATCTTCTTTTGAAATAGACGGGTGATGCTCTAATCCTTCTTTCAACGCCCGTAATACATCTAGCGCATTAATGGACGGCACTTCTTTCCGAATAATACAAGACGAAATGCGATTAATGACATAGCGTGGATCAATGCCGCTCATTCCTTCATCCGGGTATTCTTTTTTCAATTCCTCTACATCGACTTCATTAAATCCTTCGACAAGCTCACCGTCATACAAGCGCATTTTTTTCACAAGGTCAATATCACCACGTTTCGGCTCTTTCAAACGCGTTAAAATTGTAAACATCGCTGCCACTCGGAGCGTATGCGGGGCGATATGCACGTCCGCCACATCGCTTTCACGAATCATTTTTTCATAAATGCGTTCCTCTTCTGACACTTTTAAGTTATATGGAATTGGCATAACGATAATACGCGAATGAAGCGCCTCGTTCTTTTTATTCGCAATAAACGAACGATACTCTGTTTCGTTCGTGTGAGCAACAATTAATTCATCGGCACTAATAAGCGCAAAACGTCCTGCTTTAAAGTTTCCTTCTTGCGTTAAAGAAAGCAAATGCCATAAAAACTTTTCATCGCACTTCAACATTTCTTGAAATTCCATAATGCCGCGATTTGCTTTGTTTAACTCTCCATCAAAGCGATATGCGCGCGGATCCGATTCTGACCCATATTGAGCAATCGTAGAAAAATCAATGCTTCCCGTTAAATCAGCAATGTCTTGCGACTTCGGATCGGATGGGCTAAACGTCCCAATTCCAACGCGCTTATCTTCTGAGAAAAAGATGCGTTCGACCATCACATCTTCAATGCGCCCACCATATTCTTTTTCAAGCCGCATCATATTTAATGGCGACAAATTTCCTTCGATACGAATGCCATACTCTTTATAAAACTCATCGCGCAAGTTGTGCGGAATTAAATGAAGCGGATCTTCATGCATCGGACATCCTTTAATGGCGTATACGGCGCCACGATCCGTATATGAATACGCCTCAAGCCCTCGCTTTAACATCGTTACAAGCGTTGATTTTCCACCGCTTACCGGTCCCATTAACAACAAAATGCGCTTTCGAACATCTAATCGCTTCGCGGCTGGGTGAAAATATTCTTCCACAAGTCGTTCTAACGCTTCTTCAAGCCCGAATAATTGACCGCTAAAGAAGTTGTATTTTTTCTTCCCATCTACTTCTTCGATGCCAGCATCTTTAATCATATTGTAAACGCGAGAGTGAGCAGACTGAGCCACCCACGGCTTTTCTTTTACGATTTCTAAATATTCCGCAAATGTCCCTTCCCACTTTAACTTCTGTTCTTCTTCTCTATATTTTTGTATTTTTTTTAAAATGTCCATACACGGACCTCCTCCACCGTTGTGATCTAGCATTGTGATTAATACCATATGTATGCAAGGATGTCCGGGATCATTCGTGAAAGAATGACTTTCATCCCGACATGCAATTAAGCTATAATGAAAACGTGGACATTTGTTGTCACTTCATCAAGGGAGGAGATTGTATATGAAGACGCTTCTCGTTCTTGGCGTAATCGGTGCCTTTTTGGCGGCGATCTTCACAGCAGGATATAATGATAAGCCAGAAGTAAAAAATTAAGCGACTTTCATTCGAAAGTCGCTTAAAATACGTTTGGAAAGTTTTGTTGTCTTAACGCTTCATACACGAGGATAGCAGCTGTGTTCGATAAATTGAGCGAACGGACGTATTCATTCATCGGAATGCGCAAACAACGTTCCATGTTGTTTTCAATTAAATCTTTCGGCAATCCGCTTGTTTCGCGACCAAAAACGAAAAAGTAGTCTTTCGTTTGATCGCTATAGTCAAACGATGTGTAATATTTTTCTCCAAACTTCGTAATAAAGAAAAATTGGCCTTCCTTATATTTTTCGAAAAGCTCTTGTAATGAATCGTAATAATGAACGTCAACATACTCCCAATAATCTAATCCGGCACGCTTTAACATTTTGTCATCAGTTGAAAATCCGAGCGGTCGAATTAAATGTAATGACGTTCCTGTCGCCGCGCATGTACGCGCGATATTTCCTGTGTTTGCTGGAATTTCTGGTTGGTACAACACAACATGTAAACCCACGCTCTTCACTCCTATATATGATCAATAATATGAAAAAACTTATATTGAATATTCGACGTATAAGCTGTGGAATCTTCATACGACCAATAACGCATGCGACTATTGGACGTATGGGCATTCACAAGCGGCATCCCTTGTTTATCTTTGGCAACGACGATCGTCGTATGATCAAATCGCCCGTCCCCTTGAAAATCATAACAAATGACATCACCAAGAGACAACTGTTCTGGTGATTTTTTTTCAATAGCTTGAATGCCTGTTTTCGATCCACTTAAATACCAACGAAACGCATGTGCGACCGTCCACGTATAGCTCCAGTCGTTTTTGCGCGTCCACCATCCTTTTGTTTTATTTGGATAGCCCATCATCGGAATGCCGCCCGCATGCAAACATTGTGAAACAAAATTTGTACAATCCACGGAAAATGTATGAAACGCGGGGTTATAATCGTTCCACCATATTTCAGCATACCGGACTGCTGCTAGTCGATCATACGTATAGCGGATGCGTTCATCATCATCCCGTTCTTCCTTCTTTTCGATTTGCTCTGTTTCAATCGTTGGTAAAACAAGGCGATGGCTAACAAGTTCCCGCCCCTCAAATACAGCTTCGCGCACCTCTTGTTGTTCCTCAACATACATCCATCCGCTTTGCCAAATGAAAAAACGAAAGTGAACAACATAACGCACAAACGTATACGGAGCAATATGCTTTTTTTCGATAATTGTACCTTTTCCTTCACATTTCACAAGCTTTGCATTGCGCTTAGCTAACAGCTTTCTTTTTCGTTCCATTTCTTCATCAGACACGTCGCTAACAAAAAAATGACGAATGCGTTCATAAAGGAGATCGTGCAGTTGTTTTCTCATTCCGTTCCCCACTTTTTCGTTTTCTATTACGTTATGTCATAAACGGACGAAAAACAACTACACGTTTTCAAGCATCGCTAACGCTTTGTCGATTTCGCGAATAACTTCTTCATCTTGTTCGCGTTGTTTCGCTTGTTGGAGCATCGGCACAACTTTACGATTTCCGATTTTTCCAAGCGCCCATGCCGCCGTTCCGCGAATGACTGGGCGTGAATCTTCTCGAAGCAACGTGAATAAATCATCAATTGCACTTTCATCTTTATAGTGGGCTAATGCAATGATCGCATTTCGTTGAATCGGTTTTTTTCCACGCCATGCACCAGATATATGTCCAAATGTTTCTTTAAACTGACGATTGGTCATATGAAGAAGCGGTTTTAATAAAGGCTTCACAACCTCTGGATCCGGTTCCATCTCTGGATGGAAGTGAAAGTCTTTTCCTTTATTTTTCGGACAAACAAGTTGACACGTATCACACCCATACAATCGGTTTCCGATTTTATCTCGGAATTCATCAGGGATAAACGTTTTCGTTTGCGTTAAAAAGGCAATGCACCGCTGGGCATTCAACTGTCCGCCTTGTACAAGCGCTCCTGTCGGACAAGCATCAATGCAGCGCGTGCACGTCCCGCATTCGTCTTCAATTGGCGTATCCGGAGGAAATGGGATATTCGTAATCATTTCACCTAAATAAACGTATGAACCAAATTCATGTGTAATAATCGAGCAGTTTTTTCCACTCCATCCGATCCCTGCCCGTTCCGCTACCGCACGATCTGCCAATTCTCCTGTATCAACCATTGATTTCACTTTTGCATCTGGCACCCGTTCTAAAATAAATTGCTCTAATTTTTGCAGCCGATCGCGCAAAATGACGTGGTAATCTCGCCCCCAAGATGCTCGACAAAAAATTCCACGACGCTCTTTTTTTGTACTTCGTGGAGCATTTTTTAATTTCGACGGATATGCAAGGGCGATAGCGATAATAGAACGTGCTTCTGGAAGCAATAAAGATGGGGTTGTCCGCTTTTCAATGTCAGGCTCTTCAAATCCTGATTGATAGCCAAGTTGTTGCTGCTGACGCAACCTTTCTTTTAATTCAAAAAACGGATCAGCACTTGCAAAACCGATTTTATCAATGCCGATCGTTCGGCTATATTGAATGATTTCTTCCTTTAGTGCTTCAACGTCCATCTCCCATCCCTCCTTCCCACTTTGTTTATGTTACAATGTAAAGAAAAAGGAGTGAACGATATGTTAACCATTTGCGACAGCATTAAACAACATATTTCCCATTTTAAAATCGGAGTGCTTACATATGAACACATCGTCGTCGGTCCATCTCCTAGCATGTTAAAGGGGAAACTTCGTCAATTTCAAGAACTGTTATATTTTGATATGGAACAAACTCCGTTAGCTGAATGGCCGGAAGTGAAAGAATGGCGATCTGTATTTAAACAAATTGGCACAGATGCAAGCCGATACCGTCCTTCATCAGAAAGTTTGCTTCGGCGCGTACAAAAGCAAACTTTTATTCCATCCATTCATTCAGCTGCTGATGTCAATAACTTTTTTTCCTTATATTATAAACTACCGATCGGCATTTATGACCGAGATCATCTTATAGGAGATATCGTTGTCACGATCGGTACACAAGCAGATGAATATATCGGCATCAATGATCGCACGACAAATTTTGAACGAAAACTTGTCTCAAAAGACGCTAAAGGGGCATTCGGCAGTCCAATCGTCGACTCAAAGCGAACGATGGTTACGGAACAAACAACACATGCAATTCAAATCGTATACTTTCTCCCATCATTTACAGAAACACAATGCGAACAAATGCTACAAGCGATGAAAGAGATGTTTATCCAAATTCACGGTGGTACAGCACATACACAACTCGTTAAATAATGCATGCGGGGCAAGCGAAATAAAAAAACGCAATGCCCCGTTCATCTTCGAAACGAAACACTGCGTTGTCCCCGTATGTATGGAGCGGGTGATGGGAATCGAACCCACGACATCAGCTTGGAAGGCTGAGGTTTTACCACTAAACTACACCCGCACGGTTAGAATTCACTATACCTATAATCATTTGCCACGCCCGATCATGGCTCTTCCTCTGCTCGCTTACTCGATGATGATGGATGCGTCGAGGCAACTCGCTGATTACTCGACGATGCATCGCTCGTGGCTGAGGTTTTACCACTAAACTACACCCGCACGGTTAGAATTCACTATACCTATAATCATTTGCCACGCCCGATCATGCCTCTTCCTCTGCTCGCTTACTCGATGATGATGGATGCGTCGAGGCAACTCGCCGATTACTCGACGGTGCATCGCTCGTGGCTGAGGTTTTACCACTAAACTACATCCGCACATGCAGAAAAAGTAGAAATTTGTCGAATAAGATGCAAAAATAAAAAACAGGAATCCCTGTTTTTTAATTACGTCTTACATTATATCGATTTCCCGAGGACAAGTCAATACTCTTTTTACAATTATAAATTTATCTGAATCGTATAGATTCAGGATGAAGAATCAGAAGCATGGTGATATTCCGCTTTTTCATAAACCTTTACATACTCTACTTCCATTCTTGCAGGAAAAACATTGTTCTTATCTGGCTCCCCATCATACCACCCACCGACAGCTAAATTCAATATGAGATAAAAAGGTTGATCGAACGGGGCTGGATAAGTAAATTTTTCACCATTCATACTATTTATGCTGTACCAATTATTTAATTTTTGAAACAATTGTCCATTTACATACCAACGAATTTCACCTGGCTCCCATTCAACGGTATAAGTATTAAATTCAGTTATACTTTGTCCATCTGGAAAATGATAATCTTTCGCGGTATACGTATTATTCGGCCACTGACTTCCGTAGTGAATCGCTCCTCCAATTTTCGTTGGATTAGAGCCACCAGCTTCCATTATATCGATTTCACCTGAAGCTGCCCAGCCACCATATACATCTTTTTCTGGCATCATCCAAAATGCCGGCCAATATCCTTTTCCTTCCGGCAACTTTATTTTCGCTTCGAATTTCCCGTATTTCTGAGAAAACTTTCCTTTTGTATGAATTTTTCCAGATGTGTAATTATATACTCCATGATCATCAGAAACGGATTCTTTTCGAGCCTCAATGATTAACTTTCCGTCTTTGACACTTACATTTTCTTTCTGATAGAATTGTAACTCTTGATTCCCCCAACCAGATACGTATGTTCCATCATCAGTAGTGAACCCGTTTCCGATATCATAGTTCCATTTTGACGTGTCTAATTGATCACCATCAAACTCATCCTCCCAAACTAAATTCCATTCTGAATTAGTTTGGGACTCGATTATATTTTTTTCTTCGATGTCAATGAGAAATATGATTCCCGCTACAGTCAAAAATAACACACCCCCGTACAATACTCCCTTCATCAAATGCCTATCCTCCCCATACAAGAAAGATAAAAAACTAGCTTGTCATCCTTTCAAAAACGATCCTCAAACGATTTAAAAGTTTGAAAGGAAAGACAAGCTTTAAATTGCTTACTACACATCTTCTGATAACCGTTTCTCATGTCATCCCGTACAATCGATTGCTCCCACAAGATTCACGAATAATTAATTCCGGTTCAACCATAACCGCTTTCGGCTGAAATTGGCGGTGTATAATATCCCTTAACATATATGCAGCAAGCCGTCCGATTTTCTCTTTATCTTGACGAACTGAAGTTAAAGGTGGATCGGTATAATTGCATGCATCAATATCATCGCACCCAACGATCGCAATATCTTCAGGTATTTTTAACCCGTGTTCCTTCACCGCCTTCATTGCACCAAATGCCATTAAATCTGATGCTGCAAATACCGCTTCAGGATAATATGACGAGCGCAATATTTTTTTCATCGCCTCATAGCCACTTTCCATAAAGAAATCCCCTTGGGCAAACCACTCTTCATGAATCGTTAACCCAAATTCCTTCATTGTATTACGAAATCCTTGTTCGCGAATTTTTGTCACTTGCGCGCCCGGCAAACCACCAATGTAGCCGATATTTCGATAGCCACATAAGTAAAAATGCTCTACTACTTTCGCAGAAATTTTATAGTTATCTGTCATAATGTACGCAGAACGGTTCCCTTCAAGGGGAATATCTATCCCGATACATGGAATGTCGCTCATATCTAAACGATAAATAGATGGCTGCACTTTTTCACCACTAATAATGATTACTCCATCTACTTTATAGCGCATCGAACGTTCGTAATAGTCTTCCTCCCCTTCTTCAAATTGTTCGTTTGAAAAGAAGAGGAGGTCATAACCGAACATTCCCATTGTTTTCTTGAAAGAGTTCATCACTTCAATAAAAAATGGATGGTTAAAATCTGCGTTGATTTCCCCGGCGTAAATAACACCAACTACTCTCGACTTATGAGCGGTATCTTTTTGAATGCGAGCAGCCACATACCCGGTCTGCTCCATAATTTCCAACACTCTTTTTTTTGTCTCTTCACCGACATCATGATAGTTATTTAATACTTTTGATACCGTACCTGGTGACACACCCGCTAATTTTGCAATTTCTTTAATGGTAATTTTCATACGATCCCTTCTTACCTTCATCAATCTTGCCCTTATTATAACATAAATTTTCTGTTAAAAATGAATGCGCTTTAGTTAGCGGCTATGTCACTATTGTTTGACCGATCCTTGCGTCAAGCTTGAAATGAACAACTTATTAAACATTAAAAATACAACGACTAAAGGCAATGTTGCCCAAAATGTTCCCGATAAAATCATGCCATAGTCTTTCACGTATGCGTCTTGAAGAGCGCGAATAGCAATTTGAATCGTGTAGCTTGACTCGTCTCTTAACACAGTTAACGGCCATAAGAAATCGTTCCATACGAACATAAATGTTAAAATACCAAGCGTCGCAAAAGCTGGTAAAATCGAAGGAACAACGATATTCCAATATACACGGAATATACTGCATCCATCAATTTTTGCTGCTTCAATCAGTTCATCAGGAATCGCATCTTTAATATATTGACGCATCCAGAAAATACCGAATGCATTCACTAAACCTGGAATGATAATTGCTTTTAAATCGTTTAACCAACCTAACTTTGTAATAATGAAATATTGCGGGATTAATCCTAATTGTGGCGGAATCATCATCGTAATTAAAATGACAGCAAACAGCTTTTCTCGCCCTTTAAACTGCAACTTAGCAAATGCAAAGCCTGCTAAAGAACTAAAGAATAACACCCCCAGCGTCGTTAAGCTAGCAACAACAAAAGAGTTCCACATCGCCCCGAAAAAGTCTACGTTTTCTAATACGTTTCGAAAGTTTTCTACTAGCTTATCCCCCGGCACAACAGCTGGTGGTAATTTGTTAATGACATGGTTCGGCTGCGTCGCCATGACAAACATCCAGTATAGCGGAAAAACAGATAGTAACGCACCGATAATTAACAACACATGGATTGTTACTTTATTCACAAATCCTTTTTTACGTAACATCTTTATTCACCTCCATGTTTTTACTTGCCCGATTTATCTAAACGATTGGACGCGAAAAAGTTAATTGTCGTAAATACAATGATGAGTAAAAATAGCGAGACGGCTGTCGCAGATGCTGTTCCGAACGCGTTATTCGAGAACGCTTCTCTCCATAAGTACAACACGATCGTCATGCTTTCTTCTCTAAATCCACTGCCGAAAATAAGCGGTTCCGCAAAAATTTGTAGCGATCCGATCGTTGCCGTAAATACGACGAATACGATAATCGGCTTTAACATCGGCACAGTGATGAAAAGAAACTGCTGCCATTTTTTCGCTCCGTCAATCTCGGCTGCTTCATAAAGATCTTTCGGAATACTTTGCAATCCTGCTAAGAAAATAATCGAGTTATATCCAACCCATCTCCAAAAAATCATCGTCGCAATCGCAATTTTCGCTCCCCATTCAGACGTTTGCCAGCTTACTGGCGAAATTCCAAACAAGCTAAGTGTGGCGTTCACTAACCCTGCTTCTTGTTCGCTAAATAAAACGGTAAAAACAATCGCAACCGCAACAATCGACGTTACGTTTGGTACAAAATAAGCGACACGAAATACACTTTTAAACTTGACCATCGCTGAATTTAAAGCAACTGCTAAAATTAAAGCGGCGATTAACTGTGGACCTGTTCCTAATAAACCGATTACAATCGTGTTATAAATCGATTTCCAAAATAGTGGATCAGTAAAAATGAGCGAAAAGTTTTTCACTCCGACAAATGTCATTTCACCGAACCCATTCCATTTTTGAAACGCTAAATAAAAGCTAAACAGCATTGGAAAAGCGCCGAAGATCGCAAATAAAAGAAAGAAAGGAGAAATAAATAAGTAGCCAGCTAATGCTGTTTTTTTCTTATCACTCAATCCTTTTAGACGGACGGTTGCATTTGTATGATTATGGGATACCATTTATATTTCCCTCCAAAATTCATAGTAGGGGGAAGGGAATAAATCCCTCCCTCACGTGTTTTATTGACGTTCAAGTTGACGTTTAATGCGTTTAATTGCTTCTTCCCATTCTTTCTCTGGGTCAGCTTTTTTCTTCTGTACGTTTGTCAACGCTTTGATGATTTCGCCTTGAACGAGTCCGTAGTTTTTACCCATATACACTGTTTTTACTTTTTGTGCTGCTTCTGCAAATACTTGAGCTGTATTTACTCCGCCAAAGTACTCGTCTTTGTAATCTTTAAACTCAGGTGCATCATATACAGAAGGAGTAGATGGGAATAAGCCCATATCTTTAAACGATTTCAATTGTTGTTCTGGCGCTACGAGCCATTGAATGAAGTCATATGCTTCTTGCGGATGCTTTGATTCTTTTGGAATCGTTAAATAAGAACCGCCCCAGTTTCCTGCTCCACCTGGCATGCTTGTAATGAACCACTTGCCTGCTGAATTTGGTGCATTTCCTTTCACAACTCCTTGCATCCAAGCTGGTGCAAGCAACGTTGCATAGCTTCCTTTTTCCATCGCGTTACCCCATTCCGGAGTCCACAATCCGTTGCTGCCAAGGTAACCTTTTTGAATTAAGCTAACTGTATAGTCGTATGCTTGTTTAATGTACGGTTCTTTTTCGATAAGCAATTCTTCTTTTTCGTTAAAATATTGCACAGGAGCTTGATCACGTAATGCGTTGTACACAAGTTCAACGTTGTCTGCAATTGGTTTTCCTGTTTTTTCTTTAATTGTTGCAGCTACTTCTGCATATGCATTCCAGTCTGGAATTAACTTTGCAACTTCAGCTGGATCTGTTGGAAGTCCTGCTGCTTCAAACACGTCAGCACGATAAAACATAGCTGTTGGACCAATATCTGTCGGAAGCCCGAATAAAAAGCTTCCATCTGCGCTTTCACCGATGCGCCATTTCCAATCTAAATACTTATCCTTAATGTCTTTTGCACCAAAATCGTATAAGTTATAAAAACGATCTTGTGCCTCACGATAACGTTCAATATTGTTTACTTCAATCATCGCGATGTCCGGTGCACCACTTCCTGCTGATAACGCTGTAAATAATGCGTTATGATGATCGTCAAACTGCGTTGACTGAATTTTAATTTCAACATTTGGATGATCTTTCATATATTCTTCAGCTAGTTTTTCATAACCCGTGCTTCCGAATACCCACATGTTCAACTTGACCTTTTCACTTGAACCTTTATCTTTTGATTCATTCTCACTTTGAGATTGATTGCTGCACGCTGTCGCGAACATAAAGACAACTGCTAACAACAACATGAGAGCTCGTTTCTTCATCATTCTTTCCCCCTCGCTTTTTCATAATATGTGTTCATACCGTTTACACCTTTCATTTGCCCATTTGCTTGCTTCACGTTATAATTCTTTTAGTTTTCTTCGTAGTAGCGGCCAATCCCCGACACTTCCCGCTATGACGAAGAAAACTTCTTCCCTTCCCCCATCACCTCCTTTATTTATCTTTTTCTGCTTTTAATCCGTTATTTATAATCGTTTCCTTGTACCATAATGCACTCTTTTTCGGGATGCGCTCTAGCGTTTCATAATCCACGTATACAATCCCAAAGCGCTTATCATAGCCAAATGCCCACTCAAAATTATCGAACAGCGACCATACATAATATCCTTTTAAATTGACGCCTTGTTCAATCGCGCGATGGCAAGCGATTAAATGCTCTCGTATATAAGCAACTCGCTCATCGTCTTCTACTTCACCTTTTTCGTTGACGCGATCTTTGTATGCAGCACCGTTTTCTGTAATGTATAATGGAATATCGCCATAATCTTTTTTCAATCGCACCATTAAATCAAACAAACCGTTTGGATTCACTTCCCAATTCATATCCGTCACAGGTCTTCCTGTGCTCACATGTTCAAATACGATCGGTTCACGGTCACCTTTTTTCCAATCTTTTAATGTTGCTGTTGAATAATAGTTAAATCCGAAAAAGTCGATCGGTTGCTGAATCGTTTGTAAATCCCCCTCTTTGTAAACATCTGGTAAATAATCTTTATACACTTCTAACATATCTGCTGGATATTGTCCCTTAAATACAGGATCTAAAAACCAACGATTCATAAAACCGTCCCATTTTCGAGCGGCATCAACCGCCTTTTCATCTTTTGGATCCGCCGCATATCCTGGCGTCAAATTCAACGTAATTCCAATTTCTCCGTCTTTCGGGCCGATTGTTCGAAACGCTTTTACCGCTTCCCCGTGTGAGAGAAGAACATGATGTGCTGCTTTTAAAAACGATGTAAAGTTTTGAATCCCTGGGGCATGTTCGCCATTTCCATATCCTAAATAGGTGACAACCCATGGCTCATTATGCGTAATCCATTTTTTCACGACATCCCCAAGATTCTCATAAAGGAAAGCAGCGTATTCTTGAAAATAATGAACAATATCACGATTTTCCCAGCCACCTTTCTCTTGAAGGGCTTGTGGCATATCCCAATGATAAATGGTCAACATTGGCTCGATACCGTTCTCTAGCAATTCATGTACAAGACGCTTATAAAAATCTAAACCTTTCTCGTTAAACTTCCCTGGCGTTTCACAATACAGTCTCGCCCAACTAGTCGAAAATCGATACGCTTTCAAATGAAGCGCTTTCATTAATGCGATGTCTTCAACATAACGATTGTAATGATCAATTGCGATATCGCCATTATCCCCATTCGCTACTTTACCAGGTATGCGCGAAAAGTGATCCCAAATCGAATAAATTTTATCTTCCCCAGTTGCCGTTCCTTCGATCTGATATGATGAAGTAGCAGCACCCCAAACAAAATCTTTCGGAAACTGAATCATGAATCGCACCCTCCTACGAATTTTTTCGTTAATAAAAAAATATAAAAACGCTTTCTTTCAAACGTTTCGTAACTCAATCATAATAAGAACTTACAACAAAGTCAATAAAATATTTATATAAAACTGAAAAACACTTACTTAACTATACAATATACCGTCATAAATTTAACGAAAACTTTCGTTAAATTGTTTCGAATAACGAAAAATATCGGAGGAGTAACAAAGGAAGACAGCCGTTCTAACACATTGTTGCGGAAAGTATAAAGGACAAGGTGAGGAGAATAGTTAAAAAAATAAAAAACTCCTGCATGATTTTGCAGGAGTTTTTTACAGTGCCGATGGTGGGAGTCGAACCCACACGGGGGGCTACCCCACACGATTTTGAGTCGATTATGAAACCGTGCATTTCTCTCAATTAAAGCAAACCCAGATGCAACAAGGGGTTCTTTCATTTCCTCATTTTTTGGTTCATTATTACCGAATACGACTCGAACCTCCGTGCTGTTTGCAGATATTATATAAATTATCTCATTTTTGGTCAATAATTTTTTCTTGCCTTTTTCCTGCATTATTAAAATTCATAAATTTTTCTGCACTGAGATAATTAACTAAAAGATTTTGAAGTACAAAATCTCAAATAACAACATAAAACAATCATCATTTCATTGACCATTTAGCATAAGATTGAACACACACTAAGCAAAGACGCTTGGATAATTTTTTAAAAACCAAACATTTTCTTTTTGTCACTCAACTATTGCCAATCGTTCGTAAAATTAATGGAATGTTCAACTATGTTACATAACCTTATTAAAATACTGGAAAGAGAAATTTTCAGTATAGACCTCCATGTCGTGCTTACGGCACCAGCAAATGATGAAAATACTAATTTTCGGGATAGTTAAATAAGAAAAGAATAAAAAGTTTTCGAAAGATAAATTTTACCTATCAAGTTTTTTAAATCTTCGGCTTTGTTAAATTTCAGTGTTGATTTTTATACCACAGAAAAAGACCGAAGTAAATCGGTCTTTTTTGTATGCCTTGTTCAACTATCGCCACCTTTATCTTAAACAACTATAAATATTCTGGCAAATGATTTTTATACATTTCTAATGCATCTGTATGTTCTTCTAAAACAGCAATTGTTTTTAGATGTGGCTTCGCATAAATTATTGGGTAATCTCTTTCATCAAGTTCTTTTTGAGGAGTAAAAGCTAACTTTTCTTCGTCAATTGAAAATTGAGCATCAATTCCCTTTTTATTACCACGAGCATCTAATCGAATCCATTTATTAAGTGTTTTCAGAAAAATTGCATTTAGAGCATGAATACAATAACCTTTTTCTGGCGTATCAAACAACATCAATCGTTGATAACAAAAACCAGTTGGTATCCCCTGCGAACGTAGTAGTGCAGCTAATAAATTTGATTTTGCATAACAAATTCCTTCTTTATAGTAAAGAACTTCAGAAGCTTTACATGTAACTCTTGTGCTTTGTATATCCCACGAATGAGAAATCTCGTCTCTTACAAATTCAAATGCTATTTTAGCCTTTTCCATTTCTGACTGTCCTTCATGAAACAATTCATTCATTTTTTTCTGAATTAAATGATGAGAAAAATTTACAACATCCAATTCTTCCAGATAATCCATTAAATTAGTGGACCCAGGAATTAGTTCCACTTTAGTTCCCCCTTATCAAATATGATTTTACATAATTATACAAATATTTAAATAAAAATACAATAATGGTTTACTTAGGTAACTTCAACTATACTGCCCGTTAGTCCAACAAGAAAAACGATACTCCTTCTGAAGTATCGTACCCGTTAGCCAACCATGAAGCGAGTTTCACCACAGATTATGCAAGAAGTTCTATCCTTCCATGGGAGCTTAGTAGAGTTGACATTTGGTTTGATGGTGATTTGGCAAAATATCATTCAAAAAGAAAGACTTCATCGCCTACATGAATTTCACCTGTTTTTATAACAGAAGCATAAACGCCAAAATGGTATTATGTCAAGAAAATAGACACGTAAAATCGAGAAAAATTTTAAAGCCCTACTACCGCACTTCGTTTGGTGGCCTCTTGATAAGGAGAACGGTTTGGTAACCCCTTCCCCTTCTCAAGAGGAAAGATGCCCCTTATATCGTGACTTGTGGAGAGAAGCGTTGCTGCTTTTTGCCTTGCTGATGCATCTTCTCATACTCCATTGGCGACATGTACCCGTTTGCCGAATGAATTCGTTGGGCATTATAAAAACTGTAAATGTCAAGATAAACATGTACACTTTTGACTGTTTAAGAATGTACATTTTTACTCGTTTTCTTTTTCTCTTTCTAAGTGATTTTTTATTCGATATGAATCCCCTACAATATTAATCACGGTCGCGTGATGTAAAATACGATCTAGGATGGCATTGGCTAGCTTTGAATCTTGAAATACCTCTGTAAACGTCAACCCCAAATGAACAATTTTTGCTCATTTCGGATGAACACTTTTTGCTAAGAAAAAATTGTTTCTTGATGTTTTAATCGGTAACTTTCGTTGTTCATATGAATCACTTCAACTCGATGTAACAGACGGTCAAGTATTGCAGTCATCATCCCTGGATTATCTACGAGTTGTGTGAGTAAAATATTTGTGGGTGACATTCAGGAATGATTCCCCGACGAGGGTTGCGAACTTTTGTTCGCGACGCTCGTCGGGGCCACCAAGCGAAGCGCGGTAGAAAAAAGCAAATGTCATGCAAAAAGGACTCTCTCCCTGCTATGATGGTGATGACCAACATCAATAAAACAGGAGGGAGAGAGTCCATGAAACATTTTACCACAGAATGGCCTTTATTAAAAGAGCTGGAGGAACAATTAGTCAGAACTCTTCAAAAGGTGTTCGCTGTCTTGTTGGCGGCCCTTTTGGAG
>NZ_JXTH01000019.1 GCF_000836725.1 Anoxybacillus thermarum | reverse complement strand
CCAAGCGGGTTGAACAGGCCAAACGGAAGGCAGGACGGTTGTGGGCAGATGTGGTGCGTCAGAATCTACCGTGTCTGCAGCGGTCATCCGGGACGCCGATCCATCAAGCGTTGTCGGCGCTTCGGGATTTTGGTTGGGTGTAAAAAAATGGAATACAATATCATCACTTCAAGATGAGGGATGAGAGTCCAAAAGCGCTTACGATATCAATTCCTGAAAATGGTTCGCTAACTAGTGATTGACAACACCCGTAGTGAACCGAAAAAATGTTCTCCACAAAGTCTTGACTGACTCCTAAAAGTTGGCTTACTTGCCGATCTCGTTAGCTTTATCGTATCATTTCTTATTGTGTTATGGATGTTTGGAAAATGAAGCGGTCGATATGATCGCTTTTTCTTATTTTTGAACTCTTGTACTGAATGTGGTAAAACTATATAGTGAGGTGAATGAAATGGAACGATTACAAAAAGTAATTGCTCATGCCGGTGTGGCATCACGAAGAAAGGCAGAGCAATTAATCGTCGAAGGAAAAGTGAAAGTAAATGGAAAAGTCGTAACAGAACTTGGGGTGAAAGTAAGCCCACAAGATCGCATTGAAGTAGACGGCATTCCGCTTGAGCGTGAAGAGCCGGTATATTATTTGTTGTACAAACCGCGCGGTGTGATTTCTAGCGTAAAAGACGAAAAGGGAAGAAAAGTAGTGACCGACTTTTTCAAACATGTCAACAAACGCATTTATCCGATCGGACGTCTAGATTACGATACGTCGGGGTTATTGTTGTTAACAAACGATGGTGAGTTTGCCAATTTATTAATGCATCCGCGTTATGAAATTGAAAAAGTGTATATCGCAAAAGTAAAAGGCATTCCAGCGCGTGAAAAAGTGAAACAGCTTGAAAAAGGTGTTGCGCTAGAAGATGGGGTAACAGCGCCAGCGAAAGCAAAAGTATTATCAATTGATAAACGAAAACAAACGGCGATTGTTGAACTGCACATTCATGAAGGACGCAATCGTCAAGTGCGCCGCATGTTTGAAGCGATTGGTCATCCTGTATTGAAATTAAAACGAGAACGCTACGCTTTTTTAGATTTAAAAGGGCTCAATCCTGGAGACTATCGCGAGCTATCACCGCATGAAGTGAAACAATTGCGCACGTTAGCGCTAGCTGGTTCGCCTTTTCCATCATAATTTTGTCACAATTTGTTCAAATAATTTTCATTATTTATATAGTGGTAACTTGTATAATGAGGTTGATGAAAACGGTTTATTAGGAGAGTTGGCAATGAAAGAAAAGCGATTTTGGCTTCGAACAGTCATTTTAGCCATCATGCTTGCAGCGATCGGCTATACGATTTATTCGAACGTTTTTGTGGAGAAAAAAGCGATTCAAGTAGGCGACTCAGCACCAGATTTCGTACTTACTGATTTAAACGGCAACAAAATTCAACTATCCGATTATCGTGGCAAAGGTGTCTTTTTAAACTTTTGGGGAACGTGGTGTAAACCGTGTGAAAAAGAGATGCCATACATCAATAGTCAATACAATGTATATAAAAATGAAGGGGTAGAAGTGATTGCTGTTAACGTTGGTGAAGCGAAAGTGACGGTACAAACATTCGTTGATCGCTTTCAGCTTACGTTCCCAGTTGTGATTGATCAACAAGATCAAGTGATGAATGCGTACGATATTAATCCGCTGCCAACGACATTTTTAATCGACAAGGACGGAAAAATTGTAGACATCATTACAGGAACGATGACAGAAGAAGATGTAAAAAAATATATGGAACGAATTAAGCCGTAAGGGGTTTTCAACATGGAACAAGTAAAATGTGAATGCGGGCATGTCAATCCGATCGGAACAGTGCTTTGTGAAGCGTGTGGTAAGCCGCTCGAAGAAGTGCCAGCGTTGCTAGATATGCGCTATGAAGGGAGCGCGCGCCGTTCACAAACGTACAATAAAACGATCATTGATAAAATTTGGAACTTTTTTTCATCTGTCAAAGTTGGGGTTTGGCTCATCGTCATTACGCTAGTTGCTTCTGCGATCGGTACGATTTATCCGCAACAAATGTACATTCCACCAACCGTATCACCATCGGAATATTATGAGCAGCAGTACGGTTTGCTCGGAAAATGGTACTATGCGCTTGGCTTTCATGACTTGTATAGTTCTTGGTGGTACATGTTGCTTATTGCACTCATTGGCGTATCGCTTGTCATTTGTAGTTTAGACCGTGTTGTACCGCTATATCGTGCGTTAAACAATCAACGAGTGACGCGCAACGAGCAATTTTTACAAAGACAACGTCTATTTAGTCGGGCGAAAGTAGAACATGATGAAACGGCATTTCGAAACGTCGTCGACAAGCTAACAAAACGAGGCTATCGCGTTCGGGAAGAAAACGGAAATATTTTAGCTGAAAAAGGGCGATTTTCTCGTTGGGGACCGTATGTGAATCATATTGGGCTTATCATTTTTTTAATCGGTGCGATGCTTCGTTTCGTTCCGGGCATGTATGTCGACGAAAGCATGTGGATTCGTGAAGGAGAAATAAAAGAAATTCCGGGAACGAACGGAAAATATTTTTTAGAAAATAAAAAGTTTATTTTTGAAGTATATGAGAAAGAAAAAGAGAAAGAAGCGTTTCAAGCAGCCATTGATCGCCTCGGTAGCGGAATGATGGCGAAAAACTATCAAACCGACGTCGTATTATACGAACGTGTTGGCCCAGTCGTTGCGGGCGAAGAGCCGAAATTAAAAAAAATAAAAAGTTTTCCAATTCGGGTTAATGAACCGTTAAAACATGATCATTACGCATTATACCAAGTTGATTTTAAGCTAGATGAGTTAAAAAGTATGTCGTTTCATTTCACCGATAAGGAAACGAACAAATCGTTTGGCACAATTACAGTTGATTTAATTCAACCAGAAAAAGAATATGATCTTGGTAACGGGTATAAAGTACAACTATTAAGCTATTTTCCAGATTTTTATTTTGATGAAAACGGCAATCCGAATACGCGCTCGAAAGTACCGAACAATCCAGCGTTCGTATTTAAAATGTTTGCACCAGATCGTCCGAAAGGCGAAGTGAGCTTCACGGCCATTCGTCAAACGATTGAGCCGCTTGGTAATAACAAATATAAGATGGCATTTGCGAATATTGAAACACGAAACGTATCAGCCTTAACGGTGCGTCGTGATTTTACACTTTGGATTTTAGGGGTTGGCGGCGCTATTTTCATGATCGGACTTATTCAAGGAATGTATTGGAACCATCGTCGCATATGGATTCAACGGATGGATGACGAGGTGCTCGTTGCCGCACATACGAATAAAAACTGGTTTGGGCTGAAAAAAGAGCTTGAAGGCATCTTTAACGATACGCCGTTTGTCATGCCAATCGATCAAGCGGACAAGCGGTCATAAGGGGGGAACATCGTGGTTCAGCTAAGTAGCACGTTACTGTACGTGGCATTTGTTCTTTATTTAGTTGCAACGCTTTTCTTTGGTGGAGCGATTCGTGTCAAAAAGAAAGAAGGAGTAGACCGTTGGGCAACGATCGGAATTTTTGTGACGATCATTGGTTTTGTCGCTCAACTCGGTTATTTTATTACGCGTTGGATTGCTGCCGGGCATGCACCTGTCAGCAATTTGTTTGAGTTTACAACATTTTTTGGCATGATGATTGTCGGCGCGTTTATCGTCATTTATTTTATTTACAAAACGAGCTTGCTCGGCTTATTTACTTTACCGATTGCCATTTTAGTCATCGCTTATGCGAGCATGTTTCCGCGGGAGATTTCGCCGCTCATCCCAGCTTTACAAAGCGATTGGTTGCATATTCATGTGACGACGGCAGCGGCTGGCGAAGCTATTTTAGCTATTAGTTTTGCGGCGGGACTCATTTATTTAATTCGCGTTGTCGATCAATCAAAACCGAGTAAGCGAACGTTTTGGCTTGAATTCGTATTATTTTTCTTAATTAGTACGCTTGGCTTTGTCATCGTCACAACATCGTTTCGCGTTGCTGGTTATGAAGCAACATTTGAGTGGATCGATAAAAATGGCAAGCAAGATGAAATGGTATACCATATGCCTGCGCTTGTCGGCCCGCATGAAGGAGTGCTAAAAACGGAAGAACGCATGAAGCCGCTTGTGGACATGCCAGCGATCATTAACGCGCGGAAATTAAATACGGTCATTTGGTCTTTATTTTCTGGTCTTGCGTTATACGGCTTGCTGCGCCTGCTTTTACGCAAACGTATCGCAGCCGCATTGCAGCCGATTGTAAAAAACGTCAATTTGGATTTAGTTGATGAAATTGGCTATCGTTCCGTAGCGATCGGCTTTCCAGTATTTACGCTCGGTGCGCTTATTTTTGCGATGATTTGGGCGCAAATCGCATGGACGCGTTTTTGGGGCTGGGATCCGAAAGAAGTATGGGCGCTCATTACGTGGTTGTTTTATGCAGCCTTTTTACATTTGCGACTATCGAAAGGATGGCATGGTGAACGTTCGGCATGGCTTGCGGTCATCGGTTTTGCGATCATTATGTTTAACTTGGTTGCGGTAAACTTAGTCATTGCCGGTTTACACTCATATGCTGGATCT
Organism: Anoxybacillus thermarum; assembly: GCF_000836725.1. GTDB lineage: Bacteria > Bacillota > Bacilli > Bacillales > Anoxybacillaceae > Anoxybacillus > Anoxybacillus thermarum. The sequence goes on along the minus strand of NZ_JXTH01000019.1, from coordinate 37,647 downwards.
TAAAAACGCCTTCGCCATGAAGGCGTTTGTTTTTTTATGAGAAGTAGAAAAAAGTTTGTCGGTTTTGTACAATAGAAAATGAGGAGGTATGACATCATGGAGAAAGAAATTAAAATTTTAGTTGTGGATGATGAAGAGCGAATTCGCCGCTTGCTTCGCATGTATTTAGAACGTGAACAATATGTCATTGATGAGGCAGAAAACGGCGAAGAAGCGCTAGCGTTAGCGATTGAAAATGATTATGATTTAATTTTGCTTGATCTTATGTTACCAGGAAAAGATGGGATTGAAGTATGTAAACAGTTGCGTGAGAAAAAAGCAACGCCCGTTATTATGTTGACAGCAAAGGGAGAGGAAGCGAACCGCGTGCAAGGGTTTGAAGCAGGAACAGACGACTATATTGTAAAGCCGTTCAGCCCGCGTGAAGTCGTGCTGCGTGTGAAAGCGCTGCTTCGTCGCACAGCAAACGCTTCCTACGTACCAACGGATACGACAGCACGGGATGTGCTTGTTTTCCCACATTTAACAATTGATCATGATGCACATCGTGTGACAGCAGATGGACATGAAGTCAGTTTAACTCCGAAAGAATATGAGTTGCTTCACTTTTTAGCGAAATCGCCAGATAAAGTGTTTGACCGTGAACAGTTGCTAAAAGAAGTATGGCATTACGAATTTTTTGGTGACTTGCGCACGGTAGATACGCACGTCAAGCGATTGCGTGAAAAACTAAATAAAGTGTCGCCAGCTGCAGCGAAAATGATCGTCACTGTTTGGGGTGTCGGGTATAAATTTGAGGTCGTGAATGAATGATGGCGTTATGGCGTAGTGTAGTCGGCAAACTATGGCTGACGATTTTGTTGCTTGTTGCTTTCGTTCTCTTTATTTTAACTGTCTTATTGCTCGGTTTTTTTGAAAAATATTATTTAGAAAAAACAAGTGATCAACTTACTCAACAAGCAACAAAAGTGGCTCGCGTTGTCGCTGAACATGACGAGCAGTTTGCGCGCTCGATTGCGTGGACGATGGTGGATGATGTGTCAAAGTTAATGATCATTGTTGATAATCGTCATTATTGGTATTCACCAAATGAAAAACTTCCTGATTTACCGCTCTCGTTCATTCAGCAAGATCAACAGTTAGGGCGCGTATTTGATGGAAATAAAGTAGTGAAACGGACGCTTATGCTAAATCAAACGATGCGAAACGGCGAATATAATGAACTATTTATTGTCGGTGTTCCGCTTCATACATCGGATGGGAATGGCGCGGTATTTGTATATCAGTCGTTAAAAGCGGTAGAAGAAACGACAAAGCAAACGACAAAATTTATTTTTCTTGCCGCGTTTATCGCTATTGTGTTAACGACCGTATTTGCCTTTTTCTTATCTACACGTATTACAGCGCCGCTTCGAAAAATGAGGCAAGTGGCATTCGAAATTGCGCGTGGAAAATTTGACTCAAAAGTGCCGATCGTCACCCATGATGAAATCGGGGAACTTGCGATGGCTTTTAATCAAATGGGACGGCAGTTGCAGTTTCATATTAATGCGTTAAATCAAGAAAAGGAGCAATTAGCAAGCATTTTAAGTAGCATGGCCGATGGTGTCATTACGTTCAATCGAAACGGGGAAGTGCTCATTACAAACCCGCCGGCTGACCGATTTTTACAAGCGTGGTATTACGAGCAAGGGCAAAGCGATAATTTATTGCCACTTCCTCCAGAAGTGAATGAATTGTTTACGAAAGCAGTCGCGGAGGAAAAAGAACAAGCGATAGAAATGGCTTTACAAGGGCGCAATTGGGTCATTGTCATGACGCCGTTATACAACGGCAAGGTCATTCGGGGAGCTGTTGCGGTGCTTCGCGATATGACGGAGGAACGACGGCTTGATAAGTTGCGCAAGGATTTTATCGCAAACGTCTCGCATGAGTTGCGCACGCCGATTGCCATGTTGCAAGGGTATAGCGAAGCGATTGTCGATGATATTGCCGGGACAGATGAAGAGAAAAAAGAATTGGCAAAAGTCATTTACGATGAATCGTTGCGCATGGGTCGCCTTGTTAACGATTTGCTTGATTTAGCGCGCATGGAAGCAGGTCATTTAACGCTTCATGAAGAGCAAGTGCCACTTAGACCGTATATCGAGCGCATTATTCATAAGTTTCAAGCGTTAGCGAAAGAAAAAGGAGTTCATTTGCTTGTTGAAATGAACGATGAGCTCATCGTTTCATTCGATCCCGACCGAATTGAACAAGTGTTGACGAATTTAATTGATAATGCGCTTCGCCATACAGATAACGGTGGCGAAGTACGTGTCATTGTCGACGCGGGGGAAGAAGTCGTGCGCATCTCTGTGCAAGATTCTGGCTCAGGCATCGCAGAAGAAGATTTACCGTTTGTGTTTGAGCGTTTTTATAAAGCAGATAAAGCACGCACGCGCGGTCGCTCAGGTACAGGTTTAGGTCTTGCGATTGCGAAAAACATCGTTGAAGCGCATAAAGGAACGATTGCAGTCCATAGCAAACTAGGAGAAGGAACGACGTTTACGTTTACATTGCCATTGAGGTAGAAAATTTTTATTGTCATCAGTGACGTTTTTCGTTATGATAGAAACGTAGAAATTGTTCGACAATTACATACGTTTGTTGCAAAAAGGTGTCGAATGGGAAACCTAGTAGACTTAATAGGGAATCTGGTGCAAGTCCAGAACTGTCCCCGCAACTGTAAATGCTGACGAAATGAAAACCGCCACTGTACAATTCGTATGGGAAGGCTTCAAAGTAGGATGACGCATAAGTCAGTAGACCTGCCTTTTTGCATCGTCATTCGCGTCTTCGGGGAGTGAGACGGCGAAACGACAAGGGGAAGTTATTGTCTTTTGTTGTTTCCAGCTCATTCCATTTGGAATGAGCTTTTTTATTTGATATACATAAAAGGGGGGAAAAACAGTGAAGGCTAAACTTTCTGCGGAGTTATTTGTGTGATCCTTTTTGCAACAATTTTTCTAAACGTAAACGTTGGTTATGTTGCAGCACATATGGATTATACAGATTTAACTTCTGTTGATTTTGTGGAGAACACAGATAATTTAATAGTTTATCGGATTGAAGAGAACGAGGAGCTTTATGAGTATGTAGAGGAATCAGAAATTGTAGATGGGGTCATAGAGGTCAATATAAAAAAATACGAAATCAAGGGCAATGAGAAGATTTTGATAGAGGAATCTATACAACAAATAAAAGAGTTAAATGATAGTAGTTTAGTTGTTCGTTCTCTAGTAAACGGAAGTGATGAAGAGATAATTATACATTTAGGCAATGAGGAGTCTGCGGAAATTATAGACTCAGAATATGTTAAATCCGAACGATTCATGCATTTTATTAATGCATTTCATACAAATTCTTACTGGTATATATCAGAAAAAGGAGCATCGTATATCACTGATACGAGATACGAAGTATTTTCGAATGGGCATGCCCGAGCCATAATGGCGGGAAATGACCCTTACTATAAAAACACTAGAAGTAGTAATGGTGATTTCAAGGTCTTCAAAGTGTATGCTGATTCCCTTAGACAAAAAGAAATTGAACTGACCTTAATTGGAGGAGCCATAGGTATAGCAGATGCAGTAATTGATGCTGTACGATCAGGACAAGTTTTAAACTTTACTTTAATTAAGACAATAGCCAAAAAGATGGGAAAGGGCATACCTATCATTGGTACATTATATGCAATCTATGACTATGCTCAAACGTATATAGATGCGAGAAGTGCGTATAAAAGGATCTAGTTTTCTTTAAAAGGATGGTTCTCGCTATGAAAGCTATAGAAAGTGTTATTTTAGCAATAACATATGTTTTTTTGCATCAATAGTTGCAAAACTTATTATCTACTATTTTAAGAATAAATATACATCCTATGAACTTGGGCTTTTCTTCTCAGCTATTTACTTAGGAGTATTTTCATTTACTATTCTAAGATGGGATTTTGATTATTTTATGCTCAATAATTTTCTTAAAGCAGGAATTACAATTAGCGCTATTCAGTTAACCTTAATACCAATACTTATTTTTATAAAGAAACGATACAATAGTTTGTACGACAAAATCGTTATGAAAATGAATAAAATGTTGTAGCGGGTGAGACTCGTCACAACATGTTTGAAAAGGTCAAAAAATAATTATTCTCATTTATAGGGGGAAAAACGATGAAGAAATGGAAACAATATGTGTGGCTTCTTGCGCTCGTATTGACGCTCGGATTAGCAGCGTGCAGCAATAACGCGGAGCCAGCAAAAGAAACGAAGCAAGAGGCGAAAACAGAGGAGGCTGCATTTCCGGTTACGGTAAAAGATGCGGTTGGCGATGTCACGATTGAAAAAGAACCGACAAAAATCGTTTCGCTCATTCCGAGCAATACAGAAATTGCATACGCGTTAGGGCTTGGTGACAAAATCGTTGGTGTAAGCGATTTTGATAACTATCCGGAAGATGTGAAAAATAAAGAAAAAATCGGCGGCATGGAGTTTAATGTTGAAAAAATTATCGCGCTTCAGCCGGATGTTGTGCTTGCGCATGCATCAAGCGCTCACAATTCTGAGGAAGGATTAAAACAATTGAAAGATGCGGGCATTACAGTCATTGTTGTGCCAAATGCTACATCGTTGAATGACGTGTATGCTTCCATTGAACTAATCGGTAAAGCGACAGGGAAAGGGAAAGAGGCAGCCGATGTTGTGCAGCAAATGAAGCAAAAAATTGATGCCATTGCGGAAAAAGCAAAAGAAGTAAAAGAAGAGGCAACTGTTTGGGTGGAAGTTTCTCCTGCACCTGAAATTTATACGGCTGGAAAAGGAACATTTATGGATGAAATGTTAACGATCATTCATGCGAAAAATGCAGCAGGCGATCAAGAAGGGTGGCCGATGTTTACAGAAGAAGATGCAGTGGCGTTAAACCCGGATGTCATCATTACGACATACGGTTATTACACACCGAACGCTGTCGAGCAAGTGCTCGCTCGCCCAGCTTGGAAAGATGTCCCTGCCATTAAAAATAAACGAGTATACGATGTCAATTCTGATTTAGTTTCTCGTCCAGGACCACGTTTAGCTGAAGGGGTCGAAGAAATTGCCAAAGTCGTTTATCCAGACATTTTTAAATAATTACATTAGCGCATCGCTTATTGCAACGATTGCCTTGTTATTAGGGGTATCGATTGGATCACAATCGATTCCCTTTTCTTCTATATGGGAGACGCTATTACATCAGTTTTTTCATACGCCGACAAATGTTCCTGCCACCGTTTCGCAAATTATTGTTGCGATTCGTTTACCGAGAGTGGTACTCGCCTTTCTGATCGGGGCATCTTTAGCACTGGCAGGGGTAGCGTTTCAAGGACTTTTGAAAAACGTTCTTGCCGATCCGTATACAATCGGGGTGTCGTCTGGAGCAGCCGTTGGCGCAGTGCTCGTCTTTTTCTTTCAGCTTCAGTTTTCGATTCTCGGACGTTTTACGCTCCCGATCGTTAGTATTATATTTGCGCTTGTGACATTATTGTTTGTTTTATTATTTACACGGCTTGCGGAACGAAATATGGCGATGGAGACGATTGTTTTAATCGGCATTATCATAAATGCGTTTTTCGGTTCGCTCATTTCGCTTATGGTCGCTTTTAGCGGCGAAGAATTGCGCCAAGTCATTAGCTGGCTCATGGGGAGCGTCGCGATGCGCGGCTGGTCGTACGTGTCTTTATTTGTTCCGTTTTTTATCATCGGTTCTCTCGGTTTATTTGCACATATTCGTGAGTTAAACGCTTTTTCATTCGGTGAACGGGTCGCTGCCAATATTGGTGTACACCTATTACAAAAAAAGCTAGCCATTTTACTTAGTGCCTCCTTGCTTACAGGAGGGGCGGTAGCGGTATCGGGAACGATCGGATTTGTCGGCCTCGTTATTCCGCATATGACTCGCCTCATTTGCGGGGCGAATCATCGGAAATTGTTGCCGCTCTCCTTTTTATACGGTGGAACGTTTTTAGTATTAGCGGATGTCGTGGCGCGAACGATCGTTTCGCCGCGAGAGTTGCCGATCGGGGTCATTACCTCTCTCATCGGCGCCCCTTTATTTGCGATATTGTTGTTTAAAAGTTTAAGACGGAAGACGGGATCAACATGATTGATGTGAAGAATGTTTCGTATCGATATGATGAAAAACAAGTATTACGGCATGTTTCGTTTACAGTATATGAAGGAGAGTTTTTCGGTATTTTAGGTCCGAACGGATCAGGGAAAACGACGTTAATAAAACTGTTAAGCCGCGAACTTGCTTTACAGCAAGGGGACATTTTTGTTTGTGGTCAACATATTGAAACATATAAGCCGAAACAATATGCAAAATTGATCGCTACGTTGCCGCAACATACAGATGTTTCGTTCGGATATACGGTGAAAGAAATGGTTGAGCTCGGTCGCTATCCTTATCAATCCAATCTTTTTCCGAAATGGACAAAGGAAGATGAGCAAGTCGTTAGTGACTCACTCCATGCGGTGACATTGGCGCATAAACAACATGCTTTATTAGAGCAGTTAAGCGGTGGAGAACGTCAGCGCGCTGCACTTGCTCGAGCGCTGGCACAACAACCGTGCGTATTGCTCCTAGATGAACCGACGAACCATATGGATGTGGCACAGCAATTTAAATTGCTTAATTTATTAAAGCAATCGAAGCTGACAATCGTTGCTATTTTTCATGATATAAACATTGCATCGCTTTATTGCGATCGTCTTCTTTTTTTGCGAGATGGAAAAGCCGTTGCATGCGGTACACCGAAAGAGTTGTTAAATGAATCGATGATTGCATCCGTATTTGAAACAAACATGAAACGATATGAGCATCCGGTGTTGCCAAAACCGCTTGTGACGTTCGTTCCGTTTTTAGAGGAGCCTATGAATGATGTGCTATGGCATGTCAATCAAAATGAAACGATGGTTGTCATTGAAACGGTAAAGCCATTTAAAGTGCTTTCTTCTGCGCTCGTTGGCGGTGGAACGCGCTGGGCAACGACGTTTGTCAATCGGCATGTTCCGCTTGATTATCGTTGTGATGATGCAAAGCAAGAGATGATTCAATTTTTGCGACAACACGGTTTTGATGAGCAGTGGACTGTTGGGATGATGACGGCTGTTTGTGTAAATGATGTCGCGTTTGCGTCTGTTCATGAAGATGTTCGCCTTTTCGTTGCCGTAACGGCAGGGGTTGGAAATGCTGTTGATAGTGCACAGGCTTGGCGTCGTACAGATATAATCGCTTCTCCGGGCACGATTAATACGTTTATTTTTATTGATGCACACTTATCAGAAGCTGCGTTTGTGCAAGCGTTAATGACCGCAACAGAAGCAAAAGCAAAAGCGCTGTACGATAAACAAGTCATCGACCCTCAAACCTACACAATTGCGACAGGAACATCGACAGATTCGACAGTCATCGCTGCGTCTCAACAAGGAACGTATTATGAATACGCTGGAACGATTACATCGATTGGTAAACAAATCGCTCGTCTTGTATATGAAGCGACGCAAACAGCAATTGATCGCTACCGAAAGCGAAAGGGTGACATTCGATGACGCACATATGGGCGGTGTGGCTTGCGCTTTTGCTCGATCGCATATTTGCTGATCCTCGCCGCTTTCATCCTGTTTGTTGGATTGGGCAAATGATTGCGTTCATGGATCGTCGTTTGAACAAAGGAAAATGGAGAAAAGGAAAAGGAATATTCACGCTGTTTGTCGTTTGTACGGTGACGTTCATTATAAGTTACGGACTGATTGCTAGCGCCTACCGCCTTTCATTTATATTCGGCATATTCATTGAAGCAATGATCATTTTTACTTCGATTGCGCCGACAAGTTTAGCGAACGCAGCGTTCGATGTCCTCGATCCGTTAGAAAGAGGGGATATGGATGAAGCGCGAAAAAACGTGGGAATGATTGTCGGGCGTGATACAAAAACGTTGCAAAAAGAAGGGATCGTACGTGCATGTGTGGAAACAGTAGCCGAAAATACGAGCGACGGAGTAACCGCCCCTCTTTTTTATGCTTTTATTGGCGGGGGAGCGTTAGCGATGTTGTATCGCGCTGTAAATACGTGCGATTCGATGCTCGGCTATAAAAACGAGCGATATGCCCAATTTGGTTGGGCATCGGCTCGATTTGATGATGTACTTAATTACATTCCTGCTAGACTAACAGCGTTCGTTATGCTGTTTGTTCATCGTGCAAATAAACGAGCATGGAAACTATTATTTCGCGATGCGCGTAATCACCCAAGTCCAAATAGCGGGTGGTGCGAAGCGGCGATGGCTGCGTTGTTACATGTTCAACTCGGAGGAGTAAACACATATCACGGTGTCGTATCCGTCCGACCAACGATTGGAGATGCGTCTGTTCCGCTTTCCGCTTGGCACATTAAACAAGCGGTGGCAATCATGATACGCACGACCGTTGCTTTTACGATAGGAGGGAGTTTGCTTGCGCTTGCCTGCACATGGGGCTAATCCACATCGTTTATATGAAGCGATGCAAATAAGTATGCCGAGCTCATATATTGATTTTAGCGTCAATGTCAATCCAATGCAGTACGAATATATACTAACAGAACAACAGTGGTTACGTTGGATGAGCGAATATCCAGAGGAGCGAAGTGAGTCGCTTCAAACGATGATTGCTGAACGAGAGCGTCTTGCGCGCAGCCATGTATTTGTCGGAAATGGTGCTGCCCAATGTATTTATTTGCTTGCCGAACAATTTGCCGGGCAACATATTGGCATCCTCGAGCCGACGTTTACAGAATATCGCCTCGCATGTGAGGCTTACGGTTGTACCGTTCACTCGTTTATATTAGATGAACATTGGCAACCACCGATTGAACAAATGATAGAACACTTGCCGTCTTTACACGCGTTATTCGTTTGTCATCCGAACAATCCAACAGGTACCGTATGGTCGAAAGAAACGATGTATGCTTTATTAAAAGCAGCACATGATGAAGGGGTATATGTTATTGTCGACGAAGCGTTTTACGATTTTTGGCTCGATGGTTATTCCGTTTCTTCTTTTTTACGCACATTCGATCGTTTAATTGTGCTACGGTCATTAACGAAAATGTACCAATTGGCAGGCGTACGGCTCGGTTATGTGTTAGCGCATGAGCATGTCGTAAGAAAGTTAACGGAAAAACAACCGCCATGGAGCGTGAACACGATCGCTCAACAAATAGGAAAACAATTATTGAACGATGAGGCATTTGTCGAACGAACAAAAACATATATCGCATCAGAACGAAAACGAATATTTTCACAGCTTACTGAGATGGGCTATCGCTATTCACCGTCTGTTGTCAATTTTTATATGTTGAATGATGAGACGATGACACTTTTTCCTTTTTTGTTGCAGCACGGCATTGTTGCTCGTCATACGTTTAATTTTCAAGGACTGAACGGAAAATATGTTCGTTTTGCGATTCGAACGAAAGAAGAGAACGATCGTCTCCTTTCTTATTTAAGGAGGTGGCATAAATGATCGTATTTATTAGCGGTGGGGTGCGTAGCGGAAAGTCTTCATTTGCAGAACAATGGGCAAAAACAATGGCGGGAGCAACACATTCACTTCATTATATTGCGACAGCGATACGCGCAGATGAAGAAATGGAGAAGCGCATTGCTCATCATCAACAACAACGAAAACATGATCGGTGGCAAACATGGGAACAGCCATATGATCTCGATCACATCATTTCTATGTTTTCCAAACGTGATATCGTGCTGCTTGATTGCTTAACAAATTTATGGGCAAATGAGTTGTTTCGTGATCATATATGGGATGTACATGGAAAAGTACCGCGCATCGTTCAACAAATGAAACAGTTAGCTGACAAAGTTAAAGGACTAATTATTGTAAGTAACGAAGTGTTTTATGATGGGATACCTAATGAACGAGGAACGTATATGTATATGCACGGTCTCGGTTTATTGCACCAACATCTTGTTACATTAAGCGATGTGGCGATTTTGATGCGTTACGGATTGCCGATTGTAAAGAAAGGAAGATGGCCATGTGGCGTGGTGTAATGTTGGCTGTACAATTTTTAACTGTGTTTCCGCTTCGTATGCAAGTGGACTGGAATGAGCGAACAGCACGCGCAGCTGTTCTGTCGTTTCCGTTCGTCGGTGCGATGATTGGAGCGTTTCTCGTTGTTTTGTACGTGTTCATGTTTCATCATGTGTCTGTGCTTGTCTTATCATTTTTGCTCATGTTTTTTTCTATCTTTCTTTCCGGAGGTTTGCATGCTGACGGATGGATGGATTGTAGCGATGCGTATTTTTCATATCGCGATCCACAGCGCCGTCTGGATATTATGAGCGATTCGCGCGTCGGGGCGTTTGCGGTGCTCTCCATTTTATTTTTACTTGGCTTCCGTTTCGTTTTTCTGTTTGAGACTGTTGCGCACATGTCATTGTTTTCTCTTTTTTGCCTTCCGTTACTTTCACGTCTTGGCATGACGTTGTTTTTATTGACGACGCCGCTTGCGAAACAGACAGGGATGGCAGCAGCATTTCGTCAACATGTCGATCACCGCTATGTACCTTTCGTTATGGCGTACGCATTCATTGTTTTATTATCGCGTGAAACGATCATATTGTTTTTGGCACTTATGTTGTTTTATGTCGTCGCGCGTGCGTTCGCTGTGAGGCAATTTGGTGGAATCACAGGCGATGTGCTTGGGGCGTTTGTTGAAGGAGGCGAAACGTTTTTATGGCTCGTCATTTGGCTATTACATACGTTCGCCATTTTATAACGAAAGAAAACGAAGCGAAACAATATATCGGTTGGACGAATGTGCCAGTAATTAAGCCGAAAAATGTGTCGCATGAGCTGAAGCCAGAAATCGTCATGACAAGCGATTTGCTCCGTTGTCGCCAAACGGCGCATTTGTTGTTTCCGAATCACGTCATTGAATGTTCTTATCGTTGGCGAGAACTGCATTTTGGTGATTTTGAAGGAAAAACGTATGAACAATTGCAAACGGTCAAAGCATATCGTCGTTGGTTAGATGATCCGTTTCGCTATGCACCTCCAAACGGTGAAACGTTTGCTCAGTTTGAAGCTCGTATTGAACAAGCCGTTAGCGATGCGATTCATCGATCCGTTTCACATGTTGTCGTTGTGACGCACGGCGGGGTAATTCGTTATATATTATCGAAGTACGCACCGGACATTCGTTCGTTTTGGGAATGGCACGTTCCGTTTGGCGAAGGAGTGACGCTTTATAATACGAAGGAACGATGGAAGGAGGGAAAGCGATGCATTTCGTTAGCGGCGGTGCATTTCAAGGGAAGCGAAAATGGGTAAATGCCCATTATTCATTCGCGCATACGCCATACAGTTGGTATTGTGCATATGAAAATATGTTTCCGTTTCCACATGATGAAACCGCATCTGTTGTTGTGCTTGAAGGAATAGAACATTGGATTCGCGAATATTTTTTTCCTTATACGGACGATGAAAAGGAAGCGATCCGATCGTATATGTGCGCGTGGAAGCGATGGGAACAAGCGGGGGAACGGACGGTCGTTTGGATTGGTTGCGATATTGGGCAAGGTATCGTGCCGATCGATGCGCATGAACGGGCATGGAGAGATATGGTTGGCTGGACGTATCAACAGCTAGCGAGCATATGTAACCGTGTCGATTACGTATGGTGTGGGATCAATGAACGAATCAAGTAGGAGGGAGAACATGAAATTATATACAAAAACAGGAGATAAAGGACAAACGAGTTTAGTTGGAGGGCGAGTCGATAAAAACGATGTACGTGTTGAAGCGTACGGAACGATTGATGAAGCGAATTCTGTCATTGGATGGGCGATGACGTTATTACAGGATGAGAAGTTTCGCGACATTTATGAAGAATTGCAACGCATTCAACATGAACTTTTTGATTGTGGTGGTGATTTGGCCATTGTCGGTAAAAAAATACCATACAAAGTAAAGGCGGAAATGGTGACGTTTTTAGAAGAACGCATCGATGCATATATTCAACAAGCGCCGCCGCTTGAACGGTTTATTTTGCCGGGAGGTTCGCCGCAAGCAGCAGCTTTGCATATGGCACGTACTGTGACGCGAAGAGCAGAACGTTGTGTCGTTGCGCTGATGAAGCAACAACAAACGAACGAAGTCGTCTTACAATATATGAATCGTTTATCAGACTATTTATTTGCGATTGCACGCGTTGTTAACGCTCGTTTACACGTAAAAGACGTGGAATATGAACGAAGCGCGATCGTGTTTCGGGATAAAAACGAAAAAAAGGGTGAATCATAATGAGGCGTTTCACATTGCTCGTTATGTTTATTAGTTTATCGGTCATCGGTTCACTTATAAAAATCCCATTTACAATTGGAAGCATTGCATTAGATAGTGCTCCAGCAGTTGTTGCTGCGTTTTTGCTCGGTCCAACAGCTGCAGCGGTCGTTGCAAGTGTTGGACATATTGTTTCTGCGCTATTTGGCGGATTTCCGCTTGGACCTTTTCATATACTTGTGGCGGTGGAAATGGCAGCTCTTTTATACGTTGTTGGCTTGTTGATGAGAAGAGGATGGTTCATTTCTAGTTATATATGTTTTTTTATCGGTAATGCACTGATTGCACCGTTGCCTTTTGTATGGATCATGAGTCCAGCATTTGTACTTTCCATCATTCCTTCTCTTGCCTTAGCTACCGGGGTCAATTTAGCGATTGCTGTTGTCGTTTCAAAAACGTTGCAACGAGTATGGGGGGAACGGCATGCGTGACGTATTATGTGTGCCGCTTGATGAAGAAAACGAACTCGTTTTGGCAACGGATTGTTCAGGTGGCATTGGCTTAAAACAAGATGACGTTGTAAATGTACCGTACGATGTTGTTGGGTACTACGGCGCGCGAGTAGCATGGATGGAATTGATGAGTATAGGAGCAACACCAAAAGCTTTCGTGTTACAAAATTTTGTAAACGATCATGCATGGCATGCACTTGTCGCAGGCGTTCAACAAACGATGAAAGAATTGCAGTTGTCGCTCCCTATAACAGGAAGTAGCGAATCAAATATGCCGCTCATGCAATCAGCTGTCGGTTTTGTAGCCGTCGGCACGGTGCGCAAAGAAGAAAAGAGGATAAATATTACGCCGACAGATGCATGTTGGGCGGTCATTGGCGAGCCGCTTGTTGGAGAAGCGGTTATACAAAAAAAAGATCGGATTATTCCGCTTTCGTTATTTCGCACGTTGTTGCAGTTAGATGGTGTATATGAAATCATTCCGGTTGGTTCAAAAGGAATATGGCATGAGTGGAAACTTGTGCATGGGGAACGACCACTTCGTTGTTCCCTTCCGCTGCATGCTTCTGCTGGTCCAGCTACGTGTGTGCTTATTAGCTATGATCGGGCGCAACAACATTTCTTGCAATCGCTCGCTGGACCACTTTTTTATGATTTTAGCCGAGAACGGGGCTGTCCAAAAAGTCAGTGTAACTGACTTTTTGGAGCCCCTTTTTTGAAATTTTTTAATTAAAAGGCACAAAAAAATCGCCCTTTTTAGTAAAATGAAGTTACCACACCACATTTTAGAAAGGACGATTTTTATGAGCAATCAAATGATTACTACTGAAGATTATAACACGCAAACTACACTTCCTCTAGATGTAAATGAAGAAAAATCTCCTACGAAACGAAAACTAGCTCCTACATTCAAGCCCTACGATAACCGTCAAGTTCAAGTTATTTTTGATTTAGAAGCACTCATTCCCGACCATCATGTCGCACGTGTAGTGGACGAAATGGTTGAAGCTGTACCAGATGACGTCTTGTTTTCGCATTACAAAGGTGGCGGCAGAAGTTCTTACCATCCGAAAATGATGCTTAAAGTCATTCTGTATGCCTATTCCCAAAAGGTTTATTCGTGCCGTGGCATTGAAAAGCTCATTCAAGAAAACATTCCTGCCATGTGGTTGGCAGCGATGCAACAACCGGACTTTCGCACCATTAATGAGTTCCGAGGAGAACGGATGAAAAGCTTGATGGACGAGTTATTTGAAGCCATGATTATGAAATTGATAAAAGACAATTACATTTCGATGGAGAACTACTTTTTGGATGGTACGAAGATTGAAGCCAATGCCAATAAGTTTACTTTCGTATGGAAAAAATCAACCTCGAAATTTGAAGCGATGTTAAAGAAGAAAATCCAAGAAACACTCCAATACATACAGCAATTAGCACAAGAAGAAACAGGAGCCATTCAAAAGGAAATCGTAGAAGATCCAGAAATGACGGAACAAAAATTAGAGGCCATCGCAGCGAAAATCGAAGAAAAGGTAGAAGGGTTAACGAAAGAGATTGAAACAGAACAAGACCCAGAGACGCGAAAGGAAAAGAGACAAAAACGTAGTCAATGGAAAAAGCCTTTGAAGTTGATTCGGGAAAACTTCTTACCTCGGTTAGCGAAATATAAGGAACAGAACGAAACATTCGGAGATCGGAATAGTTATTCTAAAACGGATAAAGATGCTACCTTTATGCGTATGAAAGAAGACCCGATGAAAAACGGTCAACTCAAGCCCGGTTATAACGTACAAATGGGGACAGAAGGCCAGTTTATTGTGTTTTACAGCATTCATCAGCGTCCTACAGACACGCGTTGTATGATCCCGCATTTGGAGAAACTGGCTTCAACCTCTATCCCAATGCCCAAAACCATTATTGCGGATGCAGGGTATGGAAGTGAAGAAAACTATGTGTACGCACTTGGTGACGAGAAAGAGCCTCGATTTGATTTTCTAATTCCTTATGGAACCTATGTACAAGAACAGACGCGGAAATATCAAAAAGACATCAAACATGCGAAAAACTGGATCTATCTTGAGCATGATGATTGTTTTATCTGCCCGAATGGAAGGAAAGTTCTGTTTAAAAAGTATCAAACGAAAAAGAATTCATCTGGATATGAGCAAAGCTTTAAAATCTACGAATGCGAAGACTGTACCGATTGCCCATTAAAAGCGAAATGTACGAAAGCGAAGGGAAATCGACAAGTTCATTGGAATACCATCTTCGAAGAAATGAAAGCGAAGGCAAAAACAGCCCTTGAATGTGAAGAAAAAGCCGCGATCTATGCTCGACGCAAAGTCGAGGTAGAAAGTGTGTTCGGTCACATCAAGGGCAATCGGTCGTTCCGCAGATTTTCGTTACGTGGGCTCGACAAAGTGCATGTCGAGTTCGGCATAGTGGCATTAGCCCACAACATCCTGAAAGTAGCAGGGATCCGCCAGCTACTTTCAGGTCATAGCCGAAATAATACAAAAGCAAGTGGAGAAAAAAGAGTCGTTTTTCTCCACTTGCTTCATTTTAGGGACTTATCAGACAGCCCCGTTCTCGGCTAGGTTAGTTTATCCAAACGTTTGACATATGTTATTCTATTTACGACAGTATATCCAAAATCAGAAATCAAGGTGAAAGCGATGTTCGTCCATAAAGCATACAAATTCCGTATTTATCCAATAAAAGAACAGGAAAAAGCGACATAGTACGGCAAACAGGTGGTTGTGGTGGCGAAAAACTTTCCATCTAGCCAATTGTGTTCTCATTGTGGATACAAAAACAAAGACGTGAAACATCTTCACCTTCGTGAATGGGAGTGCCCTTCATGTGGCACACATCACGATCGAGATGTGAACGCAAGTATCAATTTGAAAAACGAAGCTATTCGGCTTCTAACCGCAGGAACTGCGGGGCTAGCCTGCTCATTCTCACTTCATTAGAAGTGACAGCGCACGAATCTCGCGGCTTCAGTCATGAGAGGTTCAACCCATTGTAAAGCAATTGTAAAATGTAACCTTCTATCGTTCTAACCGTTCATATTTTTGCATACAACATATATGGTGATCGCAAACGGGAGGGAATAGACGATGGAAGATATGATGAAACGAGTGCTCGTTGTAGTTGGTATGGCCGCGTGCATTCATTTATTGTTTCTTGTTGGATTAAATAACTAGAAAAAGAGAGAGATGTGCTATATAATGTAAAACAATACGAGAGGGGGAGAGAACAATGTTAACAGATTACCATAATCACTTAGAGCGCGGGACGCTAACGCTCGACTATTTGAAGCAATTTACGGACGAAGCCGCGCGAAAAGGTATTGAACATTTCGGTATTTCCGAACATGCGTATCACTTTTATCAAACGAAAAACATTTTATCGAATGCGTGGATTGAAGAGCGCCGCTATTATGATATGGCTGACTACGTTCGTTTATTCCAAGAAGCGTGGGATGCAGGAATTGATGTGAAAATGTCGATTGAAATGGATTACACGCCAGGTAAACATAAAGAAATGGCTGAATTTATTCAAGCTTACGATTTTGATTATGTCATCGGCTCGATTCATTGGGTGGATGACTTTGGCATTGATTTAGCTGAGTTTCGAAAAGAATGGGATCGTCGTGATCTATACGATACATACCGAAAATATTTCGATCAAGTCGTGACGTTAGCTGAATCGAACTTATTTGATATCATCGGTCATTTAGATTTAGTAAAAATTTTTAAATACGTCCCGGAAGATGAGGAATTTTTGCTTGAACAGTACGATCGAGCAACGACAGCACTAGCAAACTCGAAAACGTGCGTAGAAATTAGTACAGCAGGATTGCGTAAACCAGTCGGAGAGCTATACCCTGATCCTCGTCTACTGCAAATGTGCTATGACAAAGGGATTCCAATTGTGTTATCGTCCGATGCGCACGTTCCTCAAGATGTCGGGGCGAATTATGATCGAGCGATCGCTCTTGCAAAAACAGTCGGTTACACTGAAATTATGACGTTTTCTAAAGGACAACGAAAAGCCGTTCCGCTTGGATAAAAAAGGTTCAGCCACGTGGCTGAACCTTTTATACTTCCAATCTTTTTACAAAGTCAATATCGTCAATTTTCTCAAGTATTTCAACGAGTGCCTCATCGAGCGGTTTATCGAGCGAAAGCATCATAATCGCTTTTCCGCCAGCTTCTTGGCGACCGACTTGCATCGTTGCAATGTTTACTTGATGGTCGCCTAAAATGTTTCCGACTTTTCCGATCATTCCCGGTTTGTCATGATGTTGAATGTATAGTAAGTGTCCTTCTGGCGCAAAGTCGATTGCAAAGCCGTTGAAATGAACGATGCGATCGCCATAGTGGGCGATGTGCGTTCCTTTCATCGTAAACGTTTTGTTTTCACCATATACCGTTAATGTAATACTGTTGTTATAGTCATTGCCATTAGCTGAAAACTTTTCGCTAAAGGCGATGCCGCGCTCTTTGGCAATCATTGCCGCATTCACTTCATTGACTGTTGAAGCGACGCGCGGTTTTAAAAATCCAGCGAGCAAGCTACGTGTAATAAATGTCGTTTCTAAGTCAGCGACGGAACCAGAATACGTAATTGCAATTTCTTGTACAGGTTCGCTCATATATTGGGAAGCGACAATGCCCATTTTGCGAGCTAATGTATAAAACGCTTGAATTTTTTCGTATACATCTTTTGATAATGTCGGTAAGTTGATGGACGATGTGACCGGTTTACCTTGTAAAAATTTTAATACTTCTTCGGCGACTTGTGTCGCAACATTCACTTGCGCCTCGATCGTTGATGCCCCAAGATGCGGAGTGACGATGACGTTGTCAAACGAAAGAAGCGGATGATCTCCTGGCGGCTCTTGTTCAAATACATCGAGGGCGACGCCTGCCACGTGTCCGTTTTCTAAAAACGAAATAAGCGCTTGTTCATCGATAATTCCACCGCGCGCGCAGTTAATTAAATAGACACCTTTTTTCGTTTTTGCTAAGTTTTTTGGGCCGAGAAGACCTTTCGTTTCTTTGGTGAGCGGTGTATGTACCGTAATGATATCCGCTTGCGCAAGCAATTCATCAAGCGTGCAAACATCGACCCCAATTTTTTCTGCTCGTGCTTTCGTCAAAAATGGGTCGTACACATGGACGTGCATACCGAACGCGCGCGCTCGTTTCGCTACTTCCGAACCGATGCGCCCAAAGCCAATGATCCCTAAATGTTTTCCGAATAGCTCGACACCGACGAAAGCGGAACGATTCCATTCACGTGATTTGACTGAAATGTGCGCTTGTGGAATACGGCGCACTAATGAAGCCATCATCGCAAATGTATGTTCCGCTGTAGAAATCGTATTGCCATTTGGGGCGTTAATGACGACGACACCGTATCGTGTCGCTGCGTCAACGTCGATGTTGTCGACACCGACTCCAGCACGTCCAACAATTTTTAAATTTGGCATGTTTTGAAGGAGTTGTTCTGTGACTTTCGTTGCGCTGCGAACAAGCAACGCATCAAACTTGTCAAGCTCATCTTCTACTTCTGTGACTTTCTTTTGTACGACTTCAATCGTTGGATCAGCAAGAAGTGGGGCAAGACCTTCTTCGCTCATCGCATCAGATACTAAAATGCGAACCACAAATATCCGCTCCTTTCAAATCATAAGTTTTTAAATTTCTGATAATTTAACATAACCGTATACATGTGTCAATAACTTTCGGAAAGGTCATACAAATGAAAGCGTTTTTATATATGAATGTTCGGAAAAAAGACAAAAAGCTGGCGAAAAGCCAGCTTCAAACGTGACATTATTTATTTTGTTCATTGTAGCGAGCGATGCATTCGTCAATAAGTTTCGCAGCCGCTTCCGGACCTTCCCACGTGCCAATTTCTGTTTTCTTTCCTTCTAAGTCTTTGTAACGCTCAAAGAAATGAGCGATTTCTTTTAACTTATGTTGTGGAAGATCTTCAAGGCTGCGTACATCAGCAAAGCGAGGGTCATCAACAGGAACGCCGATTAATTTTGCATCTTCTTCACCGCCGTCTACCATGTTTAAGTAGCCGAGCACACGCGTTTCGATGACGCAACCAGGGAATGTTGGATTTGTGACGATCACTAAAATATCAAGTGGATCGCCGTCTAACGCAAGTGTATTTTCCAAATAACCGTATTCAGCAGGATAAAACATCGGTGAATATAAGACGCGATCGAGCTTAAACACACCACGCTCTTTGTCATATTCGTATTTGTTTTGGCTACCTGTTGGAATTTCAATAAACGCTTCAACAACTTTGTTTTCAAACGCCATGCCAAATTCCTCCTTTTCATTATGTATACTTTTTTATTATAGTCGATTGGACAAGTGGTGACAATGATTGAAAAGAAGAAAAGGGCAAGCTTCATGTGAAGTTTGCCCTTCGATGCTCTTATTCAAATTTGTTTGGATCGCCATCAAATGGCTCGTCCGCGACTTTGATCGAGTCTGTTGGACAGCCTTCAAACGCATCCATCATATCGTCGATTAATACGTCTGGCACTTCCACAATGCCTTGGTTGTCGTCTAATGTAACGTACGCAATGCCTTCATCATCGTAGTCGTAAATATCTGGTGCAGCTGCTCCGCACGCACCACAGGCAATACATGTTTCTTTGTCAACAATTGTGTACTTTGGCATACAATGACCCTCCTTAATTATATGGAACCAATCGCTTCATATGAAACGTTGGAAACGTATTCCTCACACTTTTATAATAAATGTGTTCCGACAACTTTTCAATAAAAAACTCCAATGAAAATGCTTATCAGTGCATAGTTTCCCCTCACATCCTTTCGCTTAATCTGGTAAAATGAAAGGGAAAATGGAGTGAATGTTGCATGTTACAACACATCGTTTTGTTTTGTATTGATCGTTTTCGTGGCGAGCGGTCACTCGCTGCGATTGACCATTTGCTGAACGGAAAAAAAACGGCGCAAACGCTACAAGATAGTAGGTGGTACAACGTTAGTCGGCTATTTGGGACGGTGCCGATTGATCGTTCTCGTTTGCTCCATATTGCACGCAAATTAGAAGCTAACGGATGGATTAACAAAGTGGACGAGCATATATATCGCATAACCTCAAGCGGAAAAGAGGAACTTCGTCGTTTTGTCTTTCCTCCTTACGTGGATGGATGGAAATATATGAATGAATCTTCTTTATTTTGGAAAAGACTTTCTTTGCTTATCCAAACGGTCACAAACATCATTCATCGCACACCATTTGAGCCTATTCATCGCGATGAGCGCATTCAATCATTTGTGAAGCGGTGGTTGTTTCAACATAAACATATGCAGAAGATCGCTCGGTCGTTATATGAAGAAATGTATGAGCTACTCGGCCGTGTGGAAGAAAGGGACGCAAACATTTTTGTTTGGCGGTTGACGACTCATGATCGCATCGGATGGACGAACGAACAAATTGCTTATGCGATAAAAGAAGAAGATGTAACTGTATCGCTATCGTTTCAAAATGTGTTGCATTTTATACTTGAGGTGTCAGAAAAAGAAAAGGAAAAATTTCCGCTTCTCTTCTCGTTACGTGAACAAATGCGCACACAATTAACAAGCTCAGCCCAAAAAACTTGGGAAATGTTAAAAGAAGGATATTCACTTGAACAAATTGCCGAGTTGCGTCGATTGAAAAAAGGGACGATTGAAGATCATGTTGTAGAAATTGCGACATATGTGCCGTCATTTGTGACGATGCCTTTTTTAGATGAGAATAAACGTAAGCGCATTATACAACAGGCACGACAATTAAAAACGAAAAAATTGCGGGCAATTAAAGAAGCATTGCCAGATGTTTCTTATTTTGAAATTCGGCTCGCGTTAGCAAGGTGGGATAAGGAAGATGATTAACATATTAAGGGAGCGATTTGGCTACGATTCGTTTCGCATCGGACAGAAAGAAATTATTGAAGATGTGCTTCATGGACGAAATTGTGTCGCTATGCTTCCGACCGGTGGGGGAAAGTCGCTTTGTTATCAGCTTCCTGGCTACATATTGGACGGTAGTGTGCTAATTATTTCACCGCTCGTCTCTCTCATGGAAGACCAAGTACAACAGCTTAAAAATCGCGGTGAAAAACGTGTTGTCGCATTGAATCGTTTTCTTTCCTATCGCGAAAAAAAAGACGTGCTACATGAATTAGCATCGTATCGCTTTATTTATGCTTCACCTGAAATTTTACAATCTCCCTTGCTCATTGAAGCGCTAAAGCGTATAAATATTTCTTTGTTTGTTGTAGATGAAGCGCATTGCATTTCACAATGGGGACACGATTTTCGTCCTGACTTTTTAAAGCTCGGTCTTCTTCGTGAAACGCTCGGCAACCCGCCTTGTTTAGCGCTAACAGCAACGGCAACTCGTCAAGTAATTGATGATATTGTAGCAACGCTTAAACTTGATCGAGTGAAACAGCATATGTACCCACTTGATCGAACAAACATTTGCTTATATGTTCAATACGTTCATACGCTAGAAGGGAAAATGGAAGCGTTAAAACAACTTATCGCTATATTGCCTAAGCCAGGCATCGTTTATGTATCGAGTCGGCAATGGGCAGAGACGTTAGCAAACATGTTACATGGAGATCATCGTGTTGGTTACTATCATGGAGGCATGGATGGCGAACAGCGACTTCTTATTCAACAACAGTTTATTTATGATCAGTTAGACGTCATTTGTTGTACGAATGCGTTTGGAATGGGTGTTGATAAACGGAACGTTCGCTTCGTCATTCATTTTCATTTGCCAACGCAACCGGAAGCATATTGGCAAGAAATTGGACGCGCTGGGCGAGATGGAAACGAAAGTATAGCGGTATTATTGTATGCCCCAGGAGACGAGCAACTCGGGCAAGCGATGATCGATGCGGAATTTCCGACAAAAGAGCAAATCGTTTATGCGCTGAACGCTTTACGCCATGGACAGAAAGAGACGGGATTAACAGATGTGCAACAACGGCTTCTTTTATATTGGTTAGAACAAATGAATGCTCAAGGAGATGTGAATATATTAGCAAAACAACTGTATTCCCATGTCGAGCAAAGAAAAAAAGAAAAAATGAACAAATGGATATTTATGCAACGATGGGTACACGAACAAACTTGTCGCCGACGTACGATGCTTTCATATTTTGAACAACAACCACTTCCGAATGAACGTTGTTGTGACCGATGTGGTGCCCATATATACGTAAATGCTCCTGTGAAACATATTCGGCAAATACAGTTGCGCCCGTGGCGCGAAGAGCTTCGTGCGATGTTTTCGATAAAGGTGGAGGACAAATGATAAAAAAACAAATCGAGATCGCCAATGAAATAAGTGAACAGGAAATGGTATATCACTTGTATTTCACACAAGCGCTCATTTTTCTTATTGCGCTCGTATTGGGCATATATTTATTTACACCTGCAACATTTTTTGCGATATGGCAATGGGATGTGCGGGAAATATTATTATACGGTGGCGGTTGTGCAGCGCTCGTTCTTTTTGTCGATTTTTTACTCATTCGTTATGCACCTGAACAATGGTATGATGATGGTGGGATTAATGAAAAGCTATTTCGTTCTCGCTCGGTTCCGCACATTTTTATCATGACTGCAATCATTGCATTTTGTGAAGAATGGTTATTTCGCGGTGTCATTCAGACGCACGTTGGCTTACTTTTTGCGAGCGTCATTTTCGGTTTATTGCATATTCGTTATTGGAGAAGATGGCTTCTTCTTGTTGCTGTCGTCAGTTTAAGCTTTTGGATTGGATTCATATATGAATGGACAGGAAATTTATGGGTGACAATTTTCGCCCACTTTCTCATTGATTTTATTTTAGCATTACACATCCGGTATCGGACAAAAGAGGTGAATAACGATGCGTGAAGATCAAGCAGAAAATTTGCGTAAAAAAATGGGGATGATCAGTAAGCAACAAGAAAGCAACGAACTTCATTTGCCGCCACGAAGTCAAGTGCATAAAAAGAAAAAAGCGAAATGGAAAATAAAACACCCGCTCGTTCGTATTCTTGCGCTCTTTTTCGTCTTATTGCCTATTTCGATTTATAGCATATACCATTTAGTCGACAAACGTCCGATCCAAGTTGTGACGATTGATGACGAGAGTTATGAAACGATAGACGTCGATCAACAAAAAGAGGAGATGCCACAACAAAAACCGCTCGAAAATGAAGCAAAGCAAGAGGAAGATGTATCCGATGAAACAGAGCCGGCTTTTATTTATCATACAGTACAAGAAAATGAAACGTTATATAGCATTGCGATGAAATATTACGGAAATGAAAAAGGAATGGACCTTATCAAAGAATGGAACCGTTTAACGAGCACGAAGCTTCAAAAAGGACAAGTATTAAAAATCCCAAATATGAACGAAAAATAAGGTATACACCTCTGCCGATGGACATACAATCGTAGTAAAACACGATCGGTAGGGGTGGCTATGATTTTCCCAATGGAATTAGATGAAGTGACAAAAGTCATTTTAAAGCGCATAATCGCCCACAAAAAAGAATGGGACGATATGAAAAAAAGAATGAAGTGGTCATTCAGTTTATTTTTATTTTCTCTCGCTTTATTTGGAATGTATATATATCAAACTGTCTTCGTTTTACATCGTACGTCTGTGGAGCGAGTCGTGATGGCGCTTATTGACGAACGTATTTTTTGGTTTGTTGCATTTATTTCGACATTTGGCTGGCTCGTTTCTTTTTATAAAAAGAAAAGTGAAAAAGCGGAGCAAGATTTTCATGCACTCCGCTGCGAGCTGATTCAAAAAAGTAGCGAGTTACTTCAAAAAGAAACATGGGAAAAACGACATATTCTTTATGAATGGATGAAAGATAAATATGATATTTCGCTTTACCATGAAAATAAGTGACCACATGCTCTCTCGTTTCATATAGTGAGAAAAGGAGGGAGTCATATGTGGCTTTTTTTGATCACTGGTTTGACTTGTGGTTATTTTATGATTGCTTGGACGCCAACAGTGGAACCATTTGAACTTGAATTGCTTTTGACCGATATGATTTTTGATCCGATGAAAACATTTTTTGCGCTTGTTAGTTTTTTGATTGGTTTCATCGCCAATGCTGTTTTAATTCGCACAGCCATTTGGCATACGGTACGGGCGTGGCGGAAGGAGACGATGAATCGAAAAGAATGCTTTCTTTCGTATAGTGTTTTGCTAACGTTTATAATATTAGCAGCCATTGATGTGAAAAAAACGGTGATTTTTTTTCTCTTTTCTTTCGTATATGGTATGATGTCAATGAGTGTATACAGAGAGAGGGAAAATTGAAATGATGTATGTTGTCATAGCGTTCGTTAGCTTCATCATATACATGTGGATTGAAGCGCATCGCAATCGGGTCATTGTTCAGTCATTATCGTTTTCGACATTTCCAGAAAGCTTTTCCCGCTTTCGTATTTTCTTTATTTCAGATATTCATCGGCGGCGTTTATCCGAAACGTTCATTCGTTCGTTGAAGGGAAAAGTTGATCTTGTTGTCATCGGCGGAGATTTAATAGAAAAAGGAGTGCCGTTCTCACGTGTCAAACAAAACGTCGAATTGTTAAAGCAGCTCGGCCCTGTCTATTTTGTTTGGGGAAATAATGACTATGAAGTAGATTACCATGAATTAGATGCCCTATTGCTTGAAAGTGGTGTGAAAATATTAGATAATACGGCGGCCATATTTGAAAGTGAACAAGGTGATCGCATCGCTTTACTTGGTGTTGACGATATGAATAAAAGGCGAGATCGGCTCGATTTGTCGTTAAGTGATGCAGGTGACGCAACATTTCGCATTGTTGTTAGCCACGATCCGCGCATCATTCAAAAAATAGCGCCAGAACATAACATTTCTCTCGTTTTAAGTGGGCATACGCACGGTGGGCAAATTCGTTTCGGTCCATTTGGCTTATATGAAAAAGGGCGTTTACAAAATGTGAATGGGACGATGTTACTTGTTAGCAACGGATATGGGACAACGACGCTTCCGCTTCGTTTAGGTGCGCGTGCGGAGACACATCTGATCGAGTTAGAACATAAAAAAGGTTAAGCAAAACTTATACAAATTTTACACACCTCCCTCTTGTTCGCTATAATATTGACAGAATGATGCGAAAGATGGAGGATTTTATATGTCAACGCAAGAAGGGAAGTATAATGTCAAAGCGGTATCAAATATGTTAGGCATTCAGCCTGGGACGTTGCGAGCATGGGAGCGTCGCTATCAAATCATCGCTCCGCCGCGCAATGAAGCTGGGCATCGGCTATATACGGAGGAACAAGTCCAAATATTAAAATGGCTTGTTGATAAAGTAAATCAAGGTTTTACGATTAGTCAAGCCGTATCTCTTTTAGAACAACAACCTTCTGACGTGCGCGTGCAAGCAGAAGATCATATGACTGGGCTTCGTGAACGTTTGTTGCAAGCACTTTTATCATTTGAAGAGTGGACAGCGCATGAATTGCTAAATGAGGCGTTCAGTCTATATACGGTTGAAAAAGTGGCAATTGATATATTAGGTCCGCTTCTTGTACGGATCGGGGACTTATGGGAAAACGGAAAAATCACGAGCGCTCATGAACATTTCGCCTCTGCTTTTTTACGTTCACGACTTGGAATGGCTTTTTCTATGCTACCTGTTAATCGTTTGTTACCAAAAACAATTTCAGTTTGCGGGCCAAATGAATGGCATGAACTTGGGCTGCTTATTTTTACCTTATACTTACGCAGAAGAGGATACGAAACGATTTATTTAGGGGCAAGTATTGACCAAAAGGACTTACCTATTGTCATTGATGAAGTGAAGCCATCTTATATATTTTTATCGTGCACGTTACAACAAAACGCACAGGCGACACTACAACTTGTCGATCAATTGAAACAAACGTATCCCGCCATTCGTATTGGAGTAGGTGGACGGGCGTTTGATGAAGTGGATGAGCAAATGAAAAAAAAGTACGGTGCTCATTTTCTCGGACAATCAAAAGAACAATGGGACGAATGGCTAAAATCGAATGAAAAATACTTGTCTAAAAGGGAGAAAACGATGTAAACTCATTAGTAATATGACGAACGTTTTTATGCGTTCGTCATATGCTAACAGTAAAGTCTGTGTAGGTAAGGAGGGGTGTTTATGCGGCTTGAACGCTTAAACTACAATAAAATTAAAATATTCCTCACATTTGACGATTTAGTCGAGCGCGGTTTAACGAAAGAAGATTTATGGAAAGATACGTTCAAAGTGCATGAGCTATTTCGTGATATGATTGAGGAAGCAAGTGAAGAGCTCGGCTTTGAAATTAACGGGTCGGTCGCTGTGGAAGTGTACTCTTTACCGGCACAGGGGATGGTTGTCATCGTAACGAGCGAAGGTGAGATGACAGATGAAGAAGATGAGTTTAGCGATGATTATATTGAGATGCAAGTCACGCTAGATGAAAGCGATGATATATTTTTCGAATTTCAAACGTTTGAAGATGTCATTCAATTAGCGACACGTCTCTATTCGCTCGGTTGCCATGGTGGCTCGCTTTACAGTTATGAAGGACGCTTTTATTTACATTTTGCTGAATCTGTCATTCAAACAGATAACTTTGTGGCCATTTTGGCTGAATATGGTAGTCCGTCCACATTAACAATTTATCGTGTCGAAGAGTACGGGAAAAAATTGATCGCAACTGAAGCGATCGCCCAGCTATATCAATACTTTGTGAAAAAATAACCTTCGCTCACACGCGAAGGTTATTTTTAAAATGGATAAGGTGGTTCGCTTTCTTTTGACCATGCGCGGATGAAGTATTCGCGATTTTGAAACTTATGAAACGAATCATGATGAACGGTTGGAAATACACGTTCGACGGATAAATGTTGCGTACGGTGCGCGAGCAACGCTTGACGCACTTTTTTTGCCTCTTCATCTGTAAACGTGAAGACGATATCAATGTTTTCAATCGGGTCACCGTAGCGATCCGGACGACCGACGACAGTCACATAATATAGCTGTTCTACGATATGATCCATTGCTTTGACCGCCTGATACGTTGCCCGTTGAATAGCTTGATGGTCTCGATGACCGGAAATGCCGTGTGGTGGAAACGTAACGACAACGGACGGCTTATATTGTTCAATGATATGGCAAATCGAATCAACAAGCTGTTCTTCATATTCAGGAAGCTTCCCATCTGGATATGTACCAGTAATGACATGATCGACCCCTAAAATGGCGGTCGCCTGTTCCAACTCTTTTTTACGTACGTAAGGTAGTTCTTCTTTTTTACAAACCGGTGGATTCCCACATTTTCCTGCATCGCCAAGCGTCGCGCTATATACAATGGTTTCTACATCTTCACGTTTCGCTAATGAAGCAAGCAACCCTCCAACAGTAAACGTTTCGTCATCCGGATGTGCAAAGCAAAATAAAATTCGTTTTTTCATTTTTTCGCCCCTTTCTATCGTACGTCCATTATATCGTGTTCGTATGATGATGTGAATGATCGATTTTTTGAAAACGATTACAAAAAAACGATAAAAACTTCTTTGCATATACGCATAGAAGGTGTATACTATGACATGAAGGGCGGACAATATTTTACAAAAGGTCATGGGAGGTTTACAAATGGTAGCCGAAAAGCATACCAACGAAGAAAAACATGATGTCCTACGAGCGACGCAAATCGTCATACATAGAGCGCTTGAAAAGCTCGGATATCCTGAAGAAGTATACGAGCTGTTAAAAGAGCCGTTGCGCATGTTAACGGTGAAAATTCCGGTGCGCATGGACGATGGCTCGGTGAAAGTATTTACTGGCTACCGTGCACAGCATAACGATGCGGTCGGTCCAACTAAAGGGGGTATTCGCTTTCACCCGAACGTAACAGAACGCGAAGTGAAAGCACTTTCCATTTGGATGAGTTTAAAATGTGGCATTGTCGATTTGCCGTACGGTGGTGGAAAAGGCGGAATCGTATGTGATCCTCGCACAATGTCATTCCGTGAGCTAGAGAGATTAAGTCGTGGTTACGTTCGCGCCATTAGCCAAATCGTTGGTCCAACAAAAGATATTCCTGCACCCGATGTGTTTACAAACTCACAAATTATGGCGTGGATGATGGATGAGTATAGCCGTATTGATGAATTTAACTCGCCCGGGTTCATTACCGGAAAACCGCTTGTATTAGGTGGTTCACACGGTCGTGAAACGGCCACGGCCAAAGGGGTTACGATTTGTATTCGTGAAGCAGCGAGAAAGCGCGGCATTGACTTAAAAGGCGCGCGTGTTGTTGTGCAAGGATTCGGTAACGCTGGGAGCTATTTAGCGAAATTTATGCACGATGCGGGAGCGAAAGTGATCGGCATTTCTGATGCATACGGCGGTTTATATGATCCAAACGGTCTTGACATTGATTACTTATTAGATCGTCGCGACAGCTTTGGTACGGTGACGAAACTATTTAAAAATACAATTACAAATAAAGAGCTTCTTGAGTTAGATTGTGACATTTTAGTTCCAGCAGCGATTGAAAATCAAATTACAGAAGAGAATGCGCACAATATTAAAGCGAAAATTGTCGTTGAAGCTGCAAACGGTCCGACAACACTAGAAGCGACAGAAATTTTAACAGAACGCGGAATTTTAATCGTTCCTGACGTCCTAGCAAGCGCTGGTGGAGTTACTGTTTCTTACTTTGAATGGGTGCAAAACAACCAAGGATATTATTGGACGGAAGAAGAAGTGGAAGAAAAGCTTGAAAAAGTGATGGTAAAAGCGTTCAATAACGTATATGAAACGTCGCAAACACGTCGCGTCGATATGCGTTTAGCTGCATATATGGTCGGGGTGCGGAAAATGGCGGAAGCTTGCCGTTTCCGTGGCTGGATTTAATGTTTGCACGAATGCGAAAAATCTCCTATCATTGTATGATAGGAGATTTTTCATTGAGGTGAGTGTCAAGTGAAAAAAGAACAAATCATTATTGTTGGTGGAGGGCCGTGTGGATTAGCTGCTGCGATCGCATTACAAAACGCGCACTTTTCACCGCTTGTCATTGAAAAAGGAAATATCGTGAATTCCATATACCATTATCCGACACATCAAACTTTTTTTAGCTCGAGTGACCGGTTAGAAATTGGTGGTGTGCCGTTTATTACAGAAAATCGAAAGCCGAAACGAAATCAAGCTCTTGCTTATTATCGTGAAGTGGTGACGCGGAAAAACATTCGCGTTCATGCGTTTGAAAAAGTAGAGCGTGTCACGAAGCAAGCGGATGGAACGTTCATCGTTGAAACGAGCAAAGATACGTACGAAGCAACGTACGTCGTTATTGCGACAGGATATTACGACAACCCAAACTATATGAACGTGCCTGGGGAGCATTTGCCGAAAGTGACGCATTACTTTAAAGAAGCACATCCTTATTACAATACAGATTGCGTCGTCATTGGTGGAAAAAACTCAAGCGTCGATGCAGCATTAGAACTCGTGAAAGCAGGGGCGCGCGTCACCGTATTATATCGCGGCTCACAATATTCTTCGAGCATTAAACCGTGGATTTTGCCTGAATTTGACTCGCTTGTACGCCAAGGGGTCATTCAAATGGAATTTAACGCCCATGTGCAAGAAATTACGGAAGACGCGGTTATTTATCGCGTTGGCGATGAAGTGAAGTCAATCAAAAACGATTTCGTTTTTGCAATGACAGGATATCACCCTGACCATGATTTTTTAAAGAAAATAGGCGTTCATATCGATGCTGAAACAGGGCGGCCGATGTATCATCCAGAAACGATGGAAACAAATGTGGAAGGTATTTTTATTGCCGGTGTCATTGCCGCTGGAAATAACGCGAATGAAATTTTTATTGAAAACGGTCGCTTTCATGGCGATTTCATTGCTACATGCATCGCAAAAAGAGAGGGAAAAGTGTCCGAATAACTTTCGGACGCTTTTTTTATTGTTTCTTTTTGTTAACTGTCGTAAAATATAAGTTAACAAAAAGGAGGGAGAGGATGAGAGGATTTTTTATTACAGGTACAGATACAGATGTAGGGAAAACATTTGTCACCACTTGCATGTTGCGCACGCTAATTGACAAACGTATACGTGCAACGGCTTATAAACCTGTTCAAAGCGGAGCGCAATG
The DNA here is from genome assembly GCF_000836725.1 of Anoxybacillus thermarum. Lineage (GTDB taxonomy): Bacteria > Bacillota > Bacilli > Bacillales > Anoxybacillaceae > Anoxybacillus > Anoxybacillus thermarum. The sequence continues at coordinate 7,523 of NZ_JXTH01000019.1, read as the reverse complement.
GAAAGAGGGAAAATGGATTGCACCTGATGTGGACATGTATCGAAAAGTCATTGATATTACCGACGAAGAAGGATGTACATATATATTAAAAACTCCTTGTTCCCCGCATTTAGCTGCTCAAATCGATGGGGTAACTATAGAGCCGGAACGGATTGTGGCGCATATGCAAAAGCTGCAACAAACGTATGATTTCGTGCTTGTCGAAGGGGCGGGGGGAATTGCTGTTCCGATCGTTGACGAATCGTTTCTCGTTGCTCATTTAGCCCGATCGTTGTCGCTTCCGCTTATTATCGTTGCGCGAGCGAGCGTGGGAACGATCAACCATACGGTGTTAACGGTACAATATGCGAAAACGTTTGGTCTGCAAATTGCCGGCATTGTGATGAACGGATTCTCTACACCGAAAAATGAAATTGAACAAGACAACATACGGATGATTGAAACGATGACGGGTGTTCCGGTGATCGGTGAAATTCCGCATATGACAAGCGTTTCTGATAGTGACATTGTATGGAGAGAGGAATGGTGGCGATGAACGATTGGATAGAAAAAAGCAAAACATATTTATGGTTGCCGTTTACGCAAATGAAAGATTATGAACAACATCCGCTCGTCATTGAAAGCGGGGAAGGGATTTTTTTAACAGATGTGAACGGAAAAACGTATTATGATGGATATTCATCACTTTGGCTAAACGTTCACGGGCATCGCAAAAAAGAAATTGATGATGCGATTCGCGCCCAACTTGAGCGAATTGCACATTCGACGCTTTTAGGCGCAGCAAATATTCCTGCGATTGCATTGGCGGAAAAATTAATTGAATGGACGCCAAGTCATTTGACGCGCGTGTTTTATTCAGACAGCGGAGCGGAAGCTGTAGAAATTGCGCTCAAAATCGCCTTTCAATATTGGCGAAACATCGGGGAACATAAAAAACAAAAATTTGTCACATTGACAAATGGGTATCACGGAGATACAGTCGGCGCCATTAGCGTCGGGGCGATTGATCTTTTTCATACCGTATATGAACCGCTTATGTTTACAAGTTATAAAGCACCGTTTCCGCTCGTCTATCGTCATCCGAGCAACGATCCAAACGTTGTGCGTGATGAAGCGTTGCACGCATTAGAAACGTTACTCGCCGAACGTCATGAAGAAATTGCTGCGATTATTGTCGAAGGGATGATTCAAGGAGCGGGCGGCATGCATATTATGCCAGCGGGGTATTTAAAAGGAGTCGAACAATTATGCCGCCGTTATCACATCTTATTCATTGTCGATGAAGTGGCCACTGGATTTGGACGAACGGGAAAGCGATTTGCCATTGAACATGAAGATGTGAAACCGGATATGATGACAGTTGCAAAAGGAATTACGGGCGGTTATTTGCCAATTGCTGCTACGTTAACGACCGAAACGATTTATGAGGCGTTTTATGGCGATTACACGGAGTTTAAAACGTTTTTTCATGGCCATTCTTATACAGGAAATCAGCTTGGCTGTGCAGCCGCTTTAGCCAATATACAAATTTTTGAGCGCGAGCGACTCATTGAACAAATAGAGCAAAAAGCCGCATTTGTCGCCGAACAGCTCGCATCTTTTACTGAGCTGAATCATGTTGGTGATGTGCGACAGCTTGGGCTCATGTGCGGCATCGAGCTTGTGCGCGATCGACATACACATGAACCGTATCCGTGGACGGAACGGATGGGATATAAAGCAACGTTAAAAATGAGAGAAAAAGGGATGTTAACACGTCCGCTTGGCGATGTCATTGTCTTTATGCCGCCGCTAGCGAGTACGTTTGAGCAGTTAGAGGCGATGATTGCGATCATGAAAGAGGCGATTATTGAAACGACAGAAAAAAGGGGCTAATTGTTAGCCCCTTATATTTCACCATATATAGGCTCAGGATTTTGAAGTTTTTCCACTTTCTCTTCCATTCCATTTTGCGCATTAATAAAAATGCGATACGTGTCATCCCCGAGTGTTCCTAAAAACTCATAGCAAAGCACTTCTTGATTCATATTGTTCATAATGATCGCTTTTCTTTCTTCCATAATGGTGACATTGGGGTTCATTTTTTTTCGTGCTTGTTCAATAGAAATAGATGGTTTTGGAATTTTCCGTTCGCGTTTCGCCGATAAGTAATCGCGAGCAGAAAAGCCGATAATGTTTCCATCGTCTAATGCAATCTTCATTTTAATGGATTCAGGGTAAATACGAACGCCATCTTTTGCTGTGACGAATGTGAGAACAGCGACGTGATCATATTGTGTGCTTTCGTACAATTCGAAGTTGTTGAATTTATGTTGTTTTAAAAACTGAAGCCCGCGCATCGTTGCTTCATTTAAACTAATGTTTTGTTTATTGACGGGGCGGTTTTCAATGACCCAAATCGGATATCCTCCTTTTTCGGTAATATCCATATACGTTTCGCTTTTTGTTTTCGGATGTTTAATCGTTACACTATAAAAAGCATCGCTTGCTCCTTCTCCGCTATGCACGACTTGTATGTCCTCATTTCCTTTTAAACCGAGAAACATTTTTGCAATTTGCTTTGCTTCTTCTTTTGTAATCTTTTTCCCAGAAATATGTTCAAACCCTTTCGTCCTCTTTTCGATACTTGTAAACGATGGACCGAAGTCGGTTTCGTTATAAGATTGAACGTTTTTCTCTACCGTTTTAAATCCATCAATAATGGTGTTGTCATTTGGGCGATTGTTTGTCGCGAGCGCCAACTCGACATCCATCCAACGCAAGTTATTTTCTAATACGAGATGCTGTACATTTCTCAACTCTTGTTGAATGTCAGCAGATTTTTTATATAGTTGTTGTAATGTTTTATATTCTTCAGCGTTCAATGGCTGTTTATCTAAATCGCGAATAGCTGCACGGTAGCTAAATGAGCCAATATTAGACAAAAACTCTTCTGTTTTATTGAACGGTAAAAGTGAGAGTGGAAGTTGTCCGACTGTGGCGTGTGCTTCTGACGCAAGACGCCAAACTTCCGCAAGTGCTGGTGACAGCGATTGGCGAGAATTCATCGCGAGCGTCGTTCCAATTTGATCATGAAGTAAGTCAATTTGATATGTTAAATCATGAAATGCGCGTTGATAATTGTTTTCCGCATGAATTAAAATCGCATTTTTTTGTTGGTGCTCCCGGTATCCCCAATAGGCTGTGCCAGCAATGCCGATTGATAGTGCTCCAATAAGTAAAATTCGTAGCAAAAAACTCCCCTCCTATTTACAAAAAATATGTTTTCCAATTCGTTTAATTTGCGGACGGCTCCAAATCCACCCGTTTGTTGCTGTATGTGGATTAAAATAATATAGGGCTCCACTTGATGGATCCCATCCGTTTAGCGCATCAAGTACGGCTTTGCGAGACGTTTCGTTTGGGGTGAGCCAAATTTGTCCGTCTGCGACAGCTGTAAACGCTCCTGGCTCAAAAATAACGCCTGCGACGGTGTTTGGAAACGAAGGGCTATTGATGCGATTTAAAATGACTGCGGCAACAGCCACTTGTCCGATATACGGTTCACCGCGTGCTTCACCGTGTACAGCGTTTGCCATAAGCTGTATATCATTTTGTGAGAATCCGTTTGGTACGTTTACTGCAGCGGATTTCACGCGTTTTACAGCCATTTGTTTCGAGTTAGCACGGGTATTTATTGCTTTTGCAGCGGTTGCTTGTTTTTTTGTTTTACGTGCTTTCACTTGTTTGCTTAACGGAACACCCCCATAATGAGTAAACGTATTTCCTTTTCGTAAATTGTTATAAACAAATGATTTGTAATATTTTGAAGCGCGTACGAGTTTTTGTTTCGTTGTTTCTCCTGCTAGCCCATCGACAGGCAACTTAAATTTGTATTGAAACTTTCTTAGCGCCCAATACGTTCGCCAACCGAACACTCCATCAATTTTCCCTCTGTAAAAGCCGAGATATTGCAATCGTGCTTGTAGTTCAATCACATCATCGCCGACAGCTCCGCGTTGGATGACTTGTTTGGAAAACGCGTGCACCTGCGATGTATAACTAAACGAAAAAATCAAAAATAAACAAATGAACCATTTGCGCATTGTGACTCCTCCCTTGATGTGTAAACAATACCTTTTGACGCTATTTTTTGTCACAATAACGTTTTTATACATAAGAAAAGCGAAAGGGATTGCATAAATAAAAAAAGCCAAGCGTTACGCCTGACTCGATGATTGTGTGGTCTCGATCGTCATCCCTCTCGCAAGTTTGACTTTTCGCAAAGCGAGCCACCATAAAAAAATCATAAAGGGAAGCATGTAATATATCCAACGTTCTTGCGTTAATAAAATATAGTCGTATATGCCGTGAAATAAAAACGGAAGGAGAAAAGATAACCATATATAGTTTTTTTCTTTTTTAGGTAAACCGAATTTTGCCCTTCCTAAGTAAAAGCCCATAATGACACCAAACAACGCATGGCTTGATACAGGTAAAAGGGCGCGAGTAACCGCAAACTCAACGCCATTTGCAAATAAATATAAAATATTTTCAAGCGTAGCAAATCCGAGCGATACACTTACCCCGTAAACGATGCCGTCATATGGTTCGTTAAATTCCCGATGGTCATAAATCGCATAGTAAAAAACAAACCATTTGAAAAACTCTTCTAACAAACTCGTTGATAAAAACGCTTCAACAAAGGCGTTTGGGAGCATGTGCTCGACTTTTAATACGTGTTGAATAAACATGAGTGGAAACACTAAAAACGTGCCGTATAAAAACATGCGTAAAACGAGTGATAACGGTTCCGTTTCGTATTCATCTTTTAAATAAAAATAACTGAGCAGCGCTAATCCGGGAGCAATCCCTGCAGAAATAATAGCCCACATCATTTTTTCCTCGTTCCCAATTCTTTTCTTTTCATTTTGATGGTATCATGTTATTGTCAAATTGAAAATGCTATGAGGTGTATTTTTCAATAAAGAAAGAACTGTTTTTAGCGAGGGGGATTTACACGTTGATTAAAATTGGGGTGCCGTTAACGCTCGAACCGAAATATAGCGAAAAAATGGAAAAATACAAATGTAAAGTAGCAGAAATGGAAGATGGGAAAATTTATGTTGATTATCCGATTGATATGAGCACGAATCGCAATGCGTTTTTGCTCGACGGGATGCAATTAAAAGTAAGTTTTGTCGGGGAAGATGAAGCTGTTTATGCGTTTGAAGCAGAAGTGTTAGGCCGAACAAAGCGCAATATTCCGCTTCTTATTTTGTCATATCCCGGAGATCAGCATCTTATTCGTGTTCAACGTCGTCAGTTTGTACGTGTCGATGCCATTGTAGACGTTGCTGTTCATCCGCTCAATGAAGAATTTGCCCCGTTTACGACCGTTACAAGTGATATAAGTGCGGGTGGTGCAGCGATTGTATTGCCAAACGATGAAACAGGGTTAAAACATGGGATGACCATTGAAATTTGGCTCGTGCTCCATATGCGTTCAGGAGATTATCACTATTTACGTTTTCTTGCGCGCGTTGTTCGTATTTTTGAAGAAAATGTTTTAAAAGCCTCTTTAGAATTTTTGGAAGTGAACGATGTAGATCGTCTGGCATTGATTCGTTACAGCTTTGAAAAACAGCTTGAAATGAGGAAAAAAGAACAGTTGGACGCATAAATATAACCGTTTTCTCCCATAATAAAAATAAAAAAGAGAGGGAGAAACGAATGAAAACGGTTGAACGAATGTTATGGAAGCTAGCGATCATTCAATTTATTTTTTTATTCATCGCCCAACTTGTCGTTTCCCATTCGTCCATTGCCCCTTATATTGTGAAAGTCATTCATTACGAAGGGATAATGAAAAATTCCGCTACGAAAACGATTGAAACATTCGACCAACGATAAACGGTATGGTACAATATAAGAAGCAGGAGTGTTCCTGCTTTTTTGTTGAAAACAAAATGATGTATGGGAGGCATTATGGAAAAGAAAATTTCGATCGCGATTGATGGACCGGCAGCGGCTGGAAAAAGCACGGTTGCGAAACGATTAGCTGAAGCATTATCTTACGTTTATATTGATACAGGAGCGATGTATCGCGCCTTGACATATTGTGCTTTACGGCACGGAGTAGATGTTCATGATGAAAAACAATTAATGAACGTCCTTCATGATACATATATTGAATTAAAGCCGTCTCCAATTGGACAGCTTGTGTTTGCCAACGGTGAAGATGTAACGGAGGCCATTCGAAAAAACGATGTGACAAACAACGTATCGTACGTCGCTAAACATCCGGCAGTGCGAGAGGAAATGGTGAAACGCCAACGTGAGCTAGGGCAGCATGGCGGTGTTGTGATGGACGGTCGTGATATTGGTACGCACGTGTTGCCACACGCTGAAGTAAAAATTTTTTTGCTCGCCTCTGTTGAAGAGCGAGCAAAACGTCGCCATGAAGAAAATATGGCTCGGGGCATTCCTTCTAATTTAGAACAACTCAAAGAGGAAATTGCTCAGCGTGATCGAATTGACTCTGAACGTAGCGTCGCTCCATTAAAAAAAGCAGAAGACGCCATTGAAATTGATACAACATCGCTATCCATTGATGAAGTGGTTGATCGCATTATGCGCATTGTCCAAGAAAGGGTGAAGGGGTAGTGAGTTTTTACACGTTTGCCCGCGCGCTTGTGAAACAAGTGCTTACTCCACTTTACCGTATTGAAGTTAGTGGAGTGGAACATATTCCGAAAGAAGGCGCTGTCATCATTTGCGCCAATCATATTAGCAACTTAGATCCGCCAGTTGTCGGTATTACATGCCCGCGCCCGGTTCATTTTATGGCAAAAGAAGAACTGTTTCGCACACCTATCGTCAAACAACTCGTCTCTCGCTTACATGCGTTCCCTGTTCGTCGTGGAATGGGTGATCGTGAAGCGTTGCGAACAGGATTAGCTTTATTAAAAGAGAAACATGTACTCGGGTTATTTCCTGAAGGAACGCGAAGTAAGGATGGAAAGTTGAAAAAAGGGCTAGCCGGAGCAGGATTTTTCGCATTGCGTAGCGATGCGGTTGTCGTGCCTTGTGCTATCGTTGGTCCTTATCGCATCGGAAAGAAGTTAAAAGTTATATACGGTGCCCCGATTGACTTTACACCATGGCGAGAAAGAAAGGCGAGTGCCGATGAAGTGACCGCAGTCATTATGGAACATATTCAAAAACTTTTACATGCGCATCAATAGGTGTGAGTAAAATATTTGTGGGTGACATTCAGGAATGATTCCCCGACGAGGGTTGCGAACTTTTGTTCGCGACGCTCGTCGGGGCCACCAAGCGAAGCGCGGTAGAAAAAAGCAAATGTCATGCAAAAAGGACTCTCTCCCTGCTATGATGGTGATGACCAACATCAATAAAACAGGAGGGAGAGAGTCCATGAAACATTTTACCACAGAATGGCCTTTATTAAAAGAGCTGGAGGAACAATTAGTCAGAACTCTTCAAAAGGTGTTCGCTGTCTTGTTGGCGGCCCTTTTGGAGGA
>NZ_JXTH01000018.1 GCF_000836725.1 Anoxybacillus thermarum | reverse complement strand
GAAACTGACCCGACCGACCGGACAAGCGATTTTTCAATTGTTTTGGTATGTCAGAGTCGTCCTGTTGGAACTGCCGGATGGACGAATTCAACGCGCGTTAGGTCAACCGCTCACGTACGAGCAGCGAAGGATTCTGCAAGGATTAGGGATGGACGAGAGCATTTACGTCTAATGGGATAAAGAACGACCAACGATGGTAAAAAAAGGATACCATCGCTTTTGGTGTTGGTTTAAAAGTTATTCTAAAAAACTGAATAAAAAATCCTTTTGTTCCGCCCTACCAAGGTGCGAAATATGAGTTACAACGTGGTAGACGATATGATACGTTGTAAAGAAAAGAAGGGTAGCCGCAAAAAAGTAATGCACCCATAATGTGATTTCATATGAGGTGAGCCATTTTGTACCAAACGGTTGCACGATCAAATAGCGACCGTATACCGGCATTTGGCCAATTCCGGTAATGATGAGCATAATAATGGAGATAGCAACACCCCAATGGACGAAGCGATTCGGAAGTGGTTGACGGTAAATTTTATTTTTCTTCTTGTTCATGAGCGTCTCCCCCTTCTTTTTTCTTCTGTCCAGATAAAACTTTGTAAGCGGTAATGCCTGCAGCGGCTGCGCCAGCGATTGGAGCGATGAGCGTAGCTAACATATATCCGTGCGTTGTTTCTAACATATTTTCGACTTCAGGCTTCATATGCGGACGACCGAAACGCGTGTCGTTTTCTTCTTGTTTTTTTGTTTCAATGGCTTCGTTAATTTTATCAAACGGTACGTCTGAGACGTAAAGTGTTAATGTACCGCTATTTTCTACGTCTCCATAGATGAAGCCACCGATTTCTTTTGCGCGTTCATATGCTTTTTTGCGAATTTGTTCGTACGGACCAAATTCAATTGCGCCTTTTGGACAGGTAGTTTCGCAAGCAGGGCTTTTTCCTTCCTCAAGTAAATCAGCACACATGTCGCATTTGTACATGACGCCCCCACCAGCTAATTCAGGTGCAAGTTTCATATATAACCCGACACCGGCTTGGCGCTGCGGGATATCCCAAGGGCAAACTGTTCGGCATTTCGCTCCACCCATACAGAAGTTTTCATCAATTTTTACCGCCCCATGCTTCGTTTTCTCGATCACTCCAAACGGACAAAGTTTTTGACATGGTGCATCAAGACAATGCATACATCGTCTTGGGATGGCAACTTCTTTCGTTTCGCCGTTCCAGTTTACTTGCACTTTTTCAACGTATGTCCAGTTGTAAGGAGTGAGACGGTCTGTTCGGTCTTTTTCATTGGACCAGTCTTCATGTTTTTTCCGAGGCCAATAGTCTTTGATTGGTTTTTGCGGTTGTGGAAAACGATGTTCATTTTTTTGTCTACAAGCTGTGACGCATAGAGGAGTGTCGTAAGCTGCACAACCATCACATTTTGTCAAGTCAATAAGCGAACCAATTAACATACTTTCATCTGATTTGTCCGTCTGTGCATATCCGGGTGTTTTTGTCGCAAGTAATATCCCTGCTGTTGCGCTGGCGACTGTTGATCGTTTTAAAAATGTTCGTCGGCTTATTTTTTCACTCATCATCCAAACCTCCTTATCTATATACCCCAATAGGTATTTTAATAAGGAACACTTCAGTTGAAAAGAAGAACAGTCGCATTGTTTTTGACAAATTTGTGACAAAGTTGATTAGGACAACATTCTCGCCTAGCGCGAGGTGCATAAGCTGGAACGGTAAAACGTAGGAGGGATGTGTATGCCATTTATTTCGGATCGCTTTCCAAAGGTGACGGTAGCGACGACTATGGGGACGATCACATTACCAGATGATTACGCGGGACGATGGTTTGTCCTCTTCAGCCATCCGGCTGATTTTACTCCCGTTTGCACGACAGAGTTTGTAGCATTTGAAAAAATGAAACCGCAATTTCAACAGTTAAATACCGAATTAATTGGTTTGTCGGTGGAGCAAGTGTTTTCTCATATAAAATGGGTAGAATGGATTCGAGAAAAGCTCCATGTTAACATTTCATTCCCAATTATTGCAGATGAACTTGGGCATGTGGCAAAACAACTTGGGATGATTCATCCGACGAAAGGAACGCGGACGGTACGTAGTGTATATATTGTTGATCACGAAGGAACTATTCGTCTTATGTTAACGTATCCGGAGTCAGTCGGAAGAAACATATACGAAATTGTAAGAGCAGTAAAAGCATTGCAGACAGCGGATGCATATGAAGCAGCAATGCCAGCGAATTGGCCACACAATGAGCTTGTAGGGGACCGACTCATTATGCCACCGCCGCGCACGATTCAACAGGCAGCAGAACGACTAAACAAAGCGAAAAAAGGAGAAATGAGTTGCTTTGATTGGTGGTTTTGTACGAAGGGAACATAAAAAGACAGCGAGCACATCACTCGCTGTCTTTTTGTATACTTAAAAGATAAAAAGTTTCGATTGGCTGCAACATTTTCGTTTGTTCAGTTGTATATAAAGCGAAAGGAGGTCGTATCTTTGTGCACAAAAGAACAAATCCAGCGTGCTATGGATGAACATGGGAATATGGTGTTGCGCCTCGCGTACATGTATATGAGAAATCAACACGATGCGGAAGATGTCTTTCAAGATGTGTTTATTAAGCTATATGAACATATGGATCGGATACAAAGTGAAGAACATATGAAAGCATGGTTGATTCGGGTCACAGTCAATGTATGTAAAAACAAATTAAAATGGTTTGCGTATCGCAATATGGATGTATACGAAGAGTGGGCCCATTTTTCTACTGATTATGATGACCATTTCGAAGTCATGTCAGCAGTCACATCGCTTCCGACAAAATATCGGGAAGTCGTCCATCTATTTTACTATGAAGGGTATCAAACGAAGGAAATTGCCGAGTTGCTGAAAAAGCGGGAAAGTACGGTTCGTTCGCTGTTGGCGCGTGCGAGAGAAATGTTAAAAAACAAACTGAAAGGGGAGTATGATTTTGCGTGAGCGATATAAAAAAGAGATGGAACATATTGTCGTGACGGAAGAATTGAAAAATAAAGTCATTGAACGGATTGGAGAAAGAGAGAAAGAACAGAAGCGAAAGTTGCTTCGACCAGCTTATGTTGGTTTAGTCGCAGCAAGTGTATTATTGACTATTAGCTTGTACCCGACGCAACCTGCTAAAGAAAAAACGACAGAAGAAGTGGAAATGATGATGGAACATGGGCAAAGGGAAGATATGATGACGACAGAAGTGACCGATTCGTATATAACTATTCATGATGTCACATATGATTCAAAAAAACAAAAGCTCCAGTTCTCTGTGACGAATAAAAGCGATGATGTTATTTCGTTCGGGTATGCATATACAATTGAGCGATACGACGACAAAAAACAGATATGGTTACCGACAACGTTAACGAACGATCTCGCATTTATCGAAATGCTTGCATTAATTGATAAGGGACAGACAGTGACGGACGGGATCGATTTGTCATTGTTAAATCAACCGTTGACAAATGGGAAATATCGTACGGTACGCACGTATTATACGGATACGGCTCATTTAACTGGATATATTGAATTTGACGTCGCCGATCAAAAGTTAACGAACTTTCGAACGTATATAGAAGCACAACCGATTGAAACGAGCGAAAGCAAAGATGTGAAACTAGCATGCGAAAAAGACGCCGACTTTTCCGTTTATAGTAGCTATAACGCACTTGTTTTAACGAGAACGAATCGTCAAGGGCTGCATATATATCCGATGTATGAAGGGAAAGAACAGGTGAATTTTTCAATGGAAGCAAGTGAAGGAAAGTTATTTATTGATAAAATGGCTGATGATGCGTTAACGATTTACGAAGCGGAGCAACCTGTATCGTCTGATGAACAAATGATCGCTGAATTAATGCCACCTGATAGGGGACAGGTGGAAGGCAGCGAAGGATATGAAGGATCGAAAGTGTTATTTCTAAATGGAGAACGAGCTAATGTTGAGCCATCTATCGTTTATTGGGAACCGAATGAAGCAAGTAAAAAAGAGGAAGTAAAAGTGAAAGTGACTGTGATGAATGCGCGTACCAATGAACAAATAAATGTATTTTATGTCGTCATCGTTCGAAAAGGAGACGAATATGTATTAAGTCACATTGAATAAACGAGGGGAGTCCCCTCGTTTATTTTGCTAAAAGGGGACGAATGATAGAAATAGCTGCTTCATGTTCGAGTGAGCGATTCGAAAGAAGAGTTAAAAGCTTTTCATGGCTGTCCATTTTACTTTCAAGTTTTTTGACGATTTCATTTGTTTCAAGCACAGCTTGCTGGACCAGCGTTAAGTCTTGTTTCGTGGCCATGTTTGCTTTGACATCTTGAAGCTCTTGCTTTGTTGCCATATTTGCTTTGACTTCCTCAAGTTCTGCTTTGATTTCTGCAAGCTCTTGTTTCGTCGCCATGTTAGCTTCCATTTTGTCAAGCTTGTCCAAAATTTGTCGCAACGTATGCTCCATGGGTGCCCCCCTTTCGTTTAAAAATGTAGAAAGGGAAACAGGGGACAGGCATGTATGGTGCCAGGAAGGGGTGTTTAGGATGTGTGGTGATGCGGATAAAGACTGTTTCCTGCATTTTATTATACACAATTGGTTCAAAGGGTGGAATATGCTCTTTGTTGTGCTGTTGTTGCTAGATGGTGTATTGTATAAACAGACGAGATGGTGGGGGGAATGACGTTGACAGCATTATGGAAAGAGGCAAAACAATTTATCACTTTATGCTATACAGAGTTAGGAAAAAACGATGATGAAATATATGAGCGGTTACAACAAGTGAAACGAGAAATTGAACAAACGGGAACGTATGAACATACATATGAAGAGCTTGAACATGGGGCGCGCATCGCATGGCGCAACAGCAATCGTTGCATCGGACGTTTATTTTGGCAAACGCTTCATGTATTTGATGCACGTTCGATAGAGAGAGAAGAAGATATTGCGGAGTGGCTATTCCATCATGTTGCTTTCGCGACAAACGAGGGGAAAATTCGTCCGACTATTACTATTTTTCGTCCTGAACGTGTTCGTATTTGGAATCATCAGTTAATTCGTTATGCCGGTTATGAAACAGAGCATGGAGTCATTGGAGACTCATCATCCATCTCGTTTACGAAAGCGTGTGAACAGTTAGGTTGGAGAGGGGAACGAACGCATTTTGACATTCTACCTCTCGTCATCCAAGTAGATGGTCGCGACCCTAAGTTGTTTCCGATTCCAAAAGATATCGTACTTGAAGTGCCAATTGAACATCCAAAGTTTTCGTGGTTCCATGATTTGCAGTTAAAATGGTACGCCGTGCCGATTATTTCAGATATGTGTTTAGAGATCGGTGGTATACGCTATACAGCAGCGCCATTTAACGGTTGGTATATGGGAACAGAAATCGGGGCGCGTAATTTCGCGGATGATTACCGATATAATATGCTTCCGAAAATTGCTTCATGCATGGGTCTTGATACATCGAGAAATAGCACACTATGGAAAGATCAAGCGCTTGTTGAATTAAATATGGCAGTTTTATATTCGTATAAAAAAGCAGGAGTAAGCATTGTTGATCACCATACAGCCGCCCAGCAGTTTAAGCGTTTTGAACAACAAGAACAAGAAGCAGGAAGGAAAGTCACAGGCAGTTGGACGTGGCTCATTCCTCCGCTTTCCCCAGCGACGACGCACATTTTTCACCAATATTATGATAATACAATTGTAAAACCGAATTATTTTTACCAACAACGCCCTTATGAATGACACCGCGCGATTCACGCGGTGTTTTTTGTGATAATATATTCCTAATTTTCAGAATAATATTTACTATCTTCTTATTTTTTTGATATAGTTATAGAAAAAAGGAAAAAGGGGGAAGCTTGATTGGATCTTATTGAGCAACTCAAAATGGAAGAAATGAGGAAGAAAAACTTTTTTCTGTTTCTCATTTATACGTTTAGTGCGTTAACAGGCGTGATTGGACTTATTTTGATTGGGGAGAAAGTAGAGAAGATTGCCATTTATGGAGGAAGCCTTGTGCTTCATGTGCTCGTTTATATCGTGTTAAAAAAAATAAAGAAGCATGAGCACATATACCCATACTTTATTATTTTTGTATTATTTTTTGCGACATTAGGCAGCTTGTTTACGACAGGGGGAAGTTTAGGGACAATCGCTCTCGCTTTTTGTTTAGTCGTGTTGTCGGTGTTACATTTGTATCGCGTATTGTTTATGACAGGGATGTTGCTTGGAACAATTGTTTTAGTTGTCAGTGCACTTACTCCTTCTCCGTTTCAGCAAGTGTTTCAAAAAACTGGGCATACCGTTTTTATCGTTTATGTGATGATAGGCATCGCGCTTTCTGTTTTGTTGCATTTAAGTCGTAAGCAGTTTCATCAGCTTGTTGAGCATGTTGGACAGACGCATGAAGAAAAAGAAAAGCAAAGTGCAAGAAGGTATGAGCTTGAACAACAATTAAGACACATTATTGAAAATGTGGAACATATTCATCAAAAGGTACTTCAAAATGTACAATCGCAAGAAGAAATGAAAGAAGCGATTCGGCAAGCTGCGGTGGCGGGTCAAGCACAAAGTGAACAAGTCGTTGATATTCATGATGAAGTAGCAGAAGCGAAAACGATGAGTGAGCGAATTTACGAAACTTCTAAACAATTAAAGGAACATTCAGTACAATCAAGTGAAATGGCGCAGGATGGTATACAAAAAATGCACCTTTTACTAACACATACAGCAAAGTTTCATGAGACGATTCATGCGACGAGAACGACATTAAATGCATTAACGAGTAAAATCGCAAACACAAATGAGTTAACGAAACAAATTAAGCAAATTACAAATCAAACGAATTTATTGGCATTGAATGCGACAATCGAGGCGGCACGCGCAGGGGAATATGGGAAAGGATTTGCGGTCGTTGCGGAAGAAATTCGAAAGTTGGCCGTATTAACGGAAGAAACGACACAACAAATCGTTTGTAATTTGGCAGAAGTAAACGAAAGTAACAATGAGCTGTTAGAGCGGATGGATGAAACGAGTGAACAATTAACGAAAAATGAATCATTGACGGATGAAGTGAATGTATATTTTGAACGATTGTATCAGTCGTTAACTTATTTGCAAGAACAACTTTCTCACTTTTTCATCATTAGCGAGAAGCTAGAGAAACAAGGAGAAAAAATGGATCGTTCCATTAGCGATTTTTCTGTTTTCATTCAACAGTCGAGTGCAGCGCTTGAAGAAGTCAGTGCAACAGTAGAACAGTTAAAAGATGCGAATGAAAAAATGGCGGCATATGTGACAGAAACTGCCCATCGTGCCGCAGCCATTCAGCAACAAATGGTATAGAAGAACAGCCCCTAGTGGAGCCTAGGGGCGCTTTTTATGATAGCTTGTCCCTTGTTTCGAGAAAATCGTTCCACATTGTAAGGAATAAGTCGATCAATTTCGGATCGAACTGTTTTCCGCGACCATCAAGTAAAATCTCCTTTACTTTCTCTGGAGGAAAAGCGTCTTTGTAAATGCGTTTGGACAATAATGCATCGAACACATCAACAATGGCGACAATTCGTCCTTCTAGCGGAATTTCTTCTCCTTTTAATCCGTTTGGATATCCTTGTCCATTCCACCATTCATGATGGGTTTGAGCAATGTTTGCAGCCATTTGAATGACAGGTAAATCGAGATTAGCTAAAATTTGATGGCCGATGAGCACGTGCGTCTTCATTGATTCCCATTCTTCTTTTGTTAGCCTTCCCGGCTTGTTTAAGATGTAATCAGGGATACCAACTTTTCCGATGTCATGAAATTTCGCTGCAATTTGAATATCAGCTACAAATTGTTCGTCACATCCAGCAAGACGAGCAAGCATGCTTGAAAGAATGCCGATACGATGCACATGATTTTTCGTATCATCATCGCGATATTCAGCAAGTTGAAGCAACCGTTCAAGCGTATCGAACATCACTTTAGCTTCTTTTGTGACATCTTGAATGACGAGAAGGGCACGAGATAGCTCGAAAATTTTATTTTGCGGCAAAAGCCGAACTTTATAATAATGTGATCCGCCTTCATTTTCAAATGTAGCAAGCATTGGTTCGGACTTTTCTTCTAGCGCTGGACAGCCTGAACAAGGGACGGTACGTTGATGAAATAACTCGTAACAACGACGTCCAATCGGATGCTTTTCCTCTATGCCGATGTGATGCAACAATCGTTTCGTTTTCTCATCAATCCACGTAATACGTCCAAAATCGATTGTACTAATTTCATAGGCATAAATATCAAGAAAATCGAAATCGCGTAAAAATAAGTATGGTCGAATAATTTCTTGCATAATTGAAAGTGTAAATTTCGTAAATCGCTCGAACGAGTGAATATATTGAACGACATATGGGTCATGCAAATATTCTTTTGTCAAAAACACCTTTTTTATCGCTTCACAAATAGATTCACTCGTAATATGGAAAAAGCTTTCATGATATTTTTGATCGATAATTAATCGACTCCAGTCGCGAATAATGCGAAAGTATGCTTCAGTGTCATAGTAAATTTTTTCTTGGAAAAATTGCAACAAAAAGTTTTTAACATACTGAAAAAACTTTTCTCGTTCAAAAAAACTGTATGAATACTCTTCCCATAGCCGTTGTGAAAACGATTGGCGAAATGCGTCTATAATCGCATCGACGCGAAACGAAATATAGCCGCTAAATTGATCAAGATGTTGCAAATCTTGTTCTGTAAATCCGTTCACTTGTTGTAATTTGTGCAGTTCGTAACGAAGCGGGTGTGCTGCTTTTTCAATTTCAGCCATTTCATATGCCTCAAGGGTGAGCTGCATGTCAAATGAAAATAGCGCATGAACAGCTAATAAAATATTGATTGCTTCATTCGGCAAAACAGGAGAAATATGTTTGTAAATGATGTCAACGTATTTCGTATACGTAGCTAAATACCATTTCAAGTCAAGTCCGATTTCGGAGTGCACTTTGCCGATGTTGTACCGCTTTTGAATATACTCGTCATCAATCATTCCTGCAAAACATTCATTCAAATATGTCATTTGTGTTTTTTTCAACCGTCTTAATGTCGAATGCTCTTCAATTAATTTGCGCAAAGAAGGGATAGATAATATCTCTTTATATAAATCTTCCACAATCCCTTTGACTAACGGTTGTAATACGCTGCGATGATTGTAAATGGATTGTAGCTTTTCTTCTGTTACCCCTGTATAACGCAGCTGATGAAGTCGCTTTTTGTCTGTTACTTGTATATGTTTCATCCCCCAAATTCTCCCCTTTATTATATATGAGCAGCTTGAACTTGTTTCACAACTTTTTCAAACGGAACAGGCGGGCTAAAGAAATAGCCTTGCGCTTTGTCGCAATGGGTGGAGTGTAAAAATGAAACGTGTTGATCGGTTTCAACCCCTTCAGCGACAATGTGTAGCTGCAACTGATGAGCAAGCGCAATAATGGCTTCGGTTAATTTTGCAGTATGTTCGTTTGTGATGACTTCGAAAATAAACGACTTGTCAATTTTGAGTGTATCGACAGAAATATGGCGCAAATAAGCGATTGATGAATAACCGCTGCCGAAATCGTCAATTGCGATGCGAATCCCCATTTGTTTTAGTGCACGAATCGTTTCGATGACTTGCTTCTCATCGCTTAACGCAATATTTTCTGTAATTTCTAATTCAATATAGTGCGGCTGTAAACAAGTTTGTTCTAATAATTGTTGTACAAAAGAAAGAAACTGCTCGCTTTTCAATTGGCGAAGCGATAAGTTAATGCTGACATATACGTGAGTCATGCCTTGTTCATGAAGCCGTTTTAAATCAAAAATAGCTGTTTGAAAAATATATTCTCCAAGTGGAATAATAAAACCGTCTTCTTCCGCAATGCTAATAAATTCATTTGGTGGAACGAAGCCAAGTTCTTCATCTTTCCAACGAGCGAGCGCTTCCATCCCAACGAGTTGATTTTTTTCCATATCGATAATTGGCTGATAATATACAGCAATGGCGCGTTGTTCTAAAGCAACGTGTAACCGTTGTCGAATGAGCGATTTGCGGATGCGCTCTTGCTCAAACATTGGATCGTACATCGCCCATTGATTTTTTCCTTTTTTCTTCGCTTCATACATTGCCATATCGGCATGTTGAACCAAAGTCATTTCATCTTCCCCGTGTGTTGGGTATACGCTCACCCCGAGACTTGTTGTAATAAACAACTCTTTTTGACGAATGAAAAAAGGTTCGCCAAGTATATTAATCATCTGTTGTGCTACTTGTTCAAATGATGGAACATCAGCAACAATGATCGCAAATTCATCGCCCCCAAGGCGAGCGACGAAATGATCGTGCAAATGACTTAATCGTTTCGCCACTAATTGCAACAAAAGATCACCGGTTGCATGGCCGAGTGAGTCATTAATATTTTTAAAGTTATCTAAATCAAGGAAAAAAAGCGCTACAGTTTCATTTTTTTCTTTCGCTATTTCCAAGCGTCGACGAAGTGTATCAATAAAATAGCGGCGATTTGGTAAATTTGTTAGCTCGTCGAATAAAGCTTGTTTTCTTAATTGTTCTCTGCTTTTAGCGAGCGCTTGCTCGGCGCGCTCTCTCGCTTGAAACGGTTCTTTAAACGACGCTAAATATAAACCGCGTAAAAAGTAAGAAAAACCAATCACTTTATATACGTGTCCGAATACGTTTAACACATCATAAACGTTACGATATAACGTAAAAATAAGCTCGCTTAAAAATAAAAAGACGAAACCAATGATGACATCAAGCGTTGGTGCTAGCCGTTTTGCTTTATAGTGTCGAATGAGTAAAATAATCGTGATGATGTGTAATGCGGTGATCACGTACTCTACTCCGTTTTTTAGGGGAGTTGTTCCTAGCCCTTCAACGACAAGCGGTGGCAAGGAGTGTGCAAAATGAACGATAATCATTGACACAAGCCCGACATATAGTAAAGGAACGAAGAAACCGAGCAGCTTCTCTTTTTCTTGAATCGGTCCGTCAGGAAGCAAAAAAGCGAGCAATAAAAATGCTGCTTGTGTAAGCCGAGCAGCTAGCCAAAAAGAAGTCGCAAGCTGAACGGAACTATCTGCAAGCACAATGCCCGGCATTTCTTTATATGTAAGCGTGTGCAATAAATCGAGGCAGCCGACGGCTAAAAAAGTTGTCGCAATGCGCAAGCGACGGCGCGACAACGCTTGCGGAAACGAAATCCATCCTTGAAACGCAATAGCCATAGCAACTGTAATACTGAAAAACTCAAGCAATGTATGAATTGACAAAAAGTGATTTTGTTTAAATGTCATTGTTAGCGCTGAACTAAACAGCAAAATGGCTATGAAACAAATGAACGCCAACGAGCTAACTACCATGGACCATTTTTCTTTTTTTGTCATCGGTGTTATGTCCCTCCATCATCCCCATGTTACATACATTATATACCGGAGAAATAGGAGAGGAAATGAAAAAATAATGAAAAAAGCAGGGAGTGTCCCCTGCTTTTTTGTCGAGAGCAAGCACTTCGCGTCGAAAAGACGTTCGGCATGAAGTGCTTGCCTTCGCCTTATAAACGTTTTGCACCGACAAAACGCTGTTTCCAATAAGATTGATAAATTGAGTCTATTTTAACTCCTTTCGATGATGTCGCATGAATCATGCGGCCGTTGCCAATGTAGATGGCAACATGGGAAACGCCCTTATGTTTTGATGTTTTGAAAAACAGCAAATCTCCTGGTGCTAGCTGTTTGAGAGAAATTGATTTTCCTTTTTTATACATGGCGCTAGAAGAACGTGGAAGGGAAATTCCTACTTTTTTATATGTATAACTAACAAAACCAGAGCAATCGAATCCTTTTGGTGTCGTTCCTCCTGTACGATACGGTGTGCCAATCACCTTATGAGCCTCAGTGATGAGCGTTTTGGCTGAAAACGCAGCTTCTGTTTTGAAAGGGTTTGCAAAAAAAGTGAAACATAAAATCATGAAGAGAGCGGCAGTAGCTAGAGACTTTTTCATTGCTTGAACCTCCAAAAGACTCGTTCCATCGACGAATACATTATAGCAAAAAAGATGTCGAAAAATTGTTACATAGCCATTAAATTATGTTACAAATACATTACAACGGTCGGTTTTTGTAAAAATAAACAGAGAATTTAACATATATGTCGGAATAGAAAAGTTGAATGTAGACGAGCTTCACGATAAGATAGGGGAGAAATATATTGAAAAAGGGGAGTTCAAATGCTTGATTGGATCATCTCATCAGAAGCGATTGTCGCTTTGTTAAAAATTATTGCAATTGACATTATTCTATCTGGAGATAATGCGATTGTCATTGCGATGGCTACGCGTCGATTGCCGGAAAAGCAACGCAATCGGGCCATTTTATTCGGGACTGCTGGAGCGGTTATTTTGCGCGTATTGTTTGCTGCAATTATCGTCTTTTTATTGCAAATTCCATTTGTCCATTTTATTGGGGGATTGCTGTTGTTTTGGATTGCGTATAAAGTGCTCGTGAATGAAGAAGAAGAAGCGAATGTACAAGCCGCTGACCGTTTATGGAAAGCGATTTGGACGATTATTGTGGCTGATGCTGTCATGAGCTTAGATAATGTTGTGGCGATTGCCGGAGCATCAGGGGGGCATATCGGCATGATCGCTTTCGGCGTCGCAATCAGCATTCCGATTATGATTTTCGGATCAAAGGCGATTGTGTTGGCGATGGAGAAATATAAATGGATTCCTTATGTTGGATCAGGCATTTTAGCGTGGACAGCGGGGGAGATGTT
Organism: Anoxybacillus thermarum; assembly: GCF_000836725.1. GTDB lineage: Bacteria > Bacillota > Bacilli > Bacillales > Anoxybacillaceae > Anoxybacillus > Anoxybacillus thermarum. The sequence continues at coordinate 29,916 of NZ_JXTH01000018.1, read as the reverse complement.
ATTAAAGGATGAACAAATAAAAAAATGGATGGCTTTTTCTCAAGATTCGCAATCGCTCGTATTCCTTATTGTTGTGACAGCTTCCATTTTACTAGCGGGATATGTAAAAAATAAAAAAATGGATAAACAAAAAATCGCATAAAAATTTTATGAACATATGTATAAAACAAAAAAGAACGGTCATAATGAATAATGCTAAGTGTATTCCCCCGATCCCCCTGTGAATATACTTGAAAGGGCTATCTCGATCGCGAGATAGCCCGATTTTTTTTAAATAAATAAGTTTAAGCCTGCTTCTTCTGCATCACCTAAATATGTTGCGACACCCCCAACTTCGATTCCATCAATTAATTCCTCTTTTTTAATGCCCATGATGTCCATCGACATCGAGCAAGCGACAAGTTTGACACCTGCAGCCATAGCATTTTTCATTAATGTTTCAATGTCGTCTACATGTTTCTTTTCCATGACGTATTGAATCATTTTTGGTCCCATGCCTGCCATGTTCATTTTTGATAACGGGAGGTCATGAACACCTTTTGGCATCATCATGCCGAACATTTTCTCCAGCATATCTTTTTGTACCGGCGGAGCATCTTTTTTCCGTAAAATATTTAGTCCCCAGAATGTAAAGAACATCGTTACTTTTTTGCCCATTGCCGCGGCACCCGATGCGATAATAAACGATGCGATCGCTTTATCTAAATCCCCGCTAAACACAACGAGCGTTGCCCCGTCTTTTTTCGTTTCTTTAATAGATGGAGCCGGTGCTGTCGTTCCTTTTTGGATATAGGCGATAAACATTTTATTTTCGAACGTAGTCTTTAGTAACGTGTTGCCTGTTTTTTTACACCATGCTTGAATGTCACGAGCAAATCCAGGGTCCGTTGCTTTTACCTCTACTACATCTCCCTCTTTTAGCTGTTCCATCGTTTGATATACTTTCATAATTGGCCCAGGGCATTGAAGTCCGCATGCATCTAATGTTGTTGTCGCTTGAACATTCATGATATCGACACGCTCCACATGTTTTTCTTCTTTCTCTGCCTGATGTTGTTCATATTCGTTGTAAACAGCGGCGTATGTTTTATATCCGCCATCTAAGTTTTTCACGCGGAAGCCATGTTGAGTTAATATGCGTGCTGCTAAATAACCGCGTAATCCCACTTGGCAATAAACGTAGATCGTTTCATCTTTCGGTAGCTCGTGAAGTCTTTTACGTAATTGTCCGAGCGGAATGTTGATTGAGCCTGGAATAAATCCCATGTCGCGTTCCATTTCTTCACGAACGTCAACGAGACATGCCCCGTTTTTCACTAATTGATTGACTTCATGCCATTGAATTGTTTCGACCATGTTTTCAATGATATTTGATGCAACATACCCTGCCATATTGACTGGGTCTTTCGCCGATGAATATGGCGGTGCGTAAGCTAATTCTAAGTCTGGTAAGTCGAATACTGTCATTCCACCTTTGATCGCCGTTGCAATCACATCAATTCGCTTATCAACACCGTCGTAACCGACCGCTTGGGCACCGAACATGCGCCCTGTTTCGCGATCAAACAATAATTTTAGAGCGATTGGGAGCGCACCCGGATAATAGCTCGCATGTGAATTTGGATGGATGTGCAATACTTCATATGAGATACCGAGACGTTGTAGCGTTTTTTCGTTGTTTCCTGTTGCCGCAACCGTCATATCAAATACTTTTGCAATCGCTGTGCCAAGCGTTCCGTTGTAACGTACGTTCCGGCCATAAATATGGTCGGCAACGATTCGACCTTGACGATTTGCTGGCCATGCGAGTGGAATGTGAGTCGGCTTGCCGTTAATATAGTCAATTACCTCAATCGCATCACCAATCGCATAGATGGATGGGTCAGACGTTTGCAAATATTCATTGACTTGAATGCCACCACGTTCGCCAATAGCTAGTCCTGCTTGTTTAGCTAGTTCATTTTCCGGCTTTACGCCAATAGCTAAGACGATCATGTCCGTTTCGATCGTTGTTCCACTTTGCAAGCGAACGATTTTTCCTTGTTGTTCAAATGCAGCGACACCATCTTCTAAAATGAGACGCACGCCTTTATCTCTTATATGTTGATGAAGAATTGCTGCCATTTCGTAGTCGACAGGCGCCATAATTTGTTTCGCCATTTCAACGAGCGTCACGTTTATGCCGCGCTCCCATAAATTTTCCACCATTTCTACACCGATAAAGCCGCCACCGATGACAACAGCTTTTTTCGGTTTCTTTTCATCTACATATGATTTGATTCGATCTGTATCCGGAATGTTGCGCAATGTGAATAAGTCGTTTGCTTCTTCTATGCCTGGAATGTTAGGTTTGATCGGGCTTGCTCCAGGTGATAAAACGAGATAGTCGTAACTTTCTTCGTATGTTTCGCCTGTTGGTAAATGTTTCACGACTACTATTTTACGTTCACGGTTAATTGCAATGACTTCACTTTGAATACGGATGTCGAGATGAAATTTTTCCGCCATGCCTTCAACCGTTTGAACGAGCAAAGCATCACGCTCTGCGATGGCACCGCCGATATAATATGGAAGACCACAGTTTGCAAATGAAATATATTCTCCACGTTCAAACATCACGATTTCCGCTTGTTCATCTAAACGGCGTAGACGGGCCGCTGTTGTTGCGCCACCAGCTACCCCACCAACAATGACAATTTTTTTGCTCATTATTGATCAACCTCCTTGTATTGTGAATTTTATCACAAAGAAAATTATAGATGAAGGGGTATTAGTATTTTTTTGTGACGAATATGTGAATAATTTCACGAAAGAACATCGTTGTATTGATTATAGGGATGTTTGTATAATTTTGTTGAAGAAAAAACTTGCACAAGGGTGAGGAAGGTATGCATCCAAGTGTAACGTTTTTAAACTTCGACAACACGTATACGTGGCAACGAAATCTTCTCCGTTTTCCTCATGAATGGATCGATATGTATGACATCGAAGGAACAAATTTATATTGTGATGATGATGCGATAAAAGAAATTGAAAAAAGAATTGCACGTCGCCATACGAGAGGGGTGACGTTGATCGGAAGCGGTAACTATCATTATGTTTCATACGTATTGCTTAAGCAGTTTCATGAGCCGTTTACACTCGTATTGTTTGATCATCATACAGACATGAACGAACAAACGTTGTTTCCGCTTCTGTCATGTGGCTCATGGGTATCATATGCTCAAAAACATGTTCCGACATTAAAACACGTTGTCATTATCGGTTCAACAACTTCACACGTATCTTCACATGTCACAACTTTTCCAAAAAATGATGTGATGTATGCGCCAATGACGATTGTGCGCGCCATTCCGACAAAACATGTGTACATTAGCATAGATAAAGATGTGCTTCACCCACAAGAGGCGCAAACAAACTGGGACCAAGGGACGATGTCGTTACAAATGCTTTTGACTTACATTGACTATCTTTTTCGGTACAAGCATGTGCTCGGTGTTGATGTATGCGGTGAAGACCGAACATTTTGTGTGAAAAATGAACAAGCAAACGAAGCGATTATACGCACATGTTTCAAACATATGCCGATACCATCTGCGTCGTAACATTTTGTGAACACAATAAAAAAGGATAGATGTTTTCCGCCTTGCGTACTATAATGAATATTGAAAAAGGTTATCATTATTAATTGGGGGATTATGTATGGTTGCAATGACGCAATTACGAGTTGGGGAGCGCGCAAAAATTGTTGATTTATCGCGAGTAAGCGATTTAGTAAAAAGAAGATTGCTAGATATGGGGGTCACAGAAGGGGCGGAAATTTGTTTGAAATGTACGATGCCCCTTGGTGGACCGTTTATGATTGAAAATTGTGGACAATGCGTCGGCATTCGTCGTAATGAAGCGATGAACATTCAGGTGAAGCCGTTATGATGCATATTGCACTCGTGGGTAACCCAAATACAGGGAAAACATCGTTGTTTAATCAGTTAACCGGGACGTACGAGTACGTTGGAAACTGGAGCGGTGTGACCGTTGAAAAAAAGGTAGGTGTTTTGCGCAACAAACAAGCCAAAGTAATTGATTTGCCTGGTGTATATTCGCTCCATCCACTTTCTCGCGATGAACGGGTTGTGACGCAATTTTTATTGACCGAGTCTTTTGATGAAATTTTAAACATTGTCGATGCATCACAACTAGAACGAAATTTATTGTTAACTGTTCAACTTTTAGAATTCGGTAAACCGTTAGCGATTGCTTTAAATATGGTCGATGTAGCAGAAGGGAGAGGTATATTCATCGATCAAACAAAATTAGCTACAATGTTGCGCGTGCCAGTTGTTCCTGTCATTGCCCGAACGGGAAAAGGATGCGATCAAGTAGAGCATCTGTTGCTTGAAAAAGCAACAGAACAAACAGAGCCTCTTGCTCTTTTTTATGGTGGAACGATGGAACGAGCAATTGAGCGCTTTCGTGCTGCATGGGGAACGGAGGAGAAATTCCCTGTCCGATGGTTAGCGATTCAGTTTTATGAAGGGAATAGCTACGTTCGTGATTATGTAGCAGAAAAGTTGCCAGAAGCAACATGGCGCTCATTGTATGAACAAGCAGAAAAAGAAGTGCAACAGGCAGAACAAATGCCACCTGCTCAGTTCATTTACGAACGACGCCGTTCGTTTGTAAAAGAAATCATTGAACAATCCGTACAGCGCAAAGAAATCGAACGTGTGACGCTAACGGATCGAATTGATGCTGTTGTCACAAATAAATATGTCGGTATTCCCATTTTTTTATTAGCGATGTATGTTTTATTTCAGCTGACATTCGACTGGCTTGGAGCACCGCTTTCCGATTTGCTTGACGCATTTTTCGCTGGCCCGTTGACGAATGTAGTAACAGCGATGTTGGAAACAATCGGGGCTTCTGAATTTATTCGTGCCCTTATCGTCGACGGCATTATCGCAGGGGTAGGCGGTGTTCTCGTATTCGTGCCACAAATTTTCATTTTGTTTTTCTTTATTTCGTTTTTAGAAGATTCGGGGTATATGGCGCGTGTAGCCCTTGTCATGGATCGATTAATGGAAGCGGTCGGATTAAATGGAAAAGCATTTATTCCGCTTATTATCGGGTTTGGTTGTAATGTCCCTGGCGTCATGGCAGCAAGGACGATTGAACAACCGCGTGAACGGCTTGTGACGATGTTGTTAACACCGCTTATGTCTTGCTCGGCACGTTTGCCCGTATACGCTTTATTTGTCGGGGCGTTTTTCGCAACACATCAAGCGCTTGTCGTTCTTTCATTATACGTTCTCGGCGTTTTACTTGCTCTTATACTTGCAAAACTATTTTCATTAACGATTTTAAAAGAAGAAGCATCTGTATTTGTCGTTGAATTGCCGCCATATCGTATGCCGCAATGGCAAGCATTATGGCGCAGTACGTGGGATAAAGGAAAAGGTTTTGTGAAAAAAGCAGGGACGTTCATTTTCGGGGGTTCTGTTGCCATTTGGTTATTATCTTATGTCGGTCCACACGGTGTGAATGTAAATATGGATGACAGCTTTTTAGCGATGATTGGTGGTGTGCTTGCACCGTTCCTTGCTCCGCTTGGGTTTGGTACGTGGCAAGCGGGTGCCGCTTTATTAACCGGATTTTTAGCAAAAGAAGTCGTCGTGTCAACGATGAACATTATTTATCACGTACCGGATGTTGAATCGCTTCAAGGGCTTATGGCATCGCACTTTACCCCTCTATCTGCATTTAGTTTTATGGTATTTGTTTTATTATATGTTCCATGTTTAGCAACTGTTGCGACGATTTATAAAGAAACACGTTCTCGAAAATGGACGATGTTTTCGATTGGTTATGCGCTAGTTTTAGCTTATATCGTTTCGTTTGTCATTTACCAAGTCGGAAGCTTATTCGGCTTCTAAAGGAAGGGATATACATGATCGCAAATGTTGTCATCGGATGTGTCATTTTCGGATATGCGGGATGGACGATCTTCCGCTTTATTCAAAAAAGTAAACGAGGCACATGCGCTGCTTGTTCAGTCAAAGGATCATGCGGCACAAATTGTCATGAAAAAAGCTGACTTCGGTCAGCTTTTTTCAATAGATGATGCGAAAGGTCGTTTCGTGGGGGACGGTAGGGATGGCGTATTGTTCTACTCGTTCGACACGTGCAAACGGTGGTCCTTTTTTTATTTCATCAACAAATGATTCTACTCGCTCTGTCTCGCCTTGAACTTCCATTTCGATCATGTGATCGGCCTCGCAATTTTTTACCCAACCGGTCAAACCTCGTCTTCTTGCTTCATATTGGGCAAAGTAGCGAAACCCTACACCTTGTACCCGACCGTGCGCAACAACGGAATAACGAACGATCATTTGTTTATCTCCTTCGCAAAAAAATTTTCTATAAAAATCATACAACAGCCTACCTTGTATTGCATACGTTGAATACGTAAAAAAGATTTATGAGGAGGAACTGTTGTGAACGAGATAGATCGTTACATTCAAAAAGCTGTGATGTATGATTTGTTAGCGCGTTATTATCAATATAAAGATCGTGATCAATATGAAAAGTATATGCGAAAACATATGGAGTATGTAGAAAAACTTGCGAAGTCACGCGAGGAAGAACGAGTGGATGATGCTGGACGTATCCGCGTATTTCATGCCTCACCGAATGCCCCAGCAGTTGACGTATACGTGAATGGACAAAAAATATTGCGCAATATGAAGTATAAACAACTAAGCCAATATATGAAAGTGCCAAAAGGAGAGCATCGCATCGACGTGTATCCAGCAGGGCATACGACGTCTCCAGTTCTTAGTCAAACAATTCAAGTCTTGCCGAAAATGACGTATACGCTCGCGGTAATTGGTGACGTACATCGCTTACAACTTCTTTCTATTCTCGACGAACCATATGCGCCATACGGAAAAGCGAAAGTGCGTTTTGCTCATTTTTCACCAGATGCGCCAGCAGTAGATATTGCGCTACGTGGTGGGGATGTATTGTTCCAAAATGCTTCGTTTGGAAAAGTGACGAATTATATTGAAGCGCCTGTTAACGAAAAATTGCATGTTGATGTGAGGGTAGCAGGGACAAATCAAGTTGTTTTATCGATTCCCAATGTGCGCTTCCAACCGAATAAGTCTTATACGGTCGTTGCCGTCGGTTACGTATCCCGCACTCCTTCATTAGAGGTGCTAGTATTAGAGTCATAAACAAAAAGAGCTTTGATCAAAATGATCAAAGCTCTTTTCGCTGTTGGCGTTGTTTATATAATTCTTCGACATGTTGAGCGATCGATTCATCAAATTGTTGTTCAAGTTGTTTTTTGATTTGTTTTGCAAATGCAGGGCTTGCTCCTCCTGTTGTGATGGCAATTTGTAATTTCCCTCTTGAAAAAAAAGTAGGTACATGAACGTTGCCGATAAGATGATTGCTTGCCACATTGACAAGCTGGTTTGGTGATGCATAGGTAGCGATTTGTTCATTAACGTTCGGATCGTTCGTTGCGGCAATAATGAAAAAAGCATCGGCATAGTCGCTCGGTTCAATCGAACGTGCATGCCATGTAATTCGCTTTTGTTCGGCTAAATGAACAATGGCATCGATCGCTTTTGGGCTAATGACGGTAATGCAAGCCCCTTCATCAAGAAGAGGGAGGAGGCGGCGATACGCAATTTGTCCGCCACCGGCAATGACAACTTTTTTTCTTTCCATTCGGATGAAAAGGGGAAACATACGCCTACCTCCATTCTTTTACTTGCTTTTCAACGAGACGGTCTAATACGTCATACGTCCGAATCGGAGGATATAATGTAAACGATACGTCGCTTGTTTGTTGTGATTGAAGCGTTTCATGAATATAGTCAAGTAGCTGCCCGAAAAATAAAATGTATGGAACAACAGCTACCTGTTTGTAATTCGCTGCTTTTGCAAGCGAGATGACAACATCGGAAAAAGAAGGAGAAGCAGCTGCTAAATAACATGGATAGACGGATATGTTTGTTTCATGTTGCAATAGATGAGCAATTTGTTTAAAATCTGCTTGCGTGTCTATGTCGCTGCTCCCACGGCCAACGAGCACGATCGCATCAGCACGTTTGATTGTTTTCGATATGGCGGAAACGATATGACGTTGTACACCGAACGGTTTTCCATATGTAATCGTTACGGAGGGAAACATCTTTTTTGCTTTTTCTAACTCATATGGAATGTCGCGTTTCGCGTGGTTAGCCGACAATAGTAAAAGTGGAATGGCTAAAATGGCAGTTGCTCCATCATGAACGCAACGTTCCACCCCTGTGACAATATTCGGTTCACACAACTCCAAAAAGCATATGTGTTGGATAGGGATTGAAATGGAAGAAGAGAGGCGTTCGACGAAAGCGGTCGCCTCTTTTTGTCCTTCTATGGAACGACTTCCGTGACAAATGTACAAAACAGCTTTCATATGCTACCTCATTCCATGTGCAATTTTTTCCTCTAACATTGTTTCAAACCATTGTAGCTGTTCATGTAGGCGAACGACTTCCCCGACAATAATGATGCTCGGGTTAGAGATGGATTGTTTTTTTACCGCTTCTACAATCGTATGTAACGTCGCTACGATCGTTTTTTGTTCGGGAAGCGTTCCCCATTGGATGACGGCAACAGGGGTTTGTGGATGTCTCCCGTACAATTGTAATTGTTTACAAATGAATGGGAGATGTTTCACGCCCATATAAATGACGAGCGTATCGACTCCCTTTGCTAAATGCTCCCATTGTACCGCATCTGTTGCATCGAGTCGGCGATGACCTGTGATAAATGCAACGCTTCCGCTAAAATCGCGATGAGTGACAGGAATTCCCGCATATGCCGGAACAGCGATGCCAGATGTCACTCCGGGAACGATTTCAAACGGAATGCGATGTTTCATAAGTGCTTGTGCTTCTTCACCACCACGTCCGAATAGAAAAGGATCGCCGCCTTTTAATCTCGTGACATATTTTCCTCTTTTCGCATGCTTCACTAAAAAATGATTAATCGTCTCTTGTTTCATTGTATGGTAATTTGGTAACTTTCCGCAATAAATCAAATCAGCATCGCGCTTGGCGTACGACAGTAGCTGTTCGTTAATGAGGCGGTCGTATAAAATAACATCTGCTTGTTGAATACATTTTAATCCTTTTACTGTAATGAGCTCAGGATCCCCAGGACCAGCGCCGACTAAATATACTTTCCCCATTGTCTCCTCCTAAATCCACTGTTTATTTTTTAGATAGGACATGATTTGTTGAACGCATTGTTCAATTGAATATTGATCCGTATCGACGACAAGTTCTGGCAAAAGCGGTGGCTCATATGGTGAATCAATGCCGGTAAAGTCGCGAATTTCTCCATTTCGTGCTTTTTTATACAATCCTTTTGGATCGCGTTGCTCACATGTTTCAAGCGGACAATGAACATAAATTTCGATAAATTCATCTTGCTCGAGCTTGCTGCGAACGAGTTGACGATCTTGACGGAACGGAGAAATAAAGGCAGTCAGCACGATTTGTCCACTGTCTACGAACAATTTTGCTACTTCACCAATGCGACGAATGTTTTCTGTACGATCTTCCGCAGAAAAACCTAGATCGCTATTTAAGCCGTGACGCACGTTATCGCCATCAAGCACGTAACATTGAATGTTTTGTTCAAATAATGTTTTCGCTACCGCGTTTGCTAACGTGGACTTCCCAGACCCTGACAAACCTGTAAACCAAAGAACGAAGCTATGATGTTTATTTTTTTTTCGTCGATCTTCTTTTTTTACACTTTCTTGATGCCAAACGATATTCATGAACGGCCACCTCCGACTGTTTGTAAACCATCCATCAGCACGCGCACAACTTCTGGGCGACTGAATGTGCTTGGTGGCATTTCGCCAGCGCGCAACATTTCCCGTACTTTTGTTCCAGACAGAACGACATGAGCGGCTGCATCGTGTGGGCACGTTTTCGTTGACGCCATCGCTTCACATTTTTTGCAGTAAAAGCTATGTTCGAAAAAGAGAGGGGTAATGCCTAGCTCTTCGTTTGTAAACTGCAAGAAAATTTTTTGAGCATCATACGTGCCATAGTAACTGCCAACTCCCGCATGGTCACGGCCGACGATAAAGTGTGTGCATCCGAAGTTTTTACGTACGAGCGCATGAAAAATGGCTTCACGTGGACCTGCATAGCGCATTGCAGCTGTAAATACACCGAGAAAGACGCGATCTTTTGGATAATAATGTTCAAGCAACACTTGATAGCTTTTTAAACGAATGTCCGCAGGAATGTCATCTTCTTTCGTTTCGCCAACGAGCGGATTTAAATAAAGACCGTCGACGATTTCAAGCGCGCATTTTTGAATGTATTCATGGGCGCGATGAACGGGATTACGCGTTTGAAACCCGACGACTGTTTTCCAGCCAAGTTCCACAAATCGTTGCTTTGTTTCTTTTGGTGTAAAAAAGAATGGCGAAAAAATTCCTTTATTTGTTTGACGCACAAGCTTCACAGGTCCACCGATATATATATCCGGTTTTTCAAATAATTTTTTTACGCCAGGGTGTGCTACGTCTTCTGTTTGGTATACAAGACGTGCTTCTTTTCGCTTGTCTGGGCGATATATATGTTGCACTTCCATTGTGCCGTATACCGTTCGGTCATACACGAGTTCGACTTCGTCTCCGAGCGATAGTTGTTTCGCTTGTTGTTCTGTTACGGCAAGTGTAATAGGGATGCTCCATACCGCTCCATTTGTAAGCCGCATCGTTTCGACAACCGACTCATAATCATCTTTTCCTAAAAAGCCGGTGAGCGGTTCATATCCGCCGATGGCAAGTAATTCAAGGTCACTTAACTCCGCTTTACTTAATACGATTTGTTTCATGTTTAATACCCCCTAAACTTATTATTCTTATAAAATAACTAGGTTTAAATGCCGCCGCCATGTTCGTGAAACGAGCGGCGTTCCTCTGTGATCGTTTTTTTTAAGCTAATCGTTCCAAGCGTGGCGAAACAAACGCTCACAATGGCAATAGCTGTATAGACGTCGCTATGAAGCAATAATTTAATTAAACTATATGAAACAGCTAATGCAAAAATAGGCGAGACAACCCACACTTTTAGCACTTGAATGACAATTTGCTTTTGCCAAATGGAAAAGCCGCTTTTCGTTGTGCCGATGCCGATAATGGCTGATGTCGTAATTTGTGTCAGCGGAACGGGAAGACCAAAAAGAGATGAAACGATGACGAGCGTTGCTCCGATTCCTGAAATAATACATCCTTCAAGTTGAGAGAACGTCGTAATTTTTTTTCCGTTCGTTTCTAATACGCGGCTACCGAGCAAAAGAGCTCCAAGGGCAACGAATAACCCGCCGAAAATGATCCCGTGTTGGACGGATAGTAAATCCGCTCCGACGAGAGGCCCGACCGCGTTGGCGACATTGTTCATTCCGGCTGAAAACGCCTCGAAAAATCCGACAATAATAAGCAAAAAGCCGATCCATTTGTTTTGTTTGACTGTTTTTCCTTTTAGCCATTTGCTAATGAAAAAAGCGAAAGAAAACGCAGCAAGCGGTGTAATGAGCCAAAACGATACGATCCATAGGAGTTTGCCAACATATACGCTTTGATACGCAATGCCTGCCCCAACGACCGCACCTACTGTAATTTCGCTTGTTGATAGCGGAATGCCGAGCGCGTTGGCCGCAAATAACGAAATCGTTGCCGCTGCTAAGACGATGACAACAAGTTCTGTTTGTAAAATGGATGGAGGAACGATGCCAGAGCCGATCGTTTTCACAACTTCTCCTCCGCTTAAACTGCCGAGGAAAATGGCGACGGCGCATATGAGTAAAGCGATTCGTTTATTTGGCAATGTGCCAGAACCGTAAGCAGCTCCCATGGTCGCGGCAGCTCCGCTTCCCCCAATGTTCATCGCAAAGAAAAAAGCAATAATAAAAGCAACGATGACCAAGCCACTCCCCCCTTTATGATTCGTGCAAGCCGCATTCTGTTTTTCCTAGCCCAGCCCATCGACCAGAACGTAAATCTTCTTCTGTATAAGCAGGGACTGTACACGGTGCACAACCGATGCTCGGATATCCGCGGTCATGAAGCGGATTGTAAGAGAGATTGTGGCGATGCACATAACGCCATACGTCTTTCCACGTCCAGTAAATAATTGGACAAACTTTAATGTTTTGAAACTTTTTATCACGATTAATAAATTCAACATGTTGTCTTGTTGGCGATTGTTCACGGCGCAGCCCAGAAATCCACGCTTTTTTTCCTGTCATCGCTTCTCGTAGCGGAACAATTTTTCTTAGTTCACAGCATTTGTTCGGGTCTTTTTTCCAAAGTTCTGCACCGAATTGTTTCTCTTGTTCTGCAAGTGATAAAGACGGTGTTTGTAAATGAATACGCAAGCGTGGATATGCTCGTTTGACGCGTTCAATCGTTTCGTATGTTTCGGGAAAATGTAAATGTGTATCGAGAAACACAATGTGAGCATCATCTTTTACTTGAGAAATCAGATCAATGAGCACGATGCCTTCAATGCCAAAACTGCACGCATACAAAAGGTCGTCGCCATAATGGGCATACGCCCATGAAAGTACATGTAATGCTCCTTTTTCGTTATTATCGATTGGAAAAGTTGGTTTTTGAACTTCATCCCACGTTTCATACGTAATCATGTCTCATCTCCCTTTCGTATTCGTCGCCCTTTCTGTTTGATTGTTTTAAATTTTAACACAATTCAAGTGGATGTCAATCCTAGTTTTTCTATCGGAATTTATTTTTTGGAAAACGTCATGGCAAACGAAAAAAAACATGATTATACTGTTTGTATGGGAGATGTCGAAAGGAGTGGAGTATGTTTGCGGCTCATTTTATTAGAAGACTACGATGAGCGAACGATGGAATTGGCACGTCCGATTTATGATCGCCATCGTCGTGTATTGTTAGCAGCAGGAAGAAAAATTCATCCAAAATATGTAGAGCGTTTAAAACAAATGGACATTCGCTACGTATTTGTTGAAGATGCGGTGTCTGAAGGCATTACTTTAGAAGAGTTGCTCGATATGCCGTCGTGGATGGACGCGATTAAAGTTGTTCAGCAATCGTTTGATGCAGTACGAAAGCGGGAGCAATTGCCGCTTCGCTTGTTGTTTAAACTAGCGGTAAAGCTCGTTGATGAAGTGAAAAAAAGAAAAGTGTTAGCGATCATTCCAGCGACGTCGCTTGAAGTGGAAGCGCAGCCGTACGCTCATGCAGTCAATGTAGCGCTGTTAGCATTACAGTTAGGGAAGAAGCTACATTTGAACGATTTACAGTTGCGCGATGTCGCGCTTGGCTCGTTGTTTCATGACATCGGAAAAGAAATTGAAGGAGAAGCGCATCATACCGTAAAGGGATTTGAATATTTACGAAAAGAGCGGGAACTTAGTTTATTATGTGCACATATGGCGTATCAACATCACGAACATGCAGACGGCTCAGGTACACCGCGCGGATTAAAAGAAACGAGTATTCATTTGTACGCCCAAATTTGCGCCATTGCCAATGAATATGAAAATTTAATTTCCGCTGAATTTGTGCCGCCGCACGAAGCGCTTGAAATTATTATGGCGCGAAGTGGTATTCGGTATAGCCAGCAGCTTGTGCGGCTGTTTGTTGAGACGATTCCTGCTTATTTGCCGGGAACGATGGTCAAAATGAGCGACGGAAGAAACGCGATCGTCACAAAAATTGTTGAACATATGCAACGTCCGTCCGTACGGTACACGGATACACGTGAAGAAATTGCACTCGCGGATCATCCGTCGCTGCTTATCGTTGGACAGGCGATTTTATAATTTTTTGCGTAAGTTTCCGAGCTCTTCAGCGATCGCTTGCATTTCGCTCGGGCTAAACGATGGCTTTTTCATCACCATATCGTATATATCTTTTAATTCATCATACAGTTGCTCATCGAAATGATCTGGTTTAATCGCATCAAAATTTAATACTTTTAATTTTTCTTTTATTTGCTCAATCATTTGTTCAACTGATAAACGCACAATCGTCATCCTTTCATACATGATTGTGTTCATTGTATCATTGTTTAACTATTCATTCTACTTTGAGAGGTGAAATAAAATGATTCGTGTGTTATTTGTTTGTTTAGGAAACATTTGTCGTTCTCCAATGGCGGAGGCGGTATTTCGACATCTTGTGAAGCAAGAAGGACTTGATCACGTCATTTCTGTTGATTCAGCAGGAACAGGAAACTGGCATATCGGTAAACCGCCTCATCATGGCACACAGCGCATTTTAACAGAAAAACAAATCGATTTTACAGGATTGAAAGCACGACAAATTACAAAAGAAGACTTTCATACATTTGATTATATTATTGGCATGGATAGCGATAATATCGCTCATCTTCGCCGTCTTGTCGGCGATGATTGTCGTGCGGTGATTGCTCGATTTATGGACTTTGTGCCAAACCGTTGCGTAGATGATGTGCCAGACCCGTACTTTACAGGAAATTTTGAAGAAGTGTACGAATTAGTAGAGGAAGGATGTAAACATATATTAGAACGCATAAAACGAGATCATTCGTTGTAAGGAGGCATGGCGATGGGAAAGGGGAAATGGCTTGCATTGGCTGGTGTCGCTTTGTTGCTAGCGAATAAAAAAGCGCGTCAAGTGGTAAAAGAAGCGTGTCGTGAGTGGATGGATGATGTGGAAGGAGTAAAAGAGACAGTCCATCAAACAAGACAACATGTCGACGAAATAGTGAATGATTTGCAGTTTATTGTGAATAAACTAAGTGAAGTAAAAGAAACAACGCCGCAAGTGATGGAGTGGATTGGGGAGCTGATTCGCAAACGCTCGACATAAGGAGCGAGGTGTTGAAAGATGATTATTAGTTTTTCCGTCGTCCGAGAGCTCATGAAACGGTTCGATGAGGACGAAGTGTTCGATTTATCGGCTGAGTTGGCATATTTCTTTTTGCTTTCGCTATTCCCGTTTTTGCTGTTTTTGCTGACGTTTTTATCGTATTTGCCCATCCCGCATGAAGATGTAATCGCCTTTTTGAGTCAATATGCTCCGAGCGAAACGGTACATTTAATCGAAACTAACATGAGACAGCTCATGGAATTACAAAGCGGAAAATGGTTGTCCTTTAGCGTACTTGCGACTGTATGGGCTGCATCGAACGGCATGTCGGCCATTATTCGCGCTTTAAACCGTGCATATGATGTGAAAGAAACGCGTTCCTTTCTTGTTGCGCGCGGTATTTCCATCTTACTTACATTTGCCATGATTTTCGTCATTATTGTCGCGCTTGTTTTCCCTGTATTCGGTAAAATGATTGGCACGTTTCTTTTTTCAGCGTTTGGGCTTTCGGGCGTTTTTTTACGCATATGGGAAACGATTCGTTGGTTTGTTAGTTTTATCATTTTATTTTTTGTTTTTTCTGTGTTGTACGTTTTTGCGCCGAGCAAATATGTTCGTTTTCGCGACGTATGGAGCGGTTCGCTATTTGCCACGGTCGGTTGGATGGTTGTCTCGCTTGCTTTTTCGTATTATGTGAATCAGTTCGGTAACTATTCGGCGATGTACGGTAGTCTAGGCGGCATTATTGCGTTAATGGTTTGGTTTTATTTGTCCGGTATGATGATTGTATTAGGTGGAGAGTTAAACGCCATTTTTTGTTGTAAAAAAGAAGGAAAAATGCGCATACGGTAGTCATTCCCTCTCATAAAAAGGGCGTTCGTAAACCATATTAAAAGTGAAAGTGGTGATGAAGGGGGACTATACGTGACGAAAAAAACGAAAAAAGATGGCGGGACAAAACAAAAAGGAAAAAGCCGTCCGAAACATAAAACGAGCAGTAGCGCAAACGGACAAAACGGATACCATTAAAGAGAAGAGGGATGTGTTGCACATCCCTCTTATTCTGCAATTTCTTCGTGATGATAATATGTTTGGTTGTAAATATGTTCGATTTCTGCATCTGTCATATAAACAAGTTGTTCTTGATTAAAGCCACGCAATTTTGTAATAAACTCAATCATATTTTTTCTTTCTTCTCTACTCATCATGATCGCTCTCCCCTCTGTTTTAAAACAGTTTGATTTGTTTGGTTTTATTATATAACAGAAGGTTAAAAAGCGTCAACGTTTTTTTCGTGTTTTCCAGAAAAATATTTTGAAAATTTTGTGAACGGGCGCTGGGCGAGCAGTAAAAGAAGCAAAAGAGAGCTCATGGTAAAGAAAAATAATTCCTCTTGCTGTTGTAATACAACGCCACCGATCGCAGGACCGCATATGCTCCCAATACTATATAGCATACCACATAAAATGTTACCGACAGGAAGAAGCGACGTTGGCAGCAAGTCCGCCATATACGCCATGCCGAGTGAAAAAAGCGAACCGACAAACATACCAGCAACGAAAAACGTTGTTGTTAGTTGAACAGGAGAAGAAAACCATGTAGCGATAGCAAAACAAAGGGCACCTATGGCTAATGAAATCATAATCATCGTTTTTCGTGAAAAGCGATCGCTTAACGTTCCGAGCGGAAGTTGAAAAGCGATGCCGCCAAGGGCAAACGCTGGAAGCATCATCGCAACTGTCTCAACACTTAACTCGTTTCTTAACGCATAAATCGGAAACATGCTATGGAGCGACGCCTCTAAAAAGCCGTAGCCGAACGGCAACAACAAAGCTGGCCATGCTTGTTTCCAAGCGTGAAAAAAGCGTGCCGCTCCAACTTTTTCTGCTTCTTCCGTTTCTGGATACGTATGTGGCAAGAAAAATAATAATATCCAGCCACATAAGCTGAGCAAAGATGAAACGATAAACGGCAACGCTTCATGTATGTGGACGAGCGGAACGAGAAGCGGTCCGATCATAAAGCCGACTCCAAACGATAAGCCGTATAACGAAATGTTGCGCCCTCGTCGGTGAGCGGGAGAAGCGTATGTGATCCATGTTTGCGAACCGAAATGAAGAATGTGATCGCCAATTCCGATGAGCAATCGAAGCATAAACCAAAACAAAAGCGATGATGAAATCGGAAAAATCGCTAACGAAACGATGACAATCGCTCCACCGATCATAATTAAATGCTTAAAGCCGTAGCGACGAAGCGGACGCTCTAAAAAAGGTGACACGACAAGAACGCCGATGTACATCGCTGTTGCATGCATGCCGCTAAGCGACGAATGAACACCATTTTGTTCAAAAATGATAGAAATAAGCGGCAACAATAGCCCTTGAGAAAGACCTGAAATCATGACGATGCTAACTAAAATAAAAAAATGACGTTGTCGCATAATTCCCTCCTGTAATATATTCACTATGTTCGATATTAAAGCGTTTCACGGGAAGAAGCAACGAAAAAGACGGATGAAAATGGGAGTTGATTCGTGTAAAATATGGTTGATAACCCATAAATGAAAAGGAGACGATTGGATGGAACGCATCTTTTTTTTATTAACGGTCATCGGTGTTCCCCTTTCTGTTGCAGGAAGGTTATTTCATTGGCCTGCGACGCCGATGTTTGTCGTTTATTGTGTCACAATTATTGCGCTCGCTAGCTATATGGGACGAGCGACAGAAAGTTTGGCAATCGTGGCAGGTCCTCGCATCGGTGGACTTTTGAATGCGACATTTGGCAATGCTGTAGAATTGATTATATCCATTTTTGCGTTGAAAGCTGGCTTAGTGAGTGTCGTGTTGGCGTCGTTAACGGGTTCCGTGCTCGGCAACTTATTGCTTGTGGCAGGTTTATCGTTTTTTGTTGGTGGTTTGAAATATAAACGGCAATCATTTAACGTATATGATGCGCGTCATAATTCAGGTTTACTAACATTTGCTATTTTAGTTGCTTTTGTCATTCCAGAAGTATTTTCGATGACGATGAATGAACAAAAAACGTTATCATTAAGTATCGGTATTTCGATAATTATGATCGCCCTTTATTTAGCTGCGTTATATTTTAAACTCGTTACTCATCGCGGTGTATATCAACACAAAGAAGATGTAGAAGAACATGAAGAGCCAGAATGGTCAAAAGGAAAAGCGATGCTCATTCTAGCTCTTGCTACTGTTGCAGTTGCTTACGTATCCGAAAGTTTAGTTCATACGTTTGAAGTCGTCGCCCATTCATTCGGATGGAGTGAACTATTCATCGGGGTCATTATTGTTGCCATTGTCGGAAACGCTGCAGAGCATGCTTCCGCCATCATTATGGCATATAAAAATAAAATGAATGTCGCTGTTGAAATTGCGATCGGCTCGACGCTGCAAATTGCGATGTTTGTTGCACCTGTATTAGTGCTCGTTTCCCTCTTATTCCCGACGCACATGGCACTCGTTTTTACGCTTCCAGAGCTTGTTGCGATGGTGACAGCTGTTTTATTAACGATTGTTCTCTCCAACGATGGAGATACGAACTGGTTTGAGGGAGCGACACTTCTTGGGGCGTATATGATTATGGGAATTGGATTTTATTTGTTGTAATCCGTCAGTTGTCGCTGGCGGATTTTTTTTACGGAGAGGATAAATTGTTGACTTTTGAAAAAAATAACGATGAACGATGTAAAAGGAAAGGAGTTTATGCATGAAAAGATGGTTTGCTTTAAGTATGATGTTCATTTTCTTCTGTATTCCAACGGTTAGTGAAGCAACTGTCAAGCTCCCGTCATCGGTTATTGACATTTCAAAAGAAAATACGTATCCGAATCCGACGCAAAATTTGCCGTATTTGCAACCAAGTGAATTAGCGAAACAACTGCTTCAATCGGCGAATGTTAAAATTGAAAATCCGGAATTAATTCGCCTTTTAAACGAATCGTCGATTTCAAGCACACCGTTTGCGATCGGTTATGAAGCAACAATTTATCTAGGACAATGGCCTTTGAATTATGAATCGACGGAAACATCGACGAATTGGGAGTATCAAAAAGTAAATACAAACTTCATTGACAATCGCGGTGGGAAAACAGCAGCGCGACTGACATATCGACAAGAGATGCAAAAACAAGTACGCGGCGGACTGACTGCAAGCATCCCAAATGAAGAAGATGTAAAAAAAATGATGTTACTAACGGCAATGAAAAAGACAAATTTGCCGCTCTCTTTTAGTACGTGGATTGGCATCGGAACAAAAAAAGAACAAGCATATAACGTTCCGCCAAAAAAATTAGGATATTTATACGCCTACGCTCCTGCGGTAAACGAAAAAGGAAAAGTGACATATGGTGAAGTATATATCGTCTTAAAAGGAAAGAAAAAGAGCATTGTTGTGAAAAACGTTACGTCGCAAGGGATTGGTGCTTGGATTCCAGTACAAGACCGCCTATCATTCGCATTTGTCGCAAGCGACGTACCAAGATGATGAAAAAAGCTTGTCGAGCGCCCCGACAAGCTTTTTCGAAAGATAAGAAAGTATCAAATTTCAGATTTAGGAAAGTGTCTAGCTCCAAGCGCCATCGGTGTGATGCGCTCCGCCCCACACTGCTGCGGCGACACGCTGAGAAGCTTTCGGTGAGTTTTCCCCAACTGATTGGTTCGAGCTCTCCTCGGTGGGACTTGTGCGCTCTTCGCGGAACCAAGGATGGCGACATTTTGCCGTTGCCCGCAGGATGCGGGCTGCCTTTAGGCGAAATTGGGGCGCTTTGCGCTTTTCTTATCTTACCGTTTAATTTTTGCTTTTCTTGTTGTAAAATCGACGTCCGGATAGTAGCGATTTTTCACAAGCACGTTCGGCCCTAAACATTTCACCGCAGGGCAATGGCAGTTCAACGATTTGGCTAAGTCAGACGCCATCCATTTGTCATAAGCAGAAAGAAGAGAGTCGGTTTGAATGTTGCCAAGCGTCGGTTCATCGCCAAAATCAGTGACAATAATGTCGCCTGTAAAAATGTTTACATTTAAACGTGAACGTCCATCAGGGTCGTTTCGTACTGTTACATTTTTACTTTCGTATAAACGTTTTAATAGTGCTAAATCTTCTTCGTTGTCGCTACATGGATAAAAAGGTAGCGTACCAAACAACATCCATACGTTCTCGTCCCGTATATCAAGTAAATGATGAATCGTCTCACGCAATTCATCTAATGTTAATGTTTCTAAACCGCTAGCAAAGTCGCTCGGATACATCGGATGTACTTCATGACGTTTACAGCCCATTTCGTTTACAATTTGGCGATGAATCGTTTCTATATGTGGACGCGTCCGTTTATTTAACATTGTTTCAGCTGAAACGATGACCCCCATGTTTGAAAGGGCACGCGCATTTTCGATCATGCGTATAAAATAGCGCTCGCGTTGTGCGACAGTCGGCTTTTTCTCCATCATCGCAAAGCCGCCTTCAACGAAATCATCGATCGTACCCCAATTATGCGAAATGTGCAAAACGTCTAAGTAAGGAATAATTTTTTCATATCGTTCTAAATCGAGCGTTAAATTTGAGTTAATTTGTGTGCGCACCCCGCGTTCGTGTGCATATGTTAACAACGGTACGACGTATTGCTCGACAGATTTGAGCGAAAGCATCGGCTCACCGCCTGTAATGCTTAACGAGCGCAAATGTGGAATTTCATCGAGGCGGCGAAGAAGAAGATCGAGTGGTAGCGCCTCAGGATCTTTCGTGCGCAATGTATAACCAACAGCGCAATGTTCACAGCGCATATTGCAAAGGGTCGTTGTTGTAAACTCAATATTCGTTAACTGCATGCTTCCATACTGTTCGACGTCCATATATGCTTCCCACGGATCAAACGTAGGAGTAATCGCTTGACGCAATAATGTTCCCATAACGAATCTCCTTTATTTTAAAAAGTAGGACTAACGATAATTATGCAAATGAAATGGAACGATTGTCAACGATGTTGCGATCGTGTACGATAAAGAAAAAGCGAGGTGACGATGTTGGGCAACGCAGTATCAGTTCAAAATCTACAACTATCCTATTTAAAAACGCGCTTAAATATGTTTCTCGAAGTGCTTGAAGCCATCGATCCAGAAACGACGGAGTTAGAAGATATTGACCGTCTTATTCAAATGATTGATGATTTAGAAATGAAATACGAGCGGTTTAAAAAAGATTGGGAAAAAAGTCGCTAAGCGGCTTTTTTTTGCGTTTAAAAAAGATGTATAATACAAGTGGATAATTCGAAAAATTGTTACATATTGAACAAAGGGGAAGGGACATGGTGATGGAAAAGTTTCAAGAAAGTATGTACAAGCTAATTGTTGAAACGTCAACAAAGTTGCCAAAAGATGTACGACGTGCCATTGCGAAAGCAAAACTGCGTGAAAACGCAGGAACGAGAGCAGCGATGTCACTTGCTACGATCGTGCAAAACATTCAAATGGCCGATGAAAATGTATCACCGATTTGCCAAGATACAGGGTTGCCGACATTTAAAATTAAAGTGCCGGTTGGGGTCAATCAAATTGAAATGAAAGAGGCGATTCGTCGAGCGGTTGCTCAAGCAACGAAAGACGGGAAACTGCGTCCAAACTCGGTCGATTCATTAACAGGTGAAAATAGCGGCGACAATTTAGGGATCGGGTTGCCTGTCATGAAATTTGAACAATGGGAGAAAGATTACATTGACGTTCGCTTAATTTTAAAAGGTGGCGGATGTGAAAATAAAAACATTCAATATAGCTTGCCTTGCGAGTTGGAAGGGCTTGGTCGCGCAGGCCGCGATTTAGATGGCATTCGTAAATGTATTTTACATGCGGTATACCAAGCGCAAGGGCAAGGCTGTAGCGCAGGATTTATTGGCGTTGGGATCGGCGGCGATCGTTCTGCGGGGTACGACTTAGCAAAAGAACAACTATTTCGTCCTGTTGACGATGTCAATCCGAACGAAGATTTGCGTAAACTAGAAGAATACATTATGGAAGCTGCCAATAAACTCGGCATCGGAACGATGGGATTTGGCGGAGAGACGACGCTTCTTGGCTGTAAAATTGGCGTCATGCACCGCATTCCAGCCAGCTTTTTCGTCTCTGTCGCATACAATTGCTGGGCGTTTCGCCGTTTAGGCGTCATCATTGATCCGCACACAGGCGACATTCAAGAATGGTTATATCAAGAAGGAGAAAATGTCGATTTCAAACAAGAAGAAACCGAAATGACAAGCGAAGCTCGTGAAGTTGTGCTTGAAGCGCCAATTACAGAAGAGCAAATTCGCTCGCTAAAAGTAGGCGATGTCGTTCGCATTAACGGCATGATTTATACAGGACGCGATGCGATTCATAAACATTTAATGGATCACGATGCTCCTGTTGATTTAAACGGTCAAATTATTTATCACTGTGGGCCGGTTATGTTAAAAGATGAAAACGGCAAATGGCATGTCAAAGCAGCTGGTCCGACGACAAGCATTCGTGAAGAGCCGTATCAAGGAGAAATTATGAAAAAATTCGGCATTCGTGCTGTCATCGGAAAAGGTGGTATGGGGGCAAAAACGCTCGCCGCGTTAAAAGAACATGGCGGCGTGTATTTAAATGCCATCGGTGGTGCAGCGCAATATTATGCTGAATGTATTCAATCAGTAGAAGGCGTCGACTTTTTGGAATTCGGTATTCCGGAAGCGATGTGGCATTTGCGTGTGAAAGATTTTACAGCTGTCGTCACGATGGACTCGCACGGAAATAGCTTACATGAAGATATCGAAAAATCGTCGCTTGAAAAATTAGCTCAATTTAAAGAACGTGTATTTTAATGGAAATCCGTCTAGCGTTAGCTAGGCGGATTTTTTATGCTTCTTTTTGCACAACCTATCATTGAAATGAATATGGAGGTGCAAGCAGTGAAAAAAACGATCGTCTTCTTTCTCTTCTTTTTATGTTTGCCGTTTAGTCACATAGAAGCAATGTCATGGGGATTTAAGCGAAGTGAAAATCATCTCCCTCCTTCTGCAGGAAAACAATTAGATGAACTACTTGCTAAATACGATGCGTTTTATTTAGGTAATCCAACAAAAAAATATATTTATTTAACGTTCGATAACGGATACGAAAATGGTTATACGGCACAAATTCTAGACGTACTCAAACAAAAAAGAGTTCCCGCTACGTTTTTTGTGACCGGCCATTATTTGCAATCTGCCCCCGACTTAGTGAAACGGATGGTAAACGAAGGGCATATTGTTGGCAACCATTCATGGCATCATCCTGATTTAACGACCGTTAGCGATGAAAAATTGCGTGAAGAGCTTGAGATGGTTAGAAAAAAAACAGAGTTGTTGACGGGGCAAAAACATATGCGTTACATCCGCCCTCCGCGCGGCATTTTTGATGAACGCACGCTTGCGGTCGCACGAGAACTTGGCTATTACCACGTCTTTTGGTCATTAGCGTTCGTCGATTGGCACATTCACGATCAAAAAGGATGGCAATACGCTTACAACAATGTGATGAAGCAAATTCATCCCGGTGCCATTATATTGTTGCATACAGTATCTAAAGACAATGCCGATGCGCTTGCTAAAATTATTGACGATTTGCGAAAAGAAGGATACGTTTTTAAAAGCTTAGACGATTTTATGCTTGAAAAAATGGACGTCCCTTCTTGGCTTTTTTCCCTTTGACGATGTGCAAAGGGATTTGTTTTGATACAATGGGAAAGGGGAGAGATGGTAATGATTCATGTTCAGCCTCCATACGATTTTACGCGAGTATGCGAACGGCTCGCAAACGATCCGCTTATACGTATTCATCATAACGAAATCACCGTTCCGCTGTATGTGAACGAAAAGCCGCTTCTTGCGTGCGTGAAAAGCGTTGGAACAAAAGAGAAACCTGCGTTTGTCGTGTCGTGTGATAACGAACAGCATAAAGAAGAAGCGATCGCGCGCATTTCGCGCATTTTTCATTGGGACAGATCACTTGCGCCTATTCACGACCATTTTATGCAAACTAATTTGCGGGACTTGTTTATCGCTCACGAAGGAACACCGCTCGTATTAGAATTTGATTTATATTTTTGTTTAATGAAATGCATTATTCACCAACAAATTCATATGAAAGTGGCTCATCGGCTAACGGAACGTTTTGTCCATACATTTGGTGAGCGTCTCGGGGATGTATACATTTATCCGCGGCCTGAGCGCGTCGCCAATGCTTCATATGATGAATTGCGGGCTTTGTCGTTAAGTGAGCGAAAAGCGCAATATATTGTTGATATTTCACGTCTTATTGTAGAAGGGAAGTTGCGTTTAGAAGAGATGCATTCGCTTTCCGATGAAGAAGTAGCGAAACAGCTTCTTTCCATACGCGGCATCGGTCCATGGACAGTGCAAAACTTTTTATTGTTTGGTTTAGGTCGTCCAAATGTGTTCCCGAAAGGAGATGTTGGCTTGCAACGAGCGATTGAACGATGGTTTCAGCTTGATCATCGTCCGACAGCAAAAGAAATGGAAGCATTTAAACAAATGTGGGAACCGTATGCAAGCTACGCAACATTTTATTTATGGAGAAGTATCGAATAGGAGAGAGAATCATGCTACAGCAAGGACAACAATTTCCACTAACGATTAAACGGCTCGGCATTAACGGGGAAGGAGTCGGCTATTTTAAAAAACAAGTCGTGTTCGTTCCGGGAGCGCTTCCGGGAGAAGAAGTCGTCGTCCAAGCGACGAATGTGTATCCGACGTATGCGGAAGGCAAAATCGTACGCATAAGAAAACGGTCGCCACATCGTGTTAAGCCACTTTGTCCTGTATATGACCGATGCGGTGGCTGCCAACTGCAACATTTAGACTACAACGCGCAATTAGAAGCAAAGCGCGATATTGTCATTCAAGCGCTTGAACGGCATAGCCGACTAAATATTGAAGCGCTCGATATTCGTCCGACGATTGGGATGGACGATCCGTGGCATTACCGCAATAAAAGCCAATTTCAAACAGGAGTGAAAAAAGGGCGCGTCATCGCTGGACTCTACAGCATGAACTCACACGAACTGGTTGACATTGACCGTTGCTTTATTCAACATGATGCCACAAATCGCGTCACAACGGTCGTCAAAACGATTTTTCAAGATTTGCGCATACCGATTTATCACGAACGGAAAAAAACGGGTGTCGTGCGCACAATCGTTTCTCGCGTTGGTTTTTATACAGGAGATGTGCAACTTGTCATTGTGACAGCAACGAAAGAATTTCCGCGCAAAGAACTATTTGTAGCGGAAGTGAAGCGGCGTTTGCCAGAAGTGAAATCAATTGCGCAAAACATAAACGGGCAAAAAACATCGCTTATTTTTGGCGATGAAACGATCGTTCTCGAAGGGGAACCGTACATTCAAGAAGTGCTTGGCGACTTATCTTTTGAACTATCGGCTCGCGCCTTTTTCCAACTCAATCCGATTCAAACGGTAAAACTATACGATGAAGTAAAAAAAGCAGCAGCGCTCACGAAAAGCGAGCGCGTCGTCGATGCATATTGCGGCGTCGGCACAATCGGGCTTTGGCTCGCCCGCGAGGCGAAAGAAGTGCGCGGCATGGACACGATTCCCGAAGCGATTGACGATGCACGCCAAAACGCCGAACGCCACGGCTTCACCAACGTCACGTATGCGGTCGGAAAAGCAGAAACATTGTTGCCAAAATGGGTGAAAGAAGGCTGGAAGCCCGATGTTATCGTCGTCGATCCACCGCGAACAGGCTGTGACAACGCTTTGTTAAAAACGATTTTACAAGTGAAACCAAAAACGGTCGTGTACGTTTCCTGTAACCCATCAAGCCTCGCCCGCGACATC
The DNA here is from genome assembly GCF_000836725.1 of Anoxybacillus thermarum. Classification (GTDB taxonomy): domain Bacteria; phylum Bacillota; class Bacilli; order Bacillales; family Anoxybacillaceae; genus Anoxybacillus; species Anoxybacillus thermarum. Next base: position 4,103 of record NZ_JXTH01000018.1, on the reverse strand, counting down.
GACACACTTGCGAAACAATACCGTGTCGAATACATTCAACCGTTTGACCTTTTCCCGCACACCGCGCATGTCGAAAGTGTGGCGAAGTTGGTGAGGAAGTAGAAAGGCGCTCATAGGGAATCTTTTTATGCATTCGTACGGGCGTAGAAAAAAGGAAGGCTTTTTTGTAGAATGAAAGTATTCGCAAAATAATGAAGATAGAGGGGAAACGTTCATGAAAAAAACAGTTCGTGTCGTAGGGGCGGTTATATTTGACGACCAAAATCGTGTGTTGTGCGCACTTCGGTCGAATACGATGTCACTCCCTAACCTTTGGGAATTTCCAGGTGGGAAAATTGAAGAAGGGGAAAAGGAAGAAGAAACGTTAGTAAGAGAAATTCATGAGGAATTAGGGTGTACAATCCAAGTGCATGAAAAAATTGAAGAAGTGCATTATGAGTACCCTCAAGTTATCGTCAATTTACTCACATATAAAGCAACAATTATTGAGGGAGAACCGAAAGCGAAAGAACATGCTGAATTAAGATGGGTGCCACTCGGAGATCTAAAATCTCTTGAATGGGCACCCGCAGATATTCCGACTGTAGACGTTTTATTAGCGAATAAAGTCAATATATAAATCTTCCGGCACGGGATGATGTAGGCGCCATGTGATGCTCATCGGCTTATCTCCGTAGCTTGATACGTAATCGACTTCACCGAGATAAGTGAATGGCAATGTCATTCCGTGCAAGTCTTCAAACTTTCGAACAAATAGGTGAATATGAATTCCAAGTTCTTTATGACGAATAAAATTTTGTCCGACAGAAGAATGATGGGACGTTTGATTTTGGCTTTGCCAATGGAAATGTTTTTGGTCGAGAAAATAATCTTTGTAATGTAAATGTTCTTTCACTCTTTCCGATTTATTTAAATTGACGAACAGTAAATAATGATTTCTAACTTTACTGACTCCTTCTCGCCACGATCCTTCTTTTACTTCTGCTTCAAATAAGAAAATTAAATCGTTTCTCGTATAGTTTTGATAAAGAGTAAGCTTTTCTCCTTTAGCTAAAAATCTTTCGGGGCGATATGTTCGTCTAAATTCAATAAGCCCGTAATCAATACGGTCTTTCATGTAATTGAAAAACTGTTGGTTTTCTGTTAACTCAAGAATGTCGTCATTCAGTATAAATTGGTGCCCATTTCGTTGTCCAAACGCCCATTTTTGTTTTTTATACGGCAACGCTAGGCGGTCCATCGATTGCATAATCATTTTTTCGTGTTTTTCTAATGGCACATCTACAGCAAACTTTTTGGAAAGTTGTTTTACAACATCTTCACAAGACACAACCTTTTGCAAAAAAGCTAATTGCAAAACAGCAAAATCGTAAGGCCATTTGATCGGAAGTTGATTTTCTAGCCGTTCAATGCACTCACACATCAATGGGTGGTGTAAAATCATTTGATCAAGCTCGTTCATATCATTCATTTTTTCTTTTGTTTTGACCCATGAACGATACTTATATATAAAGAACGTTAAGGTTGGCGATTGTTCGTAATATAAAAAATCTAATATTTCTGGTGACCGTCCAAGTTCATTTTTAAATTGTTGATATAGCATTTTTAACATATCTGTCGAGTTCATTTTAATGGAGTCAATACGGTCTAAAATTTCTCTTTGTGTCACAGGATCTAAATCGACATATGCGCCGCCTGGTAGATCGGCAAATTCGTGTGTAATTGCAACACGGAGGGAATCTTTATCAAACGCTTTGTCGTTCAGTTGCCCAGCGAGAGCGAGCGGAATCATAAACGATTTTTGGTAATTTCCTACAAAATCCAAAACCGTCACAAACTCTTTTCCTTTTACTTTTCTTAGTCCTCTTCCTAATTGTTGAATAAATACAGTCGATGATTCGGTAGGTCTTAAAAATAATAAAAGATTTAAACTTGGAATATCAATTCCTTCGTTAAAAATGTTAACAGTAAAGATGAATTCAAGTGGATCGTCTGGATTTTCTAGTCTCTTTATAATCTGTTCACGATATTCCACGCTATGTTCACCAGTTAAGTATGTTGTGCAATATCCGCGTTTATTAAATTGTTCACTCATATATTTTGCATGTTCAATATTTACGCAAAATGCAAGCCCAATGATGCGATCACCATCGTAACCATATGTACGAATCATTTCGATAATAAAATCTGTTCGTTCATTTGTTTTTAAAGCTTTCACAAGCGACGCTTCATCAAACATGCCGTTTTTTAATGGAATTTGACTATAGTCCACCGTACGATCTGAAATGCCAAAGTAGTGAAATGGTGCAAGCAACTGTTCTTCTAACGCTTCTCGTAAGCGTATTTCATATACGACATTATGGTCACAAATCGCCAAAACGTCTCTTCCATCCATTCTTTCTGGTGTTGCTGTTAAGCCGAGTAAAAATTTTGGTTGGAAATAGCGAATAACTTTTTGATATGTAGGTGCTTCGGCATGATGAAATTCATCGATAATTATATAGTCAAATTCATGTTGCCCAAACTTTTGCAACGTTTCATCTTTAGATAGCGATTGAACGGTGCTAAATAAATACGGTTTATGGAATTGTTTTACTGTCCCTGTAATTTTCCCAAATAGATGATCGTTACCTAGCACATGTTTGAACGTTTCAATTGCTTTATCTAGCAATTCTTCACGATGAGCGATAAATAAAAGCTTTTTTGGATCATATGCTTTTACGTCAAAAGCTGCTAAATACGTTTTTCCAGTTCCAGTAGCAGCGATAATGACTCCTTTTGTATTACCACTTTTTCTTGTATGTTCAAGGTTTTTTAATGCTTTTTTTTGCATATCATTCGGTTTCACATTTGATGTAACGATATATTTTTCTTTTGGCTCAGCAGCTAGAGGTTTGTTTTCCTCCCTTATTGTTTGTTGTTTATATTTTTGAATGAAGGCGTGATCAAGAGAAATCGTGTCTGTATGATCCCATATTTTCTCAAACATTTGCTTTGTATGCTCATAAATCGGTAAAAAGCTTGTATCCGGTAGCTTCACATTTAGCTCATGTCCGTTAATAAGGGCTGAGTGTGAAATGTTTGATGAGCCTATGATTACTGTATTTAATCCTGAACGTCGATGAAACATATATGCTTTCGTATGAAAAGATTGTTGATGCGTATCAATTATTTTTACTTGTACGTTTGAAAACTGCATAAGTTTTTCAAGCGCTTTTGGTTCTGTAATGCCTAGATAGGTCGATGTAATGATACGTACAGGAATACGTTCTTTTTCAAGCATAAGTAATGGACGAATCAATAATTGTAGTCCGGACATCCGAATGAAGCTAACCATCAAATCAACAGAGTCAGCTGTCAGCATTTCATATTTTAATGTTTTGAAGAAGTTTTTCATTGTATGTTTGTCATTATATAGTAAGTGTAATCTAGATAAGAAAAAGTCCTCTATAATTGGTATTTCTCGTTGTCCATATGTGTATGTGATCATAGAGAGCGGCAAGGAAAAAGAATCGTTGTTATTTGATACTAATGCAGAAATGTGTTGAGTTAATCGAATGATTTCATCAAAACGGTTTTCTTCAGCCAAAGTTTTTAACTTATGAGCAAGTTGTTTGGCAGAATGAAGAACGAGAACCTCAATATAATCTTTCGGTGATAGACGTTGTATAATGCTTGTATCAGGATATTGTTTAGCAAGAAGTTGTAGTTCCTCGAAAAAACTTTTATCCATAAATAAAACCACCTAACGAATGTTTTATAAAATTTTACCATGATATATGTAGTTATTCCATTATTATATTGAAAATGAGTCAGTCAAGACTTTGTGGAGAACATTTTTTCGGTTCACTACGGGTGTTGTCAATCACTAGTTAGCGAACCATTTTCAGGAATTGATATCGTAAGCGCTTTTGGACTCTCATCCCTCATCTTGAAGTGATGATATTGTATTCCATTTTTTTACACCCAACCAAAATCCCGAAGCGCCGACAACGCTTGATGGATCGGCGTCCCGGATGACCGCTGCAGACACGGTAGATTCTGACGCACCACATCTGCCCACAACCGTCCTGCCTTCCGTTTGGCCTGTTCAACCCGCTTGG
>NZ_JXTH01000017.1 GCF_000836725.1 Anoxybacillus thermarum | reverse complement strand
TCCAAAAGGGCCGCCAACAAGACAGCGAACACCTTTTGAAGAGTTCTGACTAATTGTTCCTCCAGCTCTTTTAATAAAGGCCATTCTGTGGTAAAATGTTTCATGGACTCTCTCCCTCCTGTTTTATTGATGTTGGTCATCACCATCATAGCAGGGAGAGAGTCCTTTTTGCATGACATTTGCTTTTTTCTACCGCGCTTCGCTTGGTGGCCCCGACGAGCGTCGCGAACAAAAGTTCGCAACCCTCGTCGGGGAATCATTCCTGAATGTCACCCACAAATATTTTACTCACACTTGAATGACAGCATCATCTAGTTTTGCAGCAAGCGATTTCATCACATTTTCTAAATGTAAAGCAGATGCGATGCGAGCGACTAGCGAAATAGCTAACAAATCGTTCGCCAACTGTTTGCTTTCAATAAATTGGATAATTTCCGTTTCACTATGAACACGAGCAAGCAATTGCAATACGTTGTAAAGCGCTTCGTAACTTTTTCGATTAAACGAAAGTGCACAAGAAAAGTGATATATTGCTTTTTGTAAATTTCCTTTATGTTTGTAAATTTGACCAAGCAACATATGTGGATCATACTCAACGTATTCAAACGTTTTAATGGTGTAAGGATACTTTTCTTTGTTTTCAAGTAAGTATTCGAGCTGCTTTAAAGCATCATCGTAGCGATGTTGCAAGTAGTAAATTTCCCCGCGCAAAAATTGAAAGTCGGCTGTTTCGCTATATATATTCTCCACATCAGCAATTACTCGCAAAGCATCATCAAACCGCTGTAAATACTTCAAACATAAAATAATTTGCACAAGGCAATACGAAACCCAGCTTAGACGAATATCTTTTTTATGTTGATACGCTTGAATAAATGCTTGCAGCGCTTGTTCGACTTCCCCTTTTGAAAGATGCTCGTTTCCTAAATTAAAATAATCGAAAGCAATGCTCTCTCCTGCCTCCATCTCACGCTCAATCAATTGCGCATTTCGGTCATGCTTTTTCTTTTCTGCCACTACATGCCGCATATAACCTGTATGATAAACAGTTAAAATACCTGGCTTAGCTTCAACATACTTCCCGCTTACATGCCGCAATTGTTCATGAATCGCACGATCGTATCGCAAATATGGCACATTGCGATAAATGCGCGTATGGCGATGTTGAAGCACTCGTTCACCGTACGCACCTACAAAGTTGTAAATACCCACGTCATAAGCTTCTACACGACCATCAGTTTGTTTTAATTGTTGTATCATCTCTTGCAAGTTCGTACGTTCAACATACTCATCGGCATCTAATACGAGAATCCACTCCCCTGTCGCATGTTGCTGGGCAAAATTGCGGGCGTCAGCAAAACTATTCGTCCATTCAAAATCATATACTTTATTCGTATATTTCAACGCAATCTCTTTCGTTGCATCTGTTGAACCTGTATCAACAATAACGATTTCATCAACAATACCATGCACAGAATCTAAACAACGTTGCAATACTTTTTCTTCGTTTTTTACGATCATACATAACGATAAAAATGGTTTCATCGTATTTTTTCCTTCCTTCACTCTTTATAGATGTGTTCATCTACTGTTTATATCGGATAAAAAGGTGAAGATGTGAAGAGGAGGAGGAAAAAAGTATTGTCCATTTCCCTAATCTCAAATTTATACATTCAATTAGCTAGCGCCCAGCTTACATAATTCTCCGATATTTGAAAAGTCCAATAATGTTATTGCTTAATTAATACATTTGTATTAAAATAAGAACAAATGTTCTTATTAAGAGGGGAGGAAAAAACACATGGAAATACTTCAACAGTTATCTATTGAGACGTTAAGCATGATTAGTGGAAAGTTACTAGGGGATGCAAATATCAGTATAGAAAAAAATCGCCATCCACGATTTCGCTTCGCTCATTGTGCTAGCGATAAAGCATGGTGTTTTTATTGTTACGAACAATTAAACAAATATCTTCCTCTTTCAAAACCGAGATATCGAAAAATCCTAGACAATCGCATCAAAAACGGTTTTACTGAGCAATATTATACCCAATCGTTTAAATCAAGAGTGGTCTTTCAACTAAAAGAGTTATGGTATCCAAATGATCGCAAAACCATTCCATTTGAATTTTTAACATATTCATTTACACCTATTTGTTTAGCGTGGTGGTATCAGGATGATGGACACTTAAAAATCGAAAATAATCAAGTAAAAAAAGTTATTTTATCAACAGATGGATTTACAAAAGCTGAAAACGAAACATTAATTCAGCTAATAAGACGAAAATACAGCCTAAACTTTTCTTTAGACAAACAAAACAGACTTACTCTTTACGATAAACCGCAAATTTTTTATTTTATACGCTTAGTTAAACCATATGTGCACGAAAGTATGAAACGGAAAACCACTATTCCTTCCATTTCAAAAGAATTTACCAAAAAACGGACAACTATCTATTTACCAAACGTACTCCATATCACTCGACCTACTAAAGATATTCACGCAATGTTAGAACAACTTCCTGTTTTACACAACAAGTTATCGAATGAACATACGTACAAAAAATTGTTTGCAGAAAAATTCCCGGTATTGAAAATAAATAAAACAACAGCCAAACCTTATCAAATTGAACTAACCAAAAAACATATGGAACAAATCCATGCTTGTAGGGAAACAACAGGTTTAACAGTCAGTCAAGTCGTGCATCTATGCGCTATTCATAGCACATAAAAAGAGACCTTAGCAAACCTAAGGCCTCTTTTTGATTCATTAGCGGAGCAATTGTAATACTCCTTGTGGTTGTTGGTTGGCTTGCCATGCCGCAACGTCTTTCGATCGTTGTGTAGACTATCTCTTCACCTTTCTAGCCGTTTGGCTAGCGAAGGGCTGGGCACTTCGGGAATTTCCCTACGGACTTCATCACCATAGCTCTCGCCTTAGGTGGTATGTCCTAGTCGTTGAACCTTCTCCAGAGTTTCCTCACAGGAGCTTGGCTGCTGATTGCCCATTGTAGCATCTTTCCTTTTTTCACGCCGTCACGCTTGCCGTTTCCAGCTTCGTTGTGGCAAGGAAAGCTTTAGGGCTTCCCAGCAATTCACCCAGTTATCCTCTTAGCCGTTTCCAGCTAAGACGCCCTTCCAATCAAATTACCGAAGTAACTGCAAAACTCCTTGTGGCATTTGATTGGATTGAGCCAACATTGCTTGTGCTGCTTGAGAGAGGATGTTGTTCTTCGTGAACTCCATCATTTCTTTCGCCATCGTGCGAACATTTGCTTTCGCAAATGACTAGACTATATCTTCACCCTCAGCTTTACCTGTTAGGGGCCGGGCACTTCGGATTCACGATGTCTCTCACCATCGCTTCACCTACGGGTTTCATCGCCATAGCGCTCGCCTTAGGCGGTGTACCCTAGTCGTTGAACCTTCTCCAGACTTTCGTCACAGGAGCTTGGCTGCTCGGTTGCCCAATCCTTTGACTTTTCAAGCCATCACGCTTGCCGTTTCCAGCTTCGTTGTGGCGTCAAAGGCTCTAAGGGGTTTCCAGCAATTCACCCGGTCATACTCCTAACCGTTTCCAGTTAGGACGACTGTGCTTGTCACCGCTTATGCGGCTAAAGCATAATCTACGTCGCGAATACGAGACTCAGCTGCTGTTAAGTTTTCTGCAGAAGTAGATAAGTTGTTAATTGTGTACTCTAAGCGATTTTGCAACGCACCAAGCTTAGAGCGCTCTTGCGATACTGCATTAATCGCAGCATCAATTTTAGCAATCGACGCACTAGCTAAAGAGTTGCTTCCGACAGAAATGTTTCCTGCATCGACAGTCAGCGCAGTAGCATCCATGTCCGCAATAGATAAGCTAATGATTTGATTACTGTTCGCTCCTACTTGGAACGTTGCTGTTAAAGTACCGTCAAGCAAGTTTTTTGTGTTAAATTGCGTCGTAGTTGAAATACGGTCGATCTCTGAGATAAGCTGGTTCAATTCTTTTTGAATTTGGTCGCGGTCAATTGTTGTATTCGTGTCGTTTGCACCTTGCACCGCTAACTCGCGCATGCGTTGAAGAATCGCATGTGTTTCGTTCAATGCACCTTCAGCTGTTTGGATTAATGAAATCGCGTCTTGTGAGTTTTTCGCTGCCATTTCTAACCCGCGAATTTGTCCACGCATTTTCTCAGAGATCGCCAAACCTGCTGCGTCATCGCCAGCTTTGTTAATACGAAGACCTGAAGACAATTTCTCCATGTTTTTTGCTGCAGCGCTTTGTCCAGCTGTCAATTGACGATGCGTATTTAACGCCGCGATGTTGTGGTTAATTCTCATTTTATATTCCTCCTTGAATATGTTTTTCCCACGTCCGTGTGGTTTTGTTCAGCAAGAATGAAGTCGGCCGCCCTTCTTTCTTGCTCTCACGTTTATTATCGGTTGTTTTTTTCAAAGTTTAATAGGGTGATGAAAAAATTTTATACTTTAATGTCAAGAAATTGTGAAAACGGTGATGGCTGCTGGATTTCTTTAACGATGCGCGCTGGGTCGTCTTTATGTTTGTTAATGATTTCGTTTAATGCTTGCTCAGCCATTTGCTTGTTGTCTTGGACGATGCGCGCGATCACTCCGGGAACGTGAACGCCGCCGATGCTAACGCTCATTTTCTTCCCCTCCTTTCTTTAATTGATGCGATAGCTGTTGAAGAGAAGTCATAGAGGCGAGCGATGCTGCGTTGTTTTCTTGTTGGATGGCGAGATATATTTCTTTTCGATGCACATCAATATGTTTCGGTGCGCGAATGCCGAGCTTCACTTGCTCGCCATCGATGGCGAGCACGACGACTTCGATATCATCGCCGATTTGAATCGCTTCTTTTAGTTTACGCGTTAATACAAGCATCGTTCCCGCCTCCTTACTTCGCTTCAACCGTTTCTGGAAACAAGCGATGTTTCGTTTTATACGGTGTATTTGTTAAAATAACTTGCTTGCCGATTCTTTCGTGGACGTTAATGACGACGGGAGCTTGTAAGTTCGCGGTCGTATTTGTAAATGGCTCGGCGACCGTTAAAATGACGTAGAGCGCCACGTCGTTCTCTTCTTTTATTTTCAGTACGTCGCATGTGGCATCGTCTAGTTCGATCTCGTACATCGGAAAATACGAAAACGGCTCGATCATGACGAAAGCAACGTCTTTATTTTTTACCGACTGTAAAATCGTAAAAGGCGAGTCATGGATCGGCAACAAAGCAAACTGCTTTTCATGTTCAAAACCCGGCAGCCCGTTTTCAAATGAAACGATTGCCATGTCAGACAGCTCAATCGTTCCGTGGTATTTCGTTTCGATGTTCATGTTCATCCCTCATTTATACGCTCACATCGATGCGCAAATTGTTATGACGTGCTAAATCGATATGCACGACGTTCGGTTTATAGTCGATTTGTACAGGACGCGGTTCGATATGAATGCGCGCTCCTGACGTTTGCCAATTCATCTCGATGCGCCCTTGTTCAAAGCCGATTTTTACGCTAAATGGGCGTGGAACTAGCCCGACGTTATAGTCGAAAGGCGGGCGCTCGCTGTTCGCTTGCGCTTGCATCGCAAGCACGTCGCCGCCTTGTTCAATGCGCATTAACTCATCGCCTTGCATCGCTGTCGTTTCTAAATATGATAACCAGCTCGCATACCCTTCTTGCGCGGCTTCTTCAATGCGGCGAAAAATATGTTTTAAATCGACATCCGCGCGCGCTTCCGTTTGATCGATCGTTACGCGCGGAGGTGTCGTTTTCATTTCCAATTGCGGTTGCGGCTGCTTAATGGACATATCCGCTTGTTGTTGGCGCATATGCATATACCCGCGTTCAACTGTAATAGATAGCTGAGGAAATGTTGCTTGCATCGTCAGCTGCGGGATTTTCATCGTTCATCATCCCCTTAACGCAAGAAATCGACGAGCGTTGGCTGAATGATGCGCGCCCCGACAGAGAGCGCTGCCCGATGCACGCTTTCTTGCGACTTTAATTCCGTAATAATTTTTTCAATATCTGCATCTTCATTATCGGAAATCATTCGTTTGGCGATCAGTTGTTGTTCAGATAGGCGCTGTTCAACAAGCTCTAAACGGTTCACGCGCGCCCCTAACTCTGCCCGTTCGGCAAGTACGTCGTTCATATGCCCGTCTAGTTGAGAAAGCAAGCCATCTAAATTTCCTGACGGATTCGCTAATTCATCTTCAATTTCCTGCAACGTATCGAACAATTGTTGTTTAAATACATTATTAGGCGTAACGTTAATTTTTAACTTTACCCCTTTTGCCACTTCAACCATAAAATCGTCGTTGTTGTTCGACACAGTCGGCGGCGCGCCATCTGTCACAGGCGCTTGTTCGATTTTTGTGCCGTTAAAAATGTATTTGCCTGCTACTTTTGTGTTGGCGACTTGTACTAAGTCTTTTTTCAACTGCTCAATTTCTCGTGCGATCGCTTGACGATCTTCTGGACCAAGCGTGCCGTTTTTCGCTTGCACAACGAGCTCGCGGGCGCGCTGCAAGACGCTCGTTGTATGACTTAACGCCGACTCCGAGTTTTCCATCCACGTATACGCTTCTGATAAATTGCGCTGAAATTGTTCAATTTCCGTTAAGCTCGTGCGGTAGTGCATTCCTTTCATCGCCACAACAGGATCTTCTGACGGGCGGTGAATTTTTTTTCCTGTCGCTAGCTGTTGCTGATACGTGCCGAGCTTATCGTAGCTTTTGCTGACGTTGCGCAGCGTATTGTTCGCTAGCATCATTTGCGTGACGCGCATATGTTACTCACCTACCTTCCGACAAGTCCCATGTTATTAATGATTTTGTCCAACATTTGGTCGATCATTGTAATCATGCGCGCGGAGGCGTTATAAGCATGCTGGAATTTCATCATGTTCATCATTTCTTCATCGAGCGATACGGAGCTGACCGCCATGCGCCGTTCGTCAACTGACTGGCGAAGCGTTTCGCTATTTTGCGATAACCGTTTCGCTTCTTGGGCATTGACTGCCATTTGACCGATTAAGCTTTCGTAAAAGTTTTGGATCGTTGTCGTATTTCCTGCGATATTCATCGTTCCGTTTTTTACTTCGGCTAACGCTTGCGCATTGCTTCCGTCACCAATTTGTCCTAATGCTGATGCGGCAATATTGTCAAGCGAATCTTTAATGGCTTGTGCAATATCTAACGTTCCAGCTGGATCGGTTGCATCGTAAGTGAAAAACGGCTTAGTCGATCGGGAAGCAGCATTGCTTTTTATTTCTGTCACGCTCCATCCACTAGAATGCACCGTATTAAACTGATCAGCAAACGCCTTTGCCATGGCATTTAAATCCTCTAGCATTTCGGGATATAATCCTTTCGTCGTTGTACCTCCGTCTTCGCTATAACCATAAGAATAAAGAAGAGCTCCTACTTTTCCATTTTCTTTTAAGCGTTCAAATGTTGAAAATGATGCATCGCCAAGAGAAAAGCCAACGATCGGACCCGTTTTAGCTACATGATCTTCGTATGTCACTTGAAATTCATTGACTTTCCCAAGTCGCCCATCAACAAGAGTGCCGATAACTGTGCTGCCTGTTCGATCCACTATCTCTACTGTAAAACGTCCTTCCGCAATTTTTAAGGAACTTCCGCCGCTTGGCACAGGGGTCACTTTAATATTCACATATTGCGACAATTCATCTAACAGCCGATTTCGTTCATCATATAAATCGTTCGGCAAGTAGCCGTGCACTTCAACTTCGCTAATTTGTTTGTTTAAATCGTTTAACTGGCGCGCTAATGAATTGACTGCCTTTACCGTTACATCCAACTCATTTTTTATATCGTCGCGAATCGATTTTAAAGAGCTTGACAAATAATGAAACGTTTCGGCTACCGCCATGCCACGCTGGCGAACAACCGAACGGGCACCTGAATTTGAAGGATTGACGGCTAAATCTTGAAGCGACTGCCAAAAACGATCCAGCGTCTTCGCAAGCCCTTCGTCTGACGGTTCGTTCATAATTTCTTCCATTTTATACAACGCTTCTGCACGCGTATTCCAATAGCCGTATTTCATATTCTCGCCACGATATTGCACATCTAAAAACTCTTCCCGCATCCGCTGCACTGTGCCACCTTCCACACCTGTGCCCATTTGCCCTGGCATGACAGGACGGTTTTTCGACGCAAACGGATATGGCGGCGTTTGTTCAAAGTTTACACGTTGGCGCGAGTAACCCGGTGTGCTGGCGTTTGCGATATTATGACCGGTCACATATAGCGCTTGTTGTTGAGCAGTCATTCCTCGCCGTACCGTTTCTAATCCATGAAATGTTGAAAGCACAAAAAAACCCCCTTACGTTTTTGCTTCAAACGACGACCGCGGCGGCAATTCATCCGTTCTCTTCGGGTCATACGTCACATCTTGTTCGTTCGGTATCATAAGATCAAGGGTAAAATGAATAAACTGAAGCGACTGTTGCAATAGTTGCATATTGAGCTCGTTTTGCTCTTTCAGCCGTGCGATTGTTTCGCTTAAATCGCTTGCTAAGTCGAGCAGCTTTGTACGTTCCGTTTCTTCCAACTGTTCCGCATAACGACGAACCGTCCGCTCTTCTTTAGGTAGATGTGAAAAAAGGCTCATTCGTTCGCTCTCGAGCTGGCGAATGGCCATGACATATTTTTGTTCTTTCGCCATCATTTGTTGTAACGCATGAATGTCGTTTTTTTTAATCGCTTCTGTTTTTTGTTCTGCCAGCTGCAGCAACCCGCGGTGAAATGCCAGCAACTTTTTCATAAGATCGATCATATTCATTCGCCCCGTCATCGTTTATAATAGCGCAATACGCTTTCCGCAATGGCACGCGCATCGATCGCATACGTGCCTGCTTGCACTTCTGCTTTTAACCGTTCCACTTTTTCTAACCGCTCTGAAGAAAATTTCGCCGCTTCTTGCAATTCTTTTGCCGCGTTTGAAATTTCCACTTGATCTGTTTTTTTCGCCGCTTTTGTCGGCTTTTCAACGCGCGACGTCCGTTCATACGGATTGACGCTCATCGGCTGAATACGATTAATTTTCATCATCCCACCTCCACCTCGCTTTCCCCGTTCTTCTCTCCTTATAATTATTATCGGCGAAAAGAAAAAAATGTTTAGTCGTTTCTCTCTGTAAAATATGTCGTTTGACCCTTCGCTTGTCTTTGCCGTTCTTCTTCTTTTTGAATTTTTTTGATTTCTTTTTGGATCCCGCCGATGCACTTAGAACATAGCCGCCCTTCGCGGATCGTCGCTCCGCACTTTTCGCACGGATAACCGAGGTTAGGAAAATGGACGAGCTGCAAGCGTCCTTTTTTAATCCATTTAACAATTAACGCTTCTTCTACACCTGTCGCTTCAACGACTTGCGGCATCGTTGCTGTTCGGTTTTCCCGTTTTCGAATAAATGCATACACTTTTTCAAACAATTTTTCTTCCTCTTTATAACACGCCTCGCATACATCTCGAAATTGCGTCCGCACAAACAAACTTCCGCATTTTGGGCAGTTCTCTAACATCGTTCATCCCCCTCACGTATATATGTTAATAATAAGCCCTTGAATTTCACCGACAAGCCCAAGCAAGTCAAGCCCTTTTTTCTCTTTATCCAATACCGCGTTTGTCAGCTCCACTAACTTTTGATCGACTTCTTTCACAAGCTTATAAATTTTCGTCCGTCCCCCGCGGCTAAATCCGCGCTGTTCTTCGAGCTGCAAACTATTTTTCACCGCATCATCTAAAAATTGCTTTATAAGCCTTTTATATGCTTTTAAATCTTCGACCGTTTGTGATTCCGCCAGCTTTTTTCCTTGTGCTTCAATTTGCTGCGCCATCGTTTGAAACCGTTCAAACAATACATCGCTTTTTTTCCTCTGCATCACTTCCGTAAACGACACCGACTCCATCGGCGCATCATCTTTTTTCTCCACGCGTTGTAACGACGCACGCGACACTTTTTGTACTTCCATCACTGTTCACACCTTTTTCTTTATATTATGCCACACGTACAAAAAAAGGGCGAGGCCGCATCGACCTACCCTTTTCACCCATTAGCTTTTCAGCAATTGCAAAATTCCTTGCGGCAGCTGGTTCGACTGTGCGAGCATCGCCTGTGCCGCTTGGTTTAAAATGTTGTTTTTCGTGAAGTTTGTCATCTCCATCGCCATATCTGTATCGCGAATGCGCGACTCAGAGGATGTTAAGTTTTCATGTGCTGTTTTTAAGTTGTTGATTGTATGTTCGAGACGGTTTTGGTAAGCACCGAGTTTGCCTCGCTCTTCGGATACTTTGCGGATCGCTTCGTCAATAACTGAAATCGCTGCACGAGCAACTTGAGCAGAAGAGGATACATCGATTCCAGCTTCAGCGTTTACGCCTACAGTGAGAATAGTAGTCCGGTCCGCTTTTCTGGCTAATCCTAGACTTGCCGCATCCATGACACTTAAATCAAATGCCAGCGTTTCTAATTCATTCGCTCCAATTTGCATTTCAAGATTTAGTTTTTGGCCTTCTTTGTCCCCAAAATTACGATCAATCAATTGAATTTCTAGACCGTTTGAAAAACCAAATGATCCCCCGTCTTCTGTCCGATTCGTAGAGAGAAGCAACATATTATCTACGACACTGTGGAATGTCAACGCATCAACAGGTCTATTCGTAGTATCCGCTACAGCATCATCAAGAACATCCTTAATTTCATTAAGCACGTCTGTTACACTCTTGCCACTGACGTTAATGGTCGCTGTTCCTTCCGTTCCGCTCCATGAGTACGTATTGCTTGTTGAGTCGCTGAACGTAATTTTTAAATTATCTATTTTTAGTATATCCCCATTCTTTGGAACATCATTAAATGACAGCGTAAAAGATTCAGAAGTCGCCGATGTGCCACTCGCAACAAAAGTACTAACTTCAGTAGTTGAACTAGATGTAGGCAAATATTTTAATTTCGTATTATCAAAAGAAGAAGATACTTGAATTTGATTGGCTTCTTTTGGCGACATGTTTTTCGTCGTTAACAAAGTCAGTTGACCGTTGCTAATCGTTCCATCAGTTGCAGTACCGCTGTCCGAAGCATTAGTAATAGTACTCGCAGAACTAAACGTGCTATCATTTGCAATAATTGTATTTTTTAATGCTGTCATTAAGCTGTTAATGTTGGCAACCGCATCACTATCATCAACCGGAAGTGGATCCCAAGAAGAAACATCTACTCGAATATGGCTTGTATTTGTCACTCCATCCCCTTTCGCATCAATTTGGTATGTTTTTCCGTTAATCGTAAAAATTTGACCATCGATTCCATCATCGGTAAGCATCCCAAATGCTCGTGAAAAATCCAAGACAACTTGCGCTGGAGCAGTCGGTGTCGTTGTTACAATCCCTTCCCACGTTCCGTTACCGACATAACTCATTTTCGAAGAGTTCACTTCGGCAAACGCTTTTCCCTTTGGCGAGCCGCTAAACAAAAGTTTTTGGTTAAACTGGGTTGTATCAGCAATACGGTCGATTTCTTTTGTTAATTGATCCATTTCCGCCTGAATAGCTGCACGGTCACCGGGCTCAAGGGTATCATTCGCCGCCTGCACCGCGAGTTCTCTCATGCGTTGAAGAATGCTGTGTACTTCGTTCAACGCCCCTTCCGCTGTTTGAATAAGCGAAATGGCATCTAGCGCATTGCGCTCCGCTACTTCTAGGCCACGAATTTGCGAGCGCATTTTTTCGGAGATCGCCAAACCTGCGGCGTCGTCTGCGGCACGGTTAATGCGCAAGCCGGAAGAAAGCTTTTCTAAGTTTTTCGCTGTATTGGATTGGTTTACCGCTAAGTTGCGGTAAGCGTTCAATGCTTGAATGTTATGGTTAATTCTCATTTTGTCCGCTCCTTTACTCCGTCATAATAAATTGTTCATATGTCGCCGCTTTTTTTGCCGCGGTGTTTATTGTCGGTTGTTTTTTCAGCGCTTCGTTCCATGCGTTCGCAATGTCTTTTGCGATCGTTAATACTTCTTGCATCATCGCTACGTCTTTTTTCATATTGGCTTCGATGAGACGCTCTGCCATGTAATTATATAACGCATCTAGTTGATGGGCGATAATGCCGGCGTCATAGTTTAACCCGACGCCAAGACGGCGTAAAATATCGTTTGCTTTTTGCAATCGTTTATTGGCGTGAATATAGTTGCTTTTTTTTGTGTTTTCAATCGCTTCTTCTAAGCTGTCGATAAGCCCTTCATAAAGCAGCGCTGTTAACTGTTGCGGCGTTTTTTTATACACCGCTTCTTCCGTTAAAAAATCCACGCGCTCACTCCCCTTTTCTCGTTCACCTACTTTATTAATCGTCACGATTTTTCAATGTTTAATAGTTTCGTTCCATTTTTTCAATTAAAATTAAAATTTCTGCAATGACCGCGTATAATTGCGGGGGAATCGTATCGCCAAGGTCAAGGTCAAGCAAATGCTGCACGAGCGCAGCATCTTGTTCGATCGGCACGCCGTTTTGTTTAGCGATTTCGATAATTTTCTCAGCAACATAGCCGCGCCCGTGGGCGACGACGGTCGGCGCTTTATCCCCTTGTTCATAGCGAATGACTGCTGCCGACGGACCGTTTATTTCACGCTTTCGTTTTTGGTTAAAGTACATCATATTGTAAAATCATATCCTTTCTCCGTCCATGTTGCTCGTTTCGGCTCGTTCGTTTTTTCTTCTTTTTTCTCAAACGTCGTAAATTGTACGTGACCGACGCGGTATCCAATTTCTTCAAGCCGCTTTGTCGCGGTTTCCACAAGCGGACGCATACGCTCGGCAAAATCTTCCCGATCGTTACGAAACGTTACAGAAATCGTTCGTTCGTTCGCGCTCAGCAAAACGCCAACATCGCCCAGCTTTTTCGTTTCAAGCAAAAAGTATAAGCTACAGTTTTCCCAATCGACTCGTTTTCCGTCGTTACGGGCGTTCACATATACGTTCACGTCTTTCACTTCTTTTTGAAGCAAAAGTGGAATGGTAAAAAAGAGCGTTTGCATCGCGCTTCCTTGATCGTTTTTGTTTAAAAGCTGTTGACCAGTCATGTTCGTTAACGCTTGTTCTGCTTGTTTCGCCGCTTCTCCGTTCGCTTGCGCAAGTTTCATAAGAAGACCTTTCAGCGTTTCCTCAGACTGTTCGCTTTCACCGTTAAACACAAGTGCATTTGCAACATCCGCTTCATGCATCAATCCGAGCCGGCGAATCGTTTGCAGCATATGGCGCGCGGACGGCTCCGGTTGGACGACGTCGTTCCATTGCTGAAGCAGCGCACGTTCAGGGTCTTGTTGTTTAAAAGACTGAGTGTCAACAAAATGTTTCACTTTCACATCGGACGGCTTAAATTGCATTTGTTCAAGCGCACTTTTGACTTGTTTCACGATTTTTTGCGCCTCCGCCAGTTGCCCTTTCTCTAACAGCTTTTTCGCCTCTGTCAATTGCGAACTTGCTTGCAGTAATTTTTTCTCCATCGTCATATCGGCAAACAACATCGCATCGCTTTTTAAAATCGTTTGGTCGAGCTGTTTAATCGTCGTTTCTAGCAATTGCTTCGCTTGCGGTCTCGCCGCTTGCTTATATTGAGTAATGAGATGGTCGATTGCATCTAAGTTGCGCATCATATCACGCTTCGTTTGTTGAAACTGTTTCGTCGCTTCTGCCATCCGTTTCGTGACGGTTTGCACGATCATATCTTTTGATTGCAAGCCGAGCACAGCGAATGATTCGTACGCTTCGTCATCAGCTGTTGAGGTATTGTTTGGCAACAACGTCTGTTCAACTTGTTGAAACGCTTGAACGACCGTTTGTCTTGCGGCTATTTCTCGACCGCTTTCAGCTAGTTGCTCCGCACGAGCAAACGCTTCATGAAGCGACGGCTGCATATGTTGGGCGAGCTGCGCGCGCGCCATATACAACGCTTCTTTCACATTCGGCTCCTTTTGTATCGTTTTCATCGCTTGAGAGATGACTGCACGTATGTCATTCGTTGCGCGTTTTTCACTCTCGATCGTTGCAAGAGATGTGAATAGCTGTTGGCGTTGTTCGTCGAGCGTTTGTATAACTCGCTGAAGTGTTTGCGCCACATTCGGTTGTTTAGCAAGTGTCGCATCACCTTGAAGCTCACGAACCGCTTCTGTCAGCGTCATCTTTTGCTGTTCAAGGCGGTCGGCAATCATATTTGCTCGCTGGACATATTCGGGCGCAAGCTGTTGTTCAATGGCACGTAATGTTTGCACGAGCTTTTGCAGCGCTTCTTTGCCACGCCCAACCGTTTCAAATAGTTTCGCCTGATTTAATGCTTGAGTGACTTTCTCTCCTTGCTCCGCCGGCAACGTACGTGCAACTTCTCTCAACTGCGCCTCTACCGTTTTAACCGTTGGCGCGCTTTCCGCCTGTTTCCTCAATTCAACGACTTGCTTTATCTGCGATTCTTTCGCTTCTACCCCTGCCGGCGCATTCGTTCGTACCGCCTCTTTCGCTGTACGCACTACGTCCGCAATCGCTTCTTCTTCCACTGTATGCAACGCTTGAATGAGATCGTTTTTCGCTTTTTCTCCTAGTTGTTGTAAACGTTCAATGGCTTCATATAGTTCCTTCGATTCGATGCGTGGTAAAACCGTCTCTTTCAGCTGACGAACCGCATCTTCAACATTGCGAGCAGTGCGCACGATGCGTTTTGCTTCATCGATAACTTGCTTTTGTGCGGGTGAGGACGGTTGTATCGGAACGTCTTCCTTCTTCTCTACAGAAACAAACGCTTCAAGCAATCGTTGTTTGGCACTAAGTGGTTGGCCTGAGCGATACAGCTGTTCTGCCTCTTGTAACGCTGAGCCGAGCGTTTGACGAACGACGTCGCTTCCTTTTGCTATAGCGATCGCTTTGGCAACAATCGGCTCGCGTTCAATTTGTTGGCGCATGATTTGCAACTGTCTCTCTTGCGTCGTTGCCCGTTCTGTTTGTACGTCATTCGTTTTCTTTTCGTTCATTTCCGCCATAGCGACCGCTTGCATGATGCGGCTGCGGGCAAACGATTCGTGACCGCGCTCTTTCAGCGCAATCGCCTCACGAACAGCTCTAGCCATTTCTTCATGTCCACTATCATCCGCAAACTGCTTCACAATCTCGATGACGCGGTCAACGTTTCGCTCTTGTTGCAGATGCGCTCGCAACTCACTAATCGTTTGCGATGATTGCTTGGCGATTGGAATAAATGAAAAATGTGCATCGATCGCGCGCACGATATCATGCAGCGACTCGCTTAACGGCTTGCCGTGGAGCGCTTCGTGCACCGCTTGTAACTGCTTTACTGTCATATCAAGCTTTTTGCTTGCGGCAATTTGAATTGTTTCTAGCTTTTGTTCAACCGTTCCCTTTCCTTCCGCTAAAAATGTGCGCAACGACTCCACTATTTCACGGGTGAGCGGCAGCTGCTTTTGAATCACAATCGTTGCCGCTTGGCGAAGTTCAGGTGTTTCAAACGTTTCAAATGATGATGAGGAAGGAGGTGTGACAACCTTTCCTTCCACGACATCTCCGTTCCCACCTGTCACTTGCACTTTCACTCTTCCAGAAGGCGGAACGTCTCCTTCAAAACGAAACCGAATGTCAACACCCCGCAATTGCACGATCGCTTCTTTTTCACCCACTTGCTCTTTCACGACCGCTTCATACACATCTCCCGCTTTTAATGTCACAGTCGTTGACGATGAGGATGCCGAGCGATAATGTCCGTATCCGCGAATTTCCATAACGCCCCATCTCCGTTCTCCAATATTCCTACTTTTTATATCGACCATCGTTGCATACTTTTCAATGGGAGTTTATTCCCAACTATGAACGGATGAGCGTAAACGAACAAATCTCGCACGCCCCTGCATCATACAGAAGTTTTGCTGCTTCATGCACCGTTGCACCTGTCGTGTAAATATCATCTACGATGACAATGCGCTTTTCTGCAACATTTTCTCCGGTGAGACAAAACTTCCGTCCAGTGAAACGTTCACGTCGCTTTTTTTTCGATTGTTTTTCGTCATCGATACGTTGCAAGCCAAAAATCATTGGCGATGGCAAAAGAGAAGCGATCGCTTCCGCTTGATTAAATCCGCGTTCAGCTAGTCGAGAAGGGCTAAGAGGAATGGGCACGAGGCATACATCGGAAGAAAAATGTTTAGAAAAAACGGCGCGGACATCTTGACGAAACGCTTCAATAAGCGCATAATCACCACGAAATTTAAAACGATTCATCACTTCTTTCATCCAATCGTTATACATATACACTGAGACGTTTTGTTTTAAAACACTTTTTCGTTTTTCCCACGCGATGCAATCTTCACATACCACCTGATCGGTTAAACGGCTACATCGCTCACAACGATTCCCTTCCAAACGAATAAAACGAGCACGGCAACGGGGGCAACAAACATCCTCTTGGCGAAGCGTCAAAAAGATCGAAAAAGACATTTTCGGCATCCAATCATTATGACAAATGACACATTTCATTCGTCAAGCAACCCTCTCTTTCGTGCTTCCTCGTTCATACGTACAATATGGCGCTTTGCTTTAAGCATTGCTTTCGTTTTTCCAAAATGAAAAAAGCGAATATCGCCTGTCGGATGTTGCGCACTTCGCCCGACCCGTCCAGCAATTTGTACGAGCGCACTTTCTGTAAAAATCGGTTGTTCTGCACCTAAAACAGCAACATCAATGTTTGGCACAGTCACCCCACGCTCTAAAATAGTCGTTGTCACGAGAATAGGAATGTGTCCGCGTCGAAAAGCGAGCACTTTTTCTTTTCGTTTCGGATCTTCAGCATGTACCCCTTCAATGTGCGGATGAAATTGTTGTAAGTGCGGAACGGCTTGTTGTAAAAAGTCAATGTGAGGGACGAATAAAAAGGCTTGTTTACGCCGTTCAACATGCTCGTTTATCCATCGAACGACGCACGAAGGCAATCGTTTTTTGCGCCACTTTTTTTGCCAATTGCCGCACCATTCGAATGTAGGGACGGGGAGCGGATGACGATGATAACGGGCTGGGATCATGACCGCTTTTCGTTTTCCGCTTTTCACTTCATACCGCCATTGTTCGTTCGGTGTTGCGGTTAAATAAATAAGTGAAGACGTTGGTTTTCGGGCACGTTCAACGGCGTACGAAAGCATCGGATCAGCGCTATATGGAAATGCATCCACTTCATCAACAATCATGACATCGAACGCCCGACAATACCGAAGCAATTGATGCGTCGTTGCCACCGTCAATGAAGCAAGTTTGCCGCGGTCTTCACTACCGCCATATAATGCCGCCATGTCGACCGATGGAAATACGCTCGCCAAGCGCGGTGCTAGCTCTAACACGACATCTGTGCGCGGAGCCGCGATGCAAACGCGTTTTCCGTGCGACAGCGCTAGATTGATTCCCGCAAATAACACTTCCGTTTTTCCCGCACCACACACGGCCCAAACGAGCAATGAGTCGTTTCGATCTATCGCATGACACACTTCGTCGGAAGCAAGTTGTTGGGCTGGGGATAGTTTGCCGCTCCATTTTAGCGGTGAAGAAAAAAAGGTGGAGGGAATTGGACCAGTCCATATGACGAGTGGATTGCATTCGCTACATCGTCCCATCATGACGCATTTTCGGCAATACGTACATATACGTTTACAACGAGCACACGGAAAAGACGCAAAAAGTTGTTGGTTCTCGTTGCCGCATCGCACACAACGATAACCTTTTTTCGTTTTGACGATACTTTCAACAATTTGAACATACTTCTCATCATAAGGAAAAGAAAGTTCACACTTTAGCAACTGTTTGCCTGCCATATACAAACGAATCACCCCACTAAAAAAGAAGTGGACGAGTCGCCCACTTCTTTTATTCGCGCTAGTCAAAGAAATTCCTGTTTATTTTTTATACCAACCGAATCCCATTGCCCCTTCACCTAAATGTGTGCCGATAACCGGACCGAAATAACTAAGGAAAAATTCAACGTGCGGGTATTGTTGTTCGAGCTTTTCTTTCCATGCGCGCGCTTCTTCTTCGCGATTCGCATGAATGATGACGGCACGCATTGGGACGCCGAGCATCGCATCTTCCGCAAATAGCTCTTCTATTCGGCTTAACGCTTTTTTACGTGTACGAATTTTTTCAAACGGCACGATCACTTTATTAACAAAATGTAAAATCGGTTTCACTTGCAGGAGGCTGCCGATAAGCGCCTGCGCGCCACTCAACCGCCCGCCGCGCTGCAAATGCGATAAATCGTCAACCATAAAATATGCGCGCACCGATCGTTTCATTTCATCTAGCCGCGCAATAATCGCCTCTGGATGCACACCTGCTTGCGCCATTTCTGCCGCCTCGATCGCATAAAATCCTTGCATCATGCAGCTAATTTCCGAATCATACGCATACACGCGAATGCCTTCGACCATCTGTCCCGCGGAAACAGCTCCTTGGTACGTTCCGCTAATGCCGCTTGATAGGTGAATGGAAATGACCGCATCGTATTGCTTTGCAAGCTGCCCGAACGTTTCAACAAATAGTCCAATCGGCGGCTGTGATGTTGTCGGCAGTTGTTCGCTCGTTTTTACTTTGTCAAAAAAATCTTCTGCACTTATATCCATTTCTTCTCGATACGTTTCCGTTCCAAAGACAACACTTAAAGGAATGATATGTATATTCAACTGCTCGCGAATATGTTTCGGGATGTATGCTGTACTATCCGTTAAAATCGCTGTTTTCATTGCCTTTACCTTCCTTGTCCAAAATTTTTCCTACTTGCATTGTACTACATTATAACTACCATTGCATTGAAAAAGGTTGTCGAATCCGCTCGACAACCTTATTTCACTTCTACCCAGCCGTTTTTAATCGCAACGACAACAGCTTGCGTTCGGTCGTTAACATTTAATTTTTGCAAAATATTGCTTACATGGTTTTTCACCGTTTTTTCGCTAATAAATAGCGCATCCGCAATGCCTTTATTGCTTTTTCCATCCGCTAACAACTGCAACACTTCGCATTCGCGGCGAGTCAATAAATGGTACGGTCGGCGTACGGCTTGTTTTTGCTTTTCTTGTCCTGTTCCCTCTCCAGCGACGAGACGACGATATTCCTTCACAAGATTATGCGTCACTTTCGGATGCAAGTACGAGCCGCCCTCCGCTACGACACGAACGGCTTCAATTAAGGCGTCTGCATCCATCTCTTTTAACAAATATCCCATCGCTCCCGTTTGCAAGGCGTGCATGACGTAACTTTCATCATCGTGAATCGATAAAATGATTACTTTTGTATCCGGATACGCCTCAATGAGTTGGCGCGTCGCCTCTACTCCATTAACATGCGGCATATTTATGTCCATAATGACGACATCCGGCTTATATTGCTCGACAAGCGCCAACGCTTCGTCTCCATCGCTTCCTTCCGCGACGACTTCAAAATCTTGTTCAAAATCTAAAATGCGTTTAATTCCTTCCCGAAATAGTTTATGGTCATCAATTAAAACAATGCGCGTTTTCACTGCTGCTCCCCTTTCTGTTGCGTCTTATGAAGCGGAATGTTCATCGTCACAATCGTTCCGCGTCCAAGTTGTGAGTAAAGATGTAGTTTTCCCTCCAGCCATTCGATGCGCTCACGCATACCGATTAATCCGAATGCTTTGTCTTTCTTTTCATTCGGATTAAATCCTTTGCCATCATCTTTCACGACGATCAACAAACTATCTTTTTTTAGCTCCATTTTCACTTGAATCTCCTTCGCCTCCGCATGCTTTAACGCATTTTGCACCGCTTCTTGCACGAGGCGGAAAATGGCGACTTCAAAACGATCGGATAAGCGGCGTACTTCTCCTATGTATGTAAACGTAATCGTTTTTTTATGATATTCCTCGATCGTTTGTAAATATTTTTTTAACGTCGGAATTAAACCGAGATCATCAAGCGCCATTGGCCGTAAATCGTAAATGATGCGGCGCACTTCGTATAAAGCAGAACGCACCATTTTTTTTAAATCGCGCATTTCACGAATCGCTTCCTCCGCACCTCGCTCGCGGTAAATGCGCTCAATTAAATCGGAGCGCATAATGACGTTCGCGAGCATTTGCGCAGGTCCATCATGAATTTCCCGCGACAATCGCTTCCGCTCCTCCTCTTGTGCCTCGATAATACGAAGTCCAAATTCTTGCTTTTCGTTTGCGCCAGTAATAAACTCGCTCAGCTCGCGGAAATCCCCATTCAAATAGTTTAGCACAACCGTCACTTGGCCAATTAAATGATCCGCTCGCTCAATCGTTTCTTTCACAGAAGCTAGCCTTCTTTCCAACTCATCGCGGCGTTGGCGCAGCTGTTTTTCTTTTTCTTGCGCCATCGCTAGTTCCATTTGTAGCGAATGCGCTTTCTCATACGCTTGGCGAATTTCATCTTCCGTATAGCGAGAGAAGTTTTTGCTGACGTCGGACAGCCGCTGGCGTGCGAACCGTGTTTTCATCTCTAAATCATCCGTTTGAGAAATGACGCGTTTTACTTCCTCTTTCGTTTGTCGGAGCTCTTCAAGCAAACGCTCATGTTCTTTGCGCGACTGTTCGCTAATATGAAAAATTTCCGCTTTACTTTGGTCGACCGTTTCAATCATTTTTTTTACAATTCGGTCGAGCTCTTTTGCATTTATTTTTTTATTGGACATATACACCACCTAAAGGAAAAATGACCAAAAGTCAAGCAAAATGACTTTTCTGACTTTTATTTGAATATTCTTCTTACTTTGAACATTTTACATATCGTTTTATAATTTCATTATAACATGTTTCACCTATTTCTATCAGCATTTTTCGACAGCAAACGCACAACATTCCAATAATCATTCGAGGTGATTACACGTTGTTAGAGGCATACTATACGGTAAAAGGATATGGAGAGGCAGAAATCATCATTGAAAAATCGCGCTTCATTTGTTACGCTGAACGCGCAACAACAGAAGAAGAAGCGATTCGCTTTATCCAACAAATCAAGAAAAAACATTGGGATGCAACGCATAACTGTTCCGCATATATGATCGGCGAACACGATCACATTCAAAAAGCAAACGATGATGGAGAACCGAGCGGCACGGCAGGCGTTCCGATGCTCGAAGTGTTGAAAAAGAAAAAACTAAAAAACACCGTCGTCGTTGTGACACGATATTTTGGTGGTATTAAACTCGGCGCTGGTGGCCTTGTGCGCGCCTACGGAAAAGCGGTGACAGAAGGACTAAAAGCCGCAGGCATTGTCGAACGTAAACTGATGCGCATCATGCATACAACAATTGACTACACATGGCTCGGGAAAGTCGAAAATGAACTACGCGCCTCTATTTATACGATAAAAGACATTCATTATGCCGAGCATGTCACAATTGACACATACGTCGAAGAAAAACAAAAGGACGAATTCCGCGCATGGATGACAGAACTGACTAATGGGAAAAGCACCATCACAGATGGCGAGCATGTATACGTCGAGTTTGACGTCGTGCAGTAAAAAATTTTCGTTTACGGCTGCATAAAAATTTTGTAAAATGATGATTGTTTACATGTCGATATTTGTTGAACTTTTGAAAAAAGGGGAACGAAAATGCAAAATAGACGAGCATATATGAGGAAAAAGAAAAAACGAAGAAAAATATGGACCTTTGTTGTACTGCCATTTCTCCTTCTTATCATCGGCGGAGGGGCGTACGCGACGTTTCTTTTCAACAAAGCACAGTCCGTCATTCAACAGTCATTCGAACAAATTGATGGACGCGAAAAATCAGAAAAGCGAATAAAAGAAGTGGATCCGAATTCCGATAACATTTCTGTTTTATTTATCGGCGTAGACGACAGCAACATTCGCCAACAGAGAGGAATGGGGGCAGTACGTTCCGATGCGCTTGTCCTTGCGACATTTAACGTAAAAGATAAAACGGTAAAATTGCTTAGCATCCCACGCGACTCTTACGTATACATTCCAATCGAGAAAAAATACGATAAAATTACGCACGCCCATGCATACGGCGGGGTAAAAGCAACGGTCGAAACGGTTGAAGAATTGCTTGATATCCCAGTTGACTATTACGTCAAAATGAATTTTGAAGCGTTTGTTGATGTCGTTGACGAACTCGGTGGCATTGAGTTTGATGTCCCTTACGAACTTCGCGAAATGGATTCACACGATCGGAAAGACGCGATTTATTTAAAACCAGGCTTACAAACATTAAATGGCGAAGAAGCGCTGGCGCTTGCGAGAACACGTAAATATGACAACGACATCGAGCGCGGCAAACGTCAACAAGAACTGATGAAAGCAATCTTCAAAAAAGCGATGAACGTAAAATCGCTCACAAAATTTGACGATGTGATGGAAGCTGTCGGGAAAAATATGACGACGAACTTAACGTTTGAGGAAATGAAAGGCTTTTTTGCTTATGCAACAAAAGGGACAGGCGCAAACATTGAAACGCTTCATCTCAAAGGAGAAGACGCACGCATTAGCGGCGTATATTATTACCGACTTGATGAAGCAACCGTAGATGAAATTAAGCAAACGTTAAAAACACATCTTGATGTATCATCTTATCAAGCACAAACAGAACAATTCGCGCAAGAATAAGAAAAGGGTGTTCCGTCGAACACCCTTTTTTCGTTTTATGAAATTTTCCTCATGCCGCGAACCATTTTCAACAGCGGGCGATAATCTTTACCGACAAGCCCAATTTTCTCGACAACAAGCTCAACGACAAGCAACACGAACGCAATGACAACTAATGCACCAAACATCGTTGCTTTCGATAATACAACTGCCGCAACACCAAACATCGCTGCCATGCCATAAATAATTAACACCGTTTGACGATGACTGTATCCGAGACGCAATAAACAATGATGCAAATGCGATTTATCTGGCGCCGATAACGGTTGCTTATTAACGATGCGTCTGACGATGGCAAATAGCGTATCTGAAATAGGAACCCCTAAAATCAAAATCGGGATAATTAACGAAAACACCGTAACGTTTTTAAAACCGAGAAGCGATAACACTGAGATCATATAACCTAAAAATAACGCCCCTGTATCGCCCATAAAAATTTTCGCTGGATGGAAATTATATAAAAGAAAGCCGAGCGTACTTCCAAGCAACAATAAACTCATTGCAAAGACGAACACATACGTATTGCCCATCGTCGCTGCCATTCCAGCAATCGTAACAAGAGCAATGGACGATACGCCGGCAGCTAAACCATCCAAACCGTCAATTAAGTTAATCGCATTTGTAATGCCGATAATCCAAAGCATCGTAATCGGGATGCTCAATATCCCGAATTGTAGATGGCCGCCAAACGGCAAGTTGATGAAGTCAATGCGAATGCCCCCATATACAACAACAATCGCAGCAATAATTTGACCGAGCAGCTTCCACTTTGGTGGCAACTCATATATATCATCAAGTACTCCCGTGAATACGATGATTGTCGCACCAACGACAATCGCTGTCGCATATGGGCTAGCTGGTTTCAATACAAAATAGCCGATGATAAAACTAATAAAAATCGCTAACCCGCCTAAACGCGGCATAATTTTTTGATGTACTTTCCGCTGATTTGGCTTGTCCGTTGCACCAATTCGAAACGCCAACCATTTGACGATAGGTGTAACGAGTACAGATAAAATAAAACAAAGAAACAAGGTGAAATAAACCATAGGAAACCTCCCTATTCGTTAGCATTCCCGATTTTTCAATCAATTATTGTTCAAAAAGTGACACTTTCTACCATCTCTTTTCACAAACCTATGAGACATTATACCATAAATTTTAAAATCGACAAATGGAAAATAGAAAACTAGAATTTTGTTACATTTTCGTCCTTTTTGCTGAAATGATTTGTTATAATGTGAGATAGATAGAAATGAGGGAGGAGAAAACGGTGAGAAAAAGAACGATCATCATGATGTTGCTTGCTGCGATGCTGACGGTATCCGCATCAAAAGCACTAGCAAACAGCGAACCTGTTTTAGCAAGTGTAGAATGGGTGCTAGCAAAAATAAATCCGCTAAATGAGCGCGTCACAAAACTAGAACAGCGCGTTCAACAACTCGAACAAGAAGTCGAGAACTTGAAACAACAACTAGAGGCGGCGAAATAACAATGAAAAGCATTCGATGGATCATAGCTGCTTTCACTATGTTTCTTTTTATCCCAACGTCCGTTCATGCAACAACGTATCCAACTCCTGTGAAGGTAAAACTATTGCCGACAGCAACGTTTCTTGCGACGGTAAACGGAAACTATCAACTCATTGATCTAAAAACGAAACAAGTGATCCCATTTACAAATCCGATTGCCTTTTCGCAAACGAACGGAACAGTCGTCGCAACGGTCAATGACGTTTCTTACACATCGACAAGCGGTTTTTTATTAGATGAAGTGACAAGAAACGACCAACATGATGTCACGATTAGCAGCATTCAACAAGCCAATGGCACATCAGCACCTGTGAAATATCGCGGATCGTTTGAAATTATACCAGGACCGACAGCACCAAACTTATTTAATACGTTAGACATGGAAGACTACTTAAAAGGTGTTGTCCCTGGAGAAATGCCTGCTTCTTGGCATAAAGAAGCGTTAAAAGCACAAGCTGTCGCTGCACGCAGCTATGCGTATGCCCAATTGAAAAGGTCATCTTTTTTACAAATGACAGTTGCGAGCCAAGTGTACGGCGGGAAATCAAAAGAGCAAGCAACAACTACCGCAGCAGTCAACGAAACAGCGGGCGTGTATGCCACATATGAAAACGAGCCGATTTCTGCTTATTTTCACTCAAGCTCAGGCGGAAATACAGAAAATAGCGAAAATGTATGGAGCAGCATCGTTCCGTACATCCGTTCTGTTGCCGATCCGTACGATCGCCATGCAAGCAATCCGCATTACGGATGGAATGCAAAAGTGGCAACAAACGTTGTATCATCAAAATTCAAGCTGACAAACGAACAGGTCGTGTCGCTTCGTGTGACGCAAAAAACGAATGCAAGGAGCGTACAACAAATAGAAGCGACCGTGTACAATCCAGCCACAGGACAAAAACGTACCGTGCAAGCGCGGCCTTCGTTTGTGTCATCCGCTGATGCGTTCCGTTCATTTTTTGGCGTTTCATTAAAAAGTATTTCCTTCGATGTCAAGGGAAATGCCAACGTGAAAGTAAAACTTGCGGACGGTTCGGAACAAACGATCGATCATATCGTCGGCTACACACTTCAAACAAACAGCGGACAGACGATCATTTCGGGCGGAAATGCGTCCATTCGTACAGAGAACGAAACAATGTACTATCCAACCGCCCCAACGGAATTTACATTCACAGGGAGCGGATGGGGGCATCGGCTCGGCATGAGCCAATGGGGAGCACGCTCAATGGCGGAAAAAGGATTTACGTACGACCAAATTTTAAAGTACTACTATAAAGGCATTGAAGTGAAAAAAATAAAATAGGGCTGTGCATGTGCACAGCCTATTTCTTTTGCAGCGCTCGATCCATAAATGTAGCAAAGTGAGCGCGGGTCGTCGATTGTTCTGGATAAAAGAGCCCATTGTTTCCTTCCGCAATACCGTGTTGGGAAATGATGCGAATTTCTAGTGCCCCTTCTGTTCCGTTTGTTACATCTTTATACCCTGCATATGGCGCTGACGTTGCTTGCAAGCGAAAAGCACGTTGAATAATCATTGCCATATGTTTTCGCTTCATGGACTCTTGAGGGGCAAAGCGATTGTTTGGATACCCTCCGACAAAGCCAGCCTCATACGCCGTCATAATTTCGCGGGCAAACGGATGAGAATTTGGGACATCCGCAAAAATCGATGGCTTATTCGATAGCGGAAGTTGAAATGCCCTAACAAGCATTGTTGCTGCTTGCGCACGCGTAATCGCTTGATTTGGAGCAAACAAGCCAGCCCCCACACCGCCAACAATATTTTGACGATATAATCGAACAACATGAACATACGCCCAATGATCAATCGGTACATCTTTAAACACTTGCGGAGAATCGGCAGCTACTTTTATTTTAGCTAACTCCTGCTCCAATTGTTTCATTTTGTCATCGATTTGATTCATACGGCTATTTGTATCCGCTAACTGCTGCTCCGTCCACGGTGCTGTCGCAATTTCTTGCTCTTCACTTGCTCCAGCATACTCTTGCTCGCATGCCGCAAGGAAAAGCAAACTAATGAAAACAATCCATCTTTTCAAAACATCACCCCCGTTATTGTGACGTATAGTATTTCACAATTCCTTGATAAATCGCTTCTGCGTATATGTTTTGATATTCAGCCGATGTCAATTTGGCACGATCTTCAGCATTTGAAATAAATCCTAGCTCCACGAGCACACTTGTCACCGTGTTGTTGCGTAAAACGTATAATCCGCTATTTTTTACTCCACGATCGACCATATTTGCCATGCGCACAATTTCTTCTTGAATATATTGTGCTAGCTTTTTACTTTCTTCACTGTTTGGATTTGTCGATGAATCGTAATATACTTCAGCACCTTTCGCACTTGTGTTCGCCGCCGAATTTGTATGAATGCTGACAAACATTTCCGCGTAGCTGTTTTTCGCAATATTCACACGATCTTGCAGCGTCGGATAAACATCTGTCTCGCGCGTCATAATAACGGTTGCGCCTGCTTTTTCAAGTTTTTCTTTTACGAATTTCGCCACCTCAAGCACAATCGTTTTTTCGTTCGCTCCTCCGCTCATCGCACCGGGATCTTTTCCGCCGTGCCCCGCATCGACGACGATAATGCGCCCTTTCACAGGGGAGCCCTCGATATTTCGCAATTTTAAATACGTTTTATGCACGTAAGCAAACTGACCGTTATAAGCAATTTTTGCCCAATAACCGTTTATATCGTACACATCCACAACTTGTCCTTTTTGCAATGTTCCGACAAGCGCCCCTGCCGTTGACGGCGTTTGCCGCACATTAAGCGTAGAAACCGTCACCATTCCTTGAATGTTCGTTTTTCCTTGTTCAATTAAATCCGGCAAAGGCAAACGAAACTGGTCGTTAATCGTCCGAGCCAATAACGTTGCAAACTCAGCACGGGATACGGCATCTTTTGGGAAAAATCGGCCGTCTCGACCATTAGCAATCCCGTGATAGTATAGACGGTTAATATGCCTGATTGCCCAATGTCCTTCTGTATCTTCAAATACGGTTGCTTCCTCGACTGCTGCCCCTTTACTTGCAAGGGAAAAAGCATTAACGAGAACGATGCTCATTTCCGCCCGAGAAAGACTGTCATTTGGGCGAAAATTCGCCGTACCGTCTCCCCCCATAATGCCAAGCTGCACCGCCCGGGCAATCCAGCCCCGCGCCCAATGATTCACCGGAATATCTTGAAACGGCAATGCCCCATCTTTCCACTCCGCCTGTCCAAGGGCGCTCACTATCATTTTCGCTGCTTCTGCGCGCGTCACCGACTGCGCTGGACGAAACTCAAATATTTGCCCAGCTTGATAACCGTTAATCATTTGCGCATTTGCTAAAAAATCAATTTCATTTTTTGCCCAATGATCGTCTCCAACATCGACAAATCGTCTTTCTTGCTTTAATTCTGTATTTGCCCAACTATGCAAGGGAACAGAAAAAAAAGCAAGAAAAACGATCAACAAACAATATACGTGACGTTTCCCCAGCATATTCTTCTCCCTTTCGACATTTTTCTATCATTAAGCATAACAAACAATCCTAACCTTTTCCATACCCGATCAAGCATATTTTCTTTTCGACACGTCTCTATCTTTTTTCGACAAAAAACGACACAAAAAGACAATTTTATACAACGAAGTTATTATTTTTGTGGTGATTTTTTTTAAAAAAACGGCTATACTTACTTATGCGATAAGGTTTTGGTTGCTAAGTCAGCCTCCCCACCAATTTGGAAACGGTGGGGCTTTTTTTATGCTGTTTTTGTCGAATATTGTCGGATAAGTGTCGAAACGCGTACAAGCAAGGCGCACATTTGCGCTCTTGTCACAGGTTCATTCGGATGAAAATACGGGGTTTTCGCGACAATCCCTCGTTCCGCTAACAACTGCACCGCTTTCCATATATCTTGTTGTGTTACATCTTGAAATGGATAAACAGACCGAATCGGCTCGTTTTCTAGTTGAAGTGCACGCATGAGAAGTAAAGCAAACTGTCCGCGCGTCAGTTGCTCATGTAACAATGCTTTTCCTCCTGTTCCTTTTACAATTCCTTTTTCCGCTGCAGTCGCTACTAACAGCGCATTCGTCGCTGTCAATGGCACGTCGGAAAAAGGAGAGTGCAAGATAGAAGGTGCCCCCCAACCGAACAGGCGGGCAAGCATCACAATGCTTTCTCGGCGCGTTAAAGGAGTATTTGGACGAAACGTACCATCTTCATAACCGCGTATCATCCCAAGTTGTTGCGCCTGTAAAATATCGCTATACGCCCAATATGTTTTCTTTACATCGGAAAACGGCGTTGGTCGAATGGGAAC
This sequence comes from Anoxybacillus thermarum, assembly GCF_000836725.1. Classification (GTDB taxonomy): domain Bacteria; phylum Bacillota; class Bacilli; order Bacillales; family Anoxybacillaceae; genus Anoxybacillus; species Anoxybacillus thermarum. The sequence continues at coordinate 15,428 of NZ_JXTH01000017.1, read as the reverse complement.
AGCACGAATATCGGAAGCGATCACTCGTCGTTGTTCATCTGTGATGACAACCGCCACATCTCCTTGTTGTTTCGCTAAATCAAACAAACGAAACGACATCATCTCCTGATGAATAACGAACGAATGAACAAGTTTTCCATTCACAAAAAGATGACCATTTTTCCCTACAAAACGCGAAGACAAGCCTAAAATATACGTGCGATTTTTTTCAATAGGCTGTCCCGGACGAAAGTTCAGCCAGTCGATGTTTGACGGCGCCGATAACGCAAGCGCTTGTTGCCATTGAATGATTCCATACCCTGTATATATATCGTATCCTCGCCAATGCACATCTTTTGCTGTTTTCCATAAACGTTTGCGAAGCTGAAGGGCATCTTCTTCTGGGTATGTCGCACGCAATACAGCCAACAGAGCCGACACGTGCGGAGCAGCCATCGACGTGCCGCGCATCGCCCAATAACCTGATGGATATGTGCTCATTAAAAAATCCCCCGGTGCGCTCACTTCGATCTCCCAACCATAATTCGAAATAGAAAGCGGCACTTGTTGTCGATCAACTGCCGCTACCGTAATGACTCCATGGTAGCTAGCTGGATAAATATTTGTCGTTGGCATATGGCTATTTCCAGCCGCTGCCACAACATGCACGCCACGTTTGACAGCTTCTTCAATGACCGCTTTTAACACTTCCGTTTCTCCTTGGCCGGCTAAGCTTAAATTAATAATCGAAGCGCCGTGCTCGAGCGCGTATTTGACCCCCTTGGCAATTTCAAAGTCACCGCCGACCCCGTAACGGTCTAACACTTTAATCGGCAAAATATCTACGGGCGCATCCCCAATCAGTCCTGCTATTCCTTTGCCGTTATTCACGCTAGCAGCGAAAATGCCTGTCACATGCGTCCCATGCCCAAACGTATCATCCGCATATCGCTTGTTTTCCGCATAATCAACGCTTAAACTGTATAAGATTTGATCTCCAAAGTCTTCATGAAGCACGATGCCTGAGTCAACCACAGCAACAACAACATGATTCACACCTTTCAATTCGACGATGCGCGGAGGATGCGTCCAATTTGGCGCCGCAACATATAGATGAATTGTTGAAGAATGGCGAGGGACAAGGACATCAAGGCGAGAAAGCTCTCCTTCATTCGCCCCTAATCTTTCTCCTTTCTCATTTTGAACTTCTATACGCCATGGTCCTTCGATATGATCGACTGTAACAGAAAGGCGAGATAATGTTTCTTCTCCAAGTGCGATGACGATATGTTCACCGAAAAACTCCTCTCCGTCATACACTTCTTCTTGTCCGTCAACAATCATCCTTTTTCCAATTAGCCGATTGACCGATGTAAGCGAGGGCATATGCCAATTAATCATAGGCAAAGACCATTGCTCTGAAAACAATGGATCATTGATAGCCGCCCGTTTCGTATCATTTCTCTCCATCTTTAAAACAAACGGCAAGCGAGATATCATTACTCGTTCTTCTTCTGTTACCGACACTTTCGCAAACGTTCCGACCGTATCTAACACATATGATTGAATATCGGAGAAGTTAGACGGATGCCGCACTTGCACGACCCATTCCTCTTTTTCATCCGCTTGAACACCACAAGGGAATAAAAAGAAAACAACACATAGCCATAACCATCTGCTCACACTTGCCACCTCCTACGTACTTCCATTGTAGCGCGTCCACTTCGACATGAATAGACAAAAACGACACTTGTATAAAAGTAGTCATTTAACTAAAAAATAATATTTTTTTAACATTTTAGTAAAAAGAATTTATAAAATTTTGTTATAATTTAATAGATTCATAATTAAGTAGAGGAGGAAAACGTATGCACAAAATGAAAAAGCGGTTCATGCTCATCTGTATGTTAGTCGTTGCTTTTGTACTTCAACCGCAAACGTCAGAAGCAAGCGAGCATGTAACGCGCGGGGAGTTTATCCAACAACTCATTACGACGCTTGGAGTCGATGTCAAAAGCGAAGTAAAAGATCTTCCTTTTACAGACGTTGACCCACAGCTAGCCCCTTATGTCGAAGCGGCCGTTCGTCTTGGCATCGCAAGCGGAAAGACAGAAACGACATTTGCACCGAATGAAAAATTAACACGCGAACAAGCGTATGTCTTTCTCATTCGTTCGTTACAGCTTCGTCATCACTATGCAACGAACGTATTCAAATTGTACAAAGATGGAGAAGTGACAAAACCTTGGGCAAAACAATCGCTCGCTGCAGCACTTCACCTCGGTTTGCTTCATGGATATAGCGACAAAACAATTCGACCACAACAATGGCTCACAGCTGAGCAAACGAAAGCCATTTTAAAGCGTTACGAAACGAACATTGAAAAAATTACGTTCATTCATACAAACGATACACATGGCCGCATTATTGCGAACGAAAAAAACGGGGAAATGGGATTTGCGAAAATCGCTAAAATCGCCCAAAATATGCGCCAAAAAAATAAACAAACGCTCCTCGTCGATTTAGGCGACACATTTCACGGCACGACATACGTCAACTTAAATAACGGACAGGCAGTCGTCGAACTGATGAATGCAATGAAATATGACGCGATGGTGCCTGGAAACCACGATTTCAACTATGGGCAAAACCGTTTGCTTGAGTTAACAAAAGCTGTTCAATTTCCAGTCGTTAGCGGAAATATTTACAAAAACGGACAACCGTTTTTGCCTGCTTATACGATTAAACAAGTCGGCAACAAAAAAATTGCGCTTGTCGGTTTAACAGCGACAGATACAGCAGTAAAAACAAACCCTGCTGGCATTGTCGGCATTACATTCGCCGATGAAGAAGCGACATTAAAACAACTCGTAAGTGAATTAAAAGGAAAAGCCGATCATATCGTTGTGCTATCGCATTCCGGTTTACAAACAGATGAAAAACTGGCGAACAACGTATCTGGCATTGATGTCATTCTTGGCGGCCATAGCCACGATACGATTGAAACGCCGAAAAAGTTTAAATACGCATATGTTTCTCAAGCGTTTGAATACGGAAAAGCGCTCGGACAAACAAACTTGTTATTTTACAAAGGCAAACTGATCGGTGTCAACGGCTTCTTATATCGCGATCATGCAGCAAAACAAGAAGATGCCGCTGTCCGTTCCATCGTAGACACGTACAAAAATACAACAGATTCGACACTACAACAAGTGATCGCAACCATTGACGTTAACTTAGATGGCGAGCGCGCAAACGTGCGCACGAAAGAAACAAATCTCGGCAATCTCGTTGCTGATGCGATGCGGGATGCTCTTCAAACCGATGTGGCGATTACAAATGGTGGTGGGATTCGCGCTTCTATTCCAAAAGGAGATGTGACGCGCAATCACATTTTGACAACGTTGCCATTTGCCAATACACTTGTGAAAGTATCGATGAGCGGAGCAGATTTGAAAAAAGCGCTTGAACACGGCGTGCGCCTCTATCCTGAACAAAATGGAGGCTTCCCGCACGTGTCAGGCATTCGTTTCACATTTGATGCAACAAAACCAGCCGGATCGCGCGTTACATCCGTTCAAATTAACGGACAACCGCTTGATGAAACAAAAACATACACCGTCGCAACAAACGACTTTATCGCAAAAGGCGGCGACGGATACGAGATGATCAAAGCAAGCACGATCGAGTTTGATAGCGGTGAGCTGTTAAGCACCGTTGTGATGAACTACTTGCAATCGAATAAGCCGATCCCAACTGTTGAAGGAAGAATAACGATCATGAATCAATAAACGAAAGGCGTCCTAACCGTCATGGTAGGACGCTTTTCTAATCCATTTTTTAACACGCGTGACAAAAGAGATAAATATGGTATAATGTGTTAGGAATTAGGAAGGAGTGGATATTTTGTTAAAAAAACTTATCGGATATGTAGCCGTTGCGCTTATTAGCTTGTCGTGTATGACAACGGATGCCCAAGCATCAAGCGTTCGGTCTGTTCATATTCCGATTACGTCAAACGGAAAAATAATGCAGACGGACGTACCGCCCATCATGGTGCAAAACCGCATTCTCGTTCCATTTCGAGCTATCGCTCAGTCGACAGGGGCGACTGTACATTGGGATGCAGCAACAAGATTTGTAACTGTACAAAAAAATAAAAAGACGATTATTCTCCAAGTACAGTCAGCGACCGCAACCATCAACGGCCAGCCTGTGGCGCTTGATGTATCGCCATTCATTCATCAAGGAAGAACTTTTGTCCCGATCCGATTCGTGTCGGAAGCGCTGGATGCCAACGTGCAATGGACGGGGAAAGAAGTGCGTATTTCATGGAACGGGTTGAAGCGAAGCTCTTTTTCTGTGTATGTGAATGAAACAAAAATCGGAAGCGGTGCGATGACCGATGGCGTCTATACATACATTCCGCTAAAACAACTATTAACCGCCATCGATGTGAATGTCGACTGGATCGAAACAGATGAAACGATGACGGTTCGCCTGTCACGCGGGCAAATGACGATTACTGCCGGAAAAAGGGAAGTGATCGTCGATGACCATGAAATGATCACTACGCTCGCACCTATTCGTTTAAATGACGAATGGTACGTGTCAGCTTCTTGGATTATGAACATATTTGGGGCACAAATGTCGACGAGCGGAGCAAATATGTTTTTCACGATCCCGCGAACGACATTTCGAAGCCCTATGTTACCTATCGAAGAAACAACAATCACCGCACCGCAACATGTTCATACACCGGCCGTTGCTGGCGAACGGCGTTTACTCATTAGCGACAATCCAGAACTGCTTACAACAGAGTCAGTGCCAAATCGCCAAGCAACGTTAGCGATAGATGACGTTCGCGAGCGGCAACAAACGATTGATCATCGTGTGTTCGGCTGGCACACCAATCTGTTGGGGCAACGGGCTTCCGTTGCGATTGTGATCGATAATCGCTCTCCATCTAACGACCTTGTCGTCGCAAATGGAAAAGGAACATTTCGGACAAGCCCGAACAGTTGGGGACATTACGATGTCGGCTTGCCGATTGCAGAGGCAGTATTGCGCCAATCGCTCACAGCCGTTCCAACAATAAAAGTGAAGGCAGGAACGAGCGCCGTCATTCAAGCATTTGACGTTTCAAACAACCAACAGCTCGGCTTTCTATACGACTTTACCGTTCAACAAGAAGGCGAAATGGCCAACTATCGCATACGAACGATCGTAACAAGTTCTTTAGCTAACTTTTCAACCGTTTCGCCTACGCTTGCACCGCTCGACTCATATGCAACCCATCCGCGCGGCGTATGGAAGGGAACAACGCTATCAGCGTCGTTGCCAGCATATACGATCGGCAATGAACCAGTCGCCTACAGCATATCAAACGGAAAAACGGATCATCTACTATCAGTCTCTCATGCACTAAGCGATCCGGCACAAACCGTGCACAACCCGGGGCATTACGGCTTCACATATCGCGTATCGATCCCGATTCAAAACGAAAGCGGAGAAATGAAAACCATTCGCTTACGCTTTAGCGGACGCGGCGGCGCATATTGTGGAGCTGTGAAAATAAACGGCGTCGTTCATTTAATTCCACCACTTCGGCCGATTACTCAATCAGCGTATATCGATTATACCGTCTTTTCCCCTCAAGACGTTCTCGTGCTTGAATTCATGCATGCAGGCGGAGCTGCCTTGCCGCTTGGGATTGAAATATCGACGGTGAGATGAATGAAGAATGGGTGCTCCTATTCCTTTATGGGACACCCTCTCTAGCCGTTTTGTAGGAAAGAGGGATATCCAATAATTGAACTTCCCGCTTTTGTATACACTAACAATTATGAGGAGGAAAAGCCTTAGATCGATGGCGCTCGAAGCAAGACAGCCCTAATTGCAAAATTTTATACTTTCTTACCTTTTAAAAAAACGACGCCAAAAAAATAGCTCCCACAGGGAGTTAGTTTGGCAAGCGAGCTTTTAAGTTTAAAATTTCTTTCTCGTGTTCGATCACTTTGTCAAACATCACATCCGATCTACGCTGCAAATATGAAACGGTTACATCAACCGACTTTTTGATGCTTGTTAAATCGTTTAGCATAAGTGCTTGATTGTTTTTCGATGTGCGTAGCTCTTCGAGAATTTGCTGCTGGGTCTTTTCCATATTTCCAAGCGATTGTTTCATATGATCCACGTCTGTTTCTAACTTTTGCTGCCCATGTTGAAGCTGAGTGACATCTCGCTGCAACGCCTTTTGACCTTCTTGCAATTCCGTGACTGTTCCTTCGAGACGATCAAGGCGTTCGTGAATCGGCTTAAATTCCTCCTGCAAAACCGACCGCAACATTTCTCTCAGATCATTCATCGCCTTCACCTCCCTGTCATCTATTATAGCACAATTATTGTTTAGGTGTCGGGCATCGTTCCCTCCACATTCCTTTCTTTCCGTCCTTCGTTCATCCGCCGAAACGTCAGCGCCTTCCATAGTGCTTCATCTGTGATGTCACCCGTTCCTGCTAGATCGGCGATCGTGCGAGCGAGGCGAATGATTTTTGTTCGCACGCTGTTGCTCCAGTCCGTATGTAGACGACCAATGCTGAAGCAGTTGCTGTTGTCCTTTTGTCAGTCGGCTTGTCGCAAACAGCACATCGATTGGCACACGTCCGTTCGTTACCTCTTCCCCATATTCGTTCATACTGTTTTGCGCGCGCCGCCTCCACCCGACTGCGAATGGCTTCCGAACACGTTATTTGTTTCGGCGATTTAGTCAAATCAACTGCTTCTAAAGATAACAATACGTCGATGCTGTAATAAATTGGTTCGGAAATGCCCCGACGATATGCTTGAATTTGTTTCGGGCTGCATAAGCAATATCGTTTTTTCGAACCGAAATGTCCGCATGGACATGGATTCATTGCCCCGAGAAAAATAAAATTTGCTGAATACGTCACCGTCGACGAAACGCGACGAATCGTTACCTTTCCTGTTTCTAACGGCTATCGGAGCATATCAAACGTCTTATTTGTAAATTCTTCCATTTCATCGAGAAATAGCACGCCACGATGGGCAAGTGAAACTTCCCCTGGCTTCGGCTGAGCTCCTTCGGCAATCAGCGCCACCGCCGATGCCGAATGGTGCGGATGACGAAACGGTGGAGAGGAATCGTTTTTCGGTTCTCCCGCTAGTTGATATAAACTAATCACTTCCAACTGAGCTTCGTGAGACAGACGCGGCAAAATCATCGGAAACGTTTCCGCCAACAAACTCTTCCCGCACCTCGTCGGCCCAACCATTAGCACGTTATGCTCCCCTGCCGCTGCAACTTCCAAAGCATACTTGGCATGATCTTGACCGATAATATGGCGAAAGTCGCGATGATTGGTCGGTAGAACTTCAGGGGCTGAAGAAAGGGGAACGATTGAAGAAAGCAGTTGTTGACCTTGTAAACATTGCACGACTTCATCTATATACATCCAAATTGACATTTTAACCCCTGGTTCACGCAGCACAACCCATGCGGCGTAATACCTCATCTGGGTGCTGTAAGACATGTTGTTCAAACCGAGTAATCGACTGGGCGATGTCCTTTTGATCTTTATGTAGGACGTTGGCGATGACTTCGTCTTTCAGCCACTTCCACAACCGTTCAATCGGATTCAAATGAGGCGAATACGGCGGTAGAAAAATAAAGTGAAAGGCGTTGCCTTCCTCTCCATCCAGAAAAGCTTGCACCATGTTGGCATGATGAATACGCGCATTGTCCAACACAAGCACGATAAATCGATCGGAATATTTTTCTTTCAACAGGCGCAAAAAGTCAAGGAACGTTTCAGCATTGGCGGATGATGCGCGATGAAACAAGACATCGCCTTGTTGCAAGTCGACTCCACCAAAAATGGAAACATGGGCGTGGTGACCGTAGCTTGGCACTTGTTTTTGATTCCCTACTTCTGCCCATGTCGTACGAAGTGCTTGATATGCACGAACATGCGTCTCATCCACATGAAGAAGAACGATTTCTTCCGTGATTAGTTTTTTTTATAAACTCGAGTTCTTTTTCAAAGGCTGCTTGAAGCACTGGATCGCCTTTGACGAGCTTATAGGTCGGGCGTGTCCATGACAAACGAAGACGATGCAACAACTTGCGAATGCCTTCTCGTGACATCGAAACGCCATAAGTTTGTTGGATGTAAGATTGCAATATACGTGTGTTCCATGACGAAGAAATGCCCCAGCCGACATCCACAGGGGTGGTAGTTAATATCAGTTGTCTGATTTCCTGTTGTTGTTCTTCCGTAAGAAATGGCAAGCGACCAGGTGGCAAGCGGCGATCGAGTAAATGATCGAGCCCACCTTCATTAAACCGTTCGACGTAGAAGGAAACCGATTGGCGGCATAGATTAACCATTTTTGCGACATCTTTTCCAAGAAACCCTTCCATGACGAGGCGAACGGCAGTTACCCGAATACGAAGAGAAGCATCTTTGATTTTCCGTTCTTGTTTCCGAAGTGTTCGAGGCGTCCAACCGTGATCATTTGTAATTTTAAGACGTTTCATGTCATTTCCGCTCCTTTTATACGTGGGTATTTAGGAGCAGTATAACCATGGAAAAAGGTGTTCATACAGAAGTTATCATTTTAAAGTGCATGTATATAGTCGAGAAACACTGAACATGATTAACCGTTTAAAATCAAATTTTCCATGATTAAATACAGATATACTGGATTACTTATAGAAACTGTGGCATCCCGTGATATCGAGAACTACGTTGTACTTATTCCTCCTAAAAAAGCTGTTCCTTGGAGAATTTTCTCTCCAAGGAACAGTTTCGATAATCCCTTTCTGAAAGAGAAAAGATCATGTCAAGTCAGATATGTTTCTATTTTCGCTAGGCATTCATCAATGATTTTATCTATTTCTTCAATTTGTGCATCTTCTGGATTATACTTCTTTAAAATTTTTAGATTACGAGCTTTCCAATCCAATGATTTAATCTGATCAGTTAAAACTACCCCTGTTATTGGATAGCCATCGCTATTAAGGTATATTCCTTCTTTTGGTAAATCCACTTCGAAAGGATAACCCTTCTTTTGATTGGTAATCGGACAAACAGCTATAAATCCTGTTGCTTGATTGAATTCTTTAGGCGATAAAACAATAGCATTCCTTCTCCCAGCCTGCTCATGACCAGCTTGTGGATTGAAGTTTAAAACAACAAAATCGCCTCTCTCTGGCACGTCTGCTGGCATTAAATCAATTCACGCCCTTCCATCCCGAAATCAATTTCCTCGTGTCGATTTTCAGGTGTAATCTGTAATATTAGTTCTTCCAGTGTGTATTTTTTCCGTGTTCTTTTTGGCTTTAATGTGATGATACCTTCATTTCCAATCACATTTAATTCTATTTCGGAACCTTGTTTAATCCCTATTTTATCAGCAGCATCTTTTGGGATACGAATGCCCAAACTGTTTCCCCATTTTTGAACAATAACTGTAGACATGTAGTCAACCCCTTTACTCTGGTTTATTTTGTTTTCTAAATGTTCTTTTGAATACATTATATCACCCCCAACCTAAAATGTATATACATAGTATATACATTTTCAAAAAATGATACCCCTGATTTTTCGACAAACAAATATTCTCGTCGCAAAAGCGATCATTTGAATCGATTAATTAAAAATGCTTTTTTCAGACTCAAAAGCATATATCAACAAGTATAGGTACAAACGTTGAACTGCAAAATGATGTATAAAGCTTTGCCATAACAAAAAAAGTAGGATCTTCAAGAAGAATCTAAAGCATCTATAGCTGAGGAATAGTTTGAGTAGTGTAACCGTCAAGTAAGTTTAGAATCTTCCATTTTTATTCTTAAAACCACTATTTTTAGCTATATTTTCGCCCTCTACTGGACATAATCAGCATGATTCCATCGGCCGGGTATTTGATTTCACAAACTACACCATATACTTATTCCTTGTAGAACGTTTTATACATCCGTTCCTGCCTCCTTTCCTAGCCCCGCAAACGGCGATCGATGTCGTTTGACGTAGGCATTATCGTGCATGCGCACCAGCGTCGCTTTCGCTGCTTCTTTGCCGTCTTCGTATACATACACCCCTTGCTCATCATACCGAATTTCTACGGATTGTCCAATAAATCGAGGCGGAACCTCATACAGCTGTTTGTTTAACGTAATCGTTCCATCCGCCTTCACTTTGTAGGGGGTCCGAGCGATAAATTTTGCCGTTATCGGAGTAGATGCGCTTCGGTTTCCTGTACCGCGACCGTTGGAGATAATGATATAACGTTGTTCGGGAGATGTTTAGCTTTTTAGCCACTGCAACTTTACTGAATCCCTGTTTTAATAGTTGGTAAATTTCCATGTACAAATCCCACTTATCCACCTTTCTTTTCCTCCCTCTAGAAATGTTCCCTTCTTCATTCGATGTATCGCTTTTGAGCGATTCGTTCCCCGTTCTTTATCCACACCTCGTACAATTTCTCCCCTACAAAACCCGCTATCCACTCATTCCGGTTTTCATCGACATACCTTAGCGTCTCAAAAAGCAGCGGATTCGGCAGCTTTTCCAGATGCTCTTCAGGCACAAGATAGTTGTCCAGCTCTTCGTGATAGAGTTCATACGCTTCATAGCCCACCTCGTCAATGTTGACTGCTACGTTGAACGTTCTTTTCATTGCCGTTACAAACCAATCTATGTGCAACATCTTCTCGTCTCCTCTCAAATATATCCTTTTTCTTTCAGGGACAAATATCGTTCATGGCAAACAATCAAATGGTCCAGCACATCAATGCCGACGATTCTTCCAGCCTCGACTAGACGTTTCGTTACCTCGATGTCTTCCCTCGACGGCTCGCAATGACCGCTGGGATGATTATGGGCGACGATGATAGAAGCCGAGTTGGAGAGAATGGCAGCCTTCATCACCTCCCTCGGATGCACAATACTCGCGTTCAAGCTCCCTACATGGCAAACGTTGATGGCAGTCGGCTAGTTTTTCGTGTCTAGACAAACAACGACAAACTTCTCACGGTCAGCTTCCACAAGAAACGGCTTCAGCAGCCTGTACGCATCTTCCGGAGATTTGATTTGGCGCTCCTTGTACAACACACTCCCCTCCCGAACAAGCTTCAGGCTGACAATGTTGACACGCTTCGTCGGCTGCTTGGCAGGCACCTCCCTTTCCAGCAATTCTAGCTGTTGGTGATTGTTGGTTTGATACTTGCTCATCCTTTTCCCTCCTAAAATAAAAATAGCCCCAGTTCCCCGAAAGGAATTGAGGCTTATGACTGTAGGTTCAAAATCATAATATATATTTGAAATCAGGCTTGGTACGGATTTGGGCAAAAAGAAAAGCCCCGCAGAGTTTTAATTGCTCAGCCTTACTCTAACGTTATATTAGCAACATTCTTTCCGCCACGAACAGCCTGTACGTTTACTTTCATATCTTTATACTCTTCTTTTAGCTCTTTTGCGTATTTTTCAGCTAATTTCTTTGCATCATCATTACTTACTTTCTTATCTAACACCAGCGTTCCTACTGCTATACCGTTTTGCGTGTACACTTGACCATTAAGTACGCCCTTTTCTTCTTTCAGTTTCTTTGTCAATTCTTTATTTTGCTTTGGCTCATTTGTTTGCTCATTTTTTACCGTTGTTTCTTCCTTCTTTGGCTCGTTCGCTTTCTTTTCTTCATTTGCTGAACAACCAACCGCCAACAGCAATACTAGAAATAGGCTAATCCATATCTTTAGTTTCATTACTTAACCTCCTATTATCGTCTTATTTTATTGTTATACCATTGGATACAATTACATAAACAAAAGAAGTCTTGTAGAGATCACTCTCCACAAGACTTCTACAAATACCCAATCTAACAGCCTATATCTCAACTTAGTTTACAGATTTAACTGTAACTGTGAAGTCGCTACCGTTAGATTGAGTAGCTTTTAGGTTAAGTGTTACAGTAGTTGATGCAGATGTAGCAGTATCAGTTAAAGTAAATGTAACATCTTGATCAACTGCTGCGTTCGCAGTACCTGTTACAGTGATAGAACCGTCGCTATTCAATGTTGCTACTAAAGTTTGTACTGCCCCGTTAATAGTAGCTGTTGTATCAATAGTTAAATGTTGACCTGTTGCAGTATCTGCAATATCCACAGGTGCACCAGTGGCTGTAGTAGAAAGAATATCAACGTTTGTATATGTTCCACTTAAAGACATGTTATAGTTGTTTGTCACTGTGAATGAAGCAGTACCTGGTAAGAATGAAGCTGAAATGGATGGTGCAGATACTAGTGAACCTACACTCATTTTCTTAGTAACTACAGGGTTTACTGGGATACCTTCTGCAGAAACTAGTGAAACATTTGGCGCAAACTCAAGAACTTCAGTAAAGTTTGTAGGTTCTGTCATTCCTGCAAATCCAGTTAAAGTGATAACAATATCTTTATTGTTATCGTCGATATCAGCAGATACAGCACCAGCAGCATCAACAATAGTGTTAGCAGCATCGCTAATTGTTGCAGTAAGTGTACCTAAGCCTGCAAATCCTAAGCTTTCGTAAGTACCAGTTCCATTGCCAGATGTTAAAGTATAAGCTGTTGGTAAAGTCATACCAAGATCCAATAATTGGTTAAATGAAAGTTTGATTTCTTCTTTACCATCATAGATACCAGCATAATCACCTTTAGCTGCTGATACACCAGTTAAGTAGAAGGAACGAGTCTCAATGTTGCCAGATGCAACATTCTCAACAGATAAGTTTTTAGTAAGCTTAACTGTGAACTCTTCACCAGCAGGAAGAGCACTACTTGTTGTTAATGCCAATACTTTGCCATCAGTTGCACTTTCTACATTAGAAACAGTATACTCTCTGCCTTTAGAATCAACTACTACAAAATCAGCTTCATTTAAGTTAGCATCTGAAACTGCCTTATTGAACTCAACAATTACTCGGTTGTTATTTCCATCAGTATCTGCTGTTAATCCATCAAGATTTGAAACAGCACCTTGGAATCCAGAAGCAACATCAGTATCAATTAAATCTCCGATTACATAAGCTTTAGTCATAGTAGCTGCAGATGTATCAGCGAGTGCTAAACCTTTGCTTCCTACTAATGTATAGCCAAATACATCTTTAGTACCTGGGTTTGTAACTGTTTTTAATGAGTAAGTATGGCTAGTGAGATCTAAACCAGTTGTTTTGATTGTAATTGTGCTATTTCCATCTTTGTAGTTGTTAGTGAATGTTACACTTGTAATTGGGTTGCCGCTCATTAGCACGCCATCTTGATATAATTGGAAATCACCAGCAGATACACTGTTTAACAATGTATTTACTTTTAATGTGATTTCATCTTTAGTTAATGTTGAAGATTCAACAAATTTGTTTGTGCCTGAGATGCTGCTAATATCCATGTAGCTAGCACCGTTAGTACCAAATGTTACAGATTGTTTTACAACTTCAATGCTCTTTCCATCTGCAGTTTTTAATCCGCTTAACGTTACATCGCCAGTAGCAAGTTGGTTTTTGTCTGTAGATACAAGATATGCATAATCACTAATTTTTGTTACAGACGCACCAGGAATGTCTTTTAAGTTACGAACAGTTCCAAGAGTTGTAGTAACTGTCCAGTTTTCAAGATTTAATGGTGAATACTGACCTTCAGCAGCTGGTTGAGCTTTAGCTGGGTCAAGAGATAGAACAAATTGATCTTTGTTCACTGTTCCAGCAGCTTTCTTCGCAATGAGTTTAACACCCATTTTTTCAGCAGCTGCTACATTAATCGTAGTAGTGTAATCAGCAATTGTACGATCTAAAGAACCTTTAATACCAGTAACCTTAATTGTGTTTGCACCAGTTTTCAATCCATTTCCTGGATACAACTTGATTAAACGTACAGAGTAATCTGGATTTCCATTAGATTTTTCGCCAACTCGCACATCTTTAATCAGGATAACATTACCATCTTTATCCTTGATTTCATAATATTTACGAGCATTTTGAATTGTATTACCAGGGATAGGGTTACCATCATCGTCTAAAGTTGCAGTATCGCGAACTGCAATATCCTCATTAAATGTCACTTTGATAGTCTCGCTATCAACAACTTCTACGCTAGATACAGCTGGAGCCTGAGTTTCATTTACAGTTACTTCAAATTTAGCTGTTGGAGCTGGGTTTCCAAGAGCATCATAAACTCCATCAGCAAATACATAAACTTTACCAGCTGGCATAATGCTACCGAATGTTACTTTATATGTGTTGTTACCAACGTATACAGCTTCAGTAGCTGTGTTTGCTTTATTTGTTGCAGTACCAGTAGTGTTGTAGTAGAAGTCAGTTGGTTGAGCTACAACATACTTATTAAATTTCACTAAAACTACTTTAGGATCAATTACTTCAGCAGATACACCTTGTGGAACTGAAGTATCTGATTCTAATTTGAAGTCTTTTGTAAACGCAGGTACTTTGTAGCCAGCATAGTCAACAATACCTAATGGCTTATTGACATAGATACGATAAGTTTGGCCTGGCGATAATTGAGCACCACTTAGTTGAAGTAACACTTTTGTGTTATCAGAATCAGTTAGTGCTGCTGCACTAATTGATAAACCAGCTACTCCAACTTCTTTTCCTTCTTCATCAATACGCTTAATTTCGTAGTTAGCTGCAACTTCAGCAGATGAGTTCATTTTAACTGGCTCACTGAACTCAACTTCGATTAAATCAGAAGCTAAAGTTGTTACATTCTTAACAGTTGGAACTTCTACGTCATTTGCAGTAAATTTGACTTTTTTATCTTCGCCAAGCTTAGATCCTGATTTGAAAGTAATATCTTTAGATACTGTTAATTCATACTCTTTACCATTAGCGAACGCTACATCGCTAGCAGATAATGCTGCGTTATCGTACTCAAGAGTAAGAATAACAGATTTTTCGTCAGCTAATTTAGCATATTGTAAGCTAGTAGATGTTACACCATCACCAGAAATTGTGTAGTTGTCAACATCTTCTGCAGATACACGATTAACAGGTTTATTAAATGTTACTTTAACTTGTTTAGCGTTAATCGCACTTACACTCTCAACCTTCGGCGTTACAACTGGCACATCAACTTTTGTTGTGTGAGTAAAATATTTGTGGGTGACATTCAGGAATGATTCCCCGACGAGGGTTGCGAACTTTTGTTCGCGACGCTCGTCGGGGCCACCAAGCGAAGCGCGGTAGAAAAAAGCAAATGTCATGCAAAAAGGACTCTCTCCCTGCTATGATGGTGATGACCAACATCAATAAAACAGGAGGGAGAGAGTCCATGAAACATTTTACCACAGAATGGCCTTTATTAAAAGAGCTGGAGGAACAATTAGTCAGAACTCTTCAAAAGGTGTTCGCTGTCTTGTTGGCGGCCCTTTTGGAGG
>NZ_JXTH01000016.1 GCF_000836725.1 Anoxybacillus thermarum | reverse complement strand
GTCCAAGCGGGTTGAACAGGCCAAACGGAAGGCAGGACGGTTGTGGGCAGATGTGGTGCGTCAGAATCTACCGTGTCTGCAGCGGTCATCCGGGACGCCGATCCATCAAGCGTTGTCGGCGCTTCGGGATTTTGGTTGGGTGTAAAAAAATGGAATACAATATCATCACTTCAAGATGAGGGATGAGAGTCCAAAAGCGCTTACGATATCAATTCCTGAAAATGGTTCGCTAACTAGTGATTGACAACACCCGTAGTGAACCGAAAAAATGTTCTCCACAAAGTCTTGACTGACTCGTGACAAAATGAGCGTTTGCAAAACGAACGACAATTCAGTAAAATAAATGACAAGAAGGACAAAAGATAAACATATGCCGATCATCGCTGCGGTTGCACGAATCGCCCATGCTGGAACTTGCTTTGTCCGTGTTTCAACATCATCGCCATTTCCTTCCGTGTACAATGCGAGCAAAAAATCGCAATATTGTTCCGGCAGCAATCGCGTTTGTTTCCAATATTTAATTTCGTTAATAATGATTTCTTTTCGTTTTTGTTCCATTGAATACGCATTCCTTCCTAAATAAAGAAATAGCTTACTTCCATTGTAAGAAGTAAACTATTTCTTGTAAACGGTTATTCTAAAAAGTCTTTTAAACGTTTGCTACGGCTTGGGTGGCGTAGTTTTCGCAACGCTTTCGCTTCAATTTGGCGAATGCGTTCGCGCGTAACGCCAAACACTTTGCCCACTTCTTCAAGCGTTCGCGTACGTCCATCATCAAGACCAAAACGAAGACGAAGTACATTTTCTTCTCGGTCTGTTAACGTATCTAACACATCTTCGAGTTGTTCTTTTAACAGCTCATACGCTGCGTGTTCAGCTGGAGATGTCGCATCTTGGTCTTCAATAAAGTCGCCTAAATGAGAGTCGTCTTCTTCGCCAATTGGCGTTTCAAGCGATACAGGCTCTTGGGCAATTTTTAAAATTTCGCGTACTTTTTCCGGTGTTAAGTCCATCTCTTCCGCAATTTCTTCAGGAGATGGTTCGCGGCCGAGGTCTTGTAACAGTTGACGTTGGACGCGAATAAGCTTGTTAATCGTTTCGACCATATGAACAGGGATGCGGATCGTGCGCGCTTGGTCAGCAATAGCACGGGTAATCGCTTGGCGAATCCACCATGTTGCATATGTGCTAAATTTATATCCTTTGCGGTAATCAAATTTTTCGACCGCTTTAATTAAACCCATATTTCCTTCTTGAATTAAGTCAAGGAAAAGCATGCCGCGACCAACGTAACGTTTCGCAATGCTAACAACGAGGCGAAGGTTTGCCTCAGCTAGACGACGTTTAGCTTCTTCGTCTCCTTGTTCAATGCGTTTCGCTAGCTCAATTTCTTCTTCTGCTGATAATAGCGGTACGCGACCAATTTCTTTTAAATACATGCGAACAGGGTCGTTAATCTTTACCCCTGGAGGAACGCTTAAATCGTTTAAATCGAACTCTTCGTCTTTTAAATCATCGAAGTCTGGGTCGTCTAAATCCGCCTCATCTAAATCGGACTCGCCTACGACTTCGATCCCTTGTTCATTTAAATGCTCATAATATTCATCCATTTGATCGGAATCAAGATCAAATGCAGATAATCGCTCAGCGATTTCTTCATAGGTAAGAACGCCACGTTTTTTACCTAGCTCGACTAATTGTTCTTTTGCTTGTTCTAACGTTAAATCGGAATGTGTTGACTTTTCAGCCATTTATTCCCCTCCTTCCAAAATGCAAAGACTTTCGCAACGCAATCATTTCGCTTGCAATGCGTTTCGCGCGCTCATAATCTTTTTGCCGTTCGGCATCGCGTAACTGCGCTTCTTTTTGCTTGAGCAACTGCTCTTTTGGGTAGTTGAGCACGCATTGAATGTAATCTCGTAACTCGGCTGACGAAATGTCTTCGTTGATCGGCATCATAGACAGTTCTGTAACGATTCGTTTTAATTGCGGATCATGAATGCGTTCAAGCAACGAGCTTACATCGGGTTCGTGTCCTTCTTCGTAAAACGCATATAAATAGGCGGCAATAGCGCGATGTTCTTCGACGTTAAATGCGCCTTCAATCGCTTCTTGAGCAGCGAATGCGATTGCTTTATCGCGCAACATATGAGCAATTAACATCCGCTCTGCTTTTTGAAAAGCCGGTAACAGTTTCGCCCTCACAGGCACAGCAACCGTTTCACGACGTTCTTGCTTTTGTTCTACTTGCTTTTTTCCATAAATCATCATTTGCTCGCGTAGCGCATCCATAGAAATGGAAAACTCATTAGCTAGTTGTCGTAAATAATAATCCGCTTCAATTGCATTAGATAACCGGCTAATTTCTTTCACTGCTTCTTCGATGTAACGAAGACGCTCACTTTCGTTTTGTAAATGGCGGCCGCGCTTTAAATATTCAAGCTTAAACGCTGTCAGCGACAAACTGGCATCAAGCACATGATGGCGAAAACGATCGGCGCCATATCGGCGTACATACTCATCAGGGTCGAGCCCATCTGGCATCATCGCGACTTTCACATAGCAGCCAGCTTCAACGAGCGTTTCCGATGCTCTCAAAGCAGCGTCTATTCCCGCTCGATCCCCATCATAACAAACAATGACCGATGAAGCATTGCGACGGAGCATGCGTGCCTGTTCTTCCGATAAAGCTGTTCCCATCGTTGCTACAGCGTGGGAAATGCCAGCTTGCACAGCAGCGATCACATCCGCAAATCCTTCAAACAGTACAACTTGCTGTTTTTGACGCATCGGCAAACGCGCTTCATGAAAGTGATATAAAATATGGCGTTTATTAAAAATTGGCGTCTCGGGGCTATTCATATACTTCGGCTCTTCGTTTCCGAGCGCTCTCCCCGAAAAAGCAACTGTTTCTCCTTGATGGTTATGGATGGGAAACATAATGCGATGACGGAAACGATCAAAATATGAGTCCTCTCCCGATTTTTTCACAATGAGTCCGGCCTGTTCCATAAGCGGAAGTGAGAAGCCTTTGTTTGCTAAAAATGTGACAGTTGCATTCCAAGACGGCAAAGCATAGCCAATTTCAAACTGCTCAATGAGCTCGCGCGTAAAGCCTCGTTGAAGCAAATAGTTTAATGCTTCTTCCCCTTCATTTGTATGCATCAGCAAATGATGATAAAACTTTTTTAATAACTCATGCGCAGCAATCATCGTCGTTGTTTCTTTCCGTTCCGCTGTCGGATGCTCATCAACGACGTGCGATAAATCGACATTTGCTCGCGGTGCTAATCGCTTCACTGCCTCTATGAATGTAATCCCTTCGATGTCCATCAAAAACGAAAACACATTTCCGCCTGCTCCACAGCCAAAACAATGATAAATTTGCTTTTCTGGTGAAACAGAAAAAGAAGGTGTTTTCTCCCCGTGGAAAGGACATAACCCAAAGTAGTTGCGTCCTTGCTTTTTTAGTGAGACATACTGTTGGATGATGTCTACAATATCGACTGAGCGGCGAATGTGCTCAACCGTTTCCTCAGGAATGCGTTGTCCCATATTTCAACAGCTCCAAACATATTTCGACAAAACTTGTTTCTGAAATAGAAATGTTTTGTATGTTTTTATTCTCCATCGCGCGAAACAATCCTTCTTTTTAAGAAAAAAATATTGTCGAAAATCCCGATGCATTGTCACTTGACAATTAGCTATAAATAGTTTATTCGTCCTATGTTCAGTCTAAACCTGTTTTATCACAATTTTTTATTATAATATAAAAAACATCAATTGGCTATAAAGTTTTTTATGAAAAAGGAAAAGCACATATCACATGTTGTGACTGTGCTTTAACTGCTTATTTTTCCCTTTTACGCATAATATTCATAATGACGTTCGCTGTTTCTTCGACTGCTTTATTTGTCACATCAATGACTTCGCAGCCCATTTTTTTTACGATCTCCTCAAAATATTGCAGCTCTTCTTTAATTCGATCAATGTTTGCATAAATGGCACGGTCATCTAGTCCGAGCGATTTTAACCGCTCACGACGAATTTCATTTAGCTTTTCTGGACTAATTTTTAAACCAAAACATTTTTCAGGCGGCACTTGAAACAATTCTTCAGGTGGATCTACTTCTGGAACGATCGGTACGTTAGCCACTTTAAATCGTTTATGGGCTAAATATTGTGATAACGGTGTTTTGGACGTGCGCGATACACCAATTAAAACGATATCCGCTCTTAAAATACCGCGTGGATCTCTCCCGTCATCGTACTTGACCGCAAACTCGATCGCTTCGATTTTTCGGAAATAGTCTTCATCTAATACGCGAATAGGTCCAGGTTCGCAACGCGGCTCCATTTGTAATAACTTCGCCATTTGTTCAATAAGCGGTCCGATAATGTCGTATACAGGCACTCCTTCACGCGCCGCTTCAGCTAGTAAAAATTGACGCATTTCCGGTACAACTAACGTAAATACAATAATGCCTCGATTCATTTTTGCTAAAGCGACGACTTCTGATAACGTCTCCACATCTTCGACATAAGGAACACGTCGAAATTGAACGAGCGCCCCTTGAAACTGGCTCGCTGCTGCTTTTACAACGAGCTCGGCCGTCTCCCCTGCTGAGTCGGATACGACGTATACGATTTGACTCATGATTTTCCCCCTTTAAAGCACGTCTTCTTTCGCTAACGCGACAAGCACCTTCGTCATATTCGTTTTCGTAATGCGCCCGACGACTTCGTACCCTTTGTCCACCTTTTTGACAACAGGCATCGCATCAATTTGTTTTTCGATTAATTTTTGGGCGACATCAATAAGTAAATCATCTTTTTCGCAAAATGTAATATTCGGCATGCGTGTCATAATAATATTGACAGGAATAGATGTCAACTCTTGTTTTCCGATGCTCGCGCGCAACAAATCTTTGCGTGACAATGCCCCAACAAGCAACGATTCATCATCTACAACAAACAACGTGCCAACATCTTCTAAAAACATCGTGACAATCGCATCATAGACGCTTACGTTTTCGTTAATGACAACAGGAATGGACTGATAATCGCTCACTTTCATTTTTTTAATTTTATCAGCAAGCAGCTGCGTCCCTGTTTTTCCTGTATAAAAATAGCCAACACGAGGTCTGGCCTCTAAGTACCCAGCCATCGTCAAAATGGCTAAATCAGGCCGTAACGTCGCCCGTGTTAAATTGAGCTTTTCAGCAATATGCTCACCTGTAATCGGCCCGTGGTCTTTGACGATTTGTAAAATTTGTTCTTGACGTTTATTGAGTTCGATTGTCGCTCACCACCTTACAATAGGCTACACTATAAGACCATATTATAATTCATCGTTATATTTTGCAAACAAAAGTGGGAAGCGGACAACGTTATATTTGTCCGCTTTCACCTTTTAACATATGGAGCTGCTGTAAAAACCGTTTTGTTTTCAGCGAAAGACCTGAATATTCATCGTAATAAGCTGAAATGATAGTTTGTAGTTGTTGTTTCGTTTCTTGTTTGACAGCAATTTGACCGATGCGAGACAAATCGACGTAGTAAAACAGGCGAAGTAATTTTAAAACCGATGGCGTCATCGGGATGCGGTGTGGATCGTGCTCAAAACAACGGTGACAAAGAAATCCTCCTTGTACAATCGAAAAGGCAAACGTTCCTTCTTTTTCCCCACAAACAGCACAGCCATCTAACTTTGGATATAATCCGAATGCCGGAAGCAATTTCATTTCATATATGTACGTTAATACTTCGGCATCAAGCCCTTCATTCATATAAGTCAATGTTTGTAAAAGAAGTTCAAATAAATACGGATTTGGTCGTCTTTCTTCCGTTGCTTTATCTGTCAATTCAACAATATACGAGGCATATGCTGTTAAAAAAATGTCCTCGCGTATATGGCGCATCGTTGAAAGCAATTCCCCTTGATGTAAGCTTCCGACGCCGCGACTTTTTTGTACAAGATATATGCCGTATGTAAATATTTGCGTAACAGAAGAAAGGCGGCTGCTTGGCTTTTTCGCTCCTCGTGCCATCGCAGCAACCTTTCCCCATTCGCGTGTAAATATCGTTACAATTTTATTCGTCTCTCCATAGTCAACCGTTCGAATAATAATTCCTTCACATTTTTCAAACATATAACATAACCTTCCAAAGTTAAAGGACGTGATAGTCTCTTTCAGTTATATGATACGTGGAATCGCTGGCTTGCTCTTGCGTTTCGCGTTCTAGCTCCTTAAACAAAAGATACGTGTCAATATTCCCTGTTTGGCTGAACAGTTTCCAGGTAAAATCGAGCATCGAACCACACCTTTCTCTCATTAGTTGACGGTGATTGAGCAGCTCACTTGTAGTTTGCCCTTTTTGCGCTGTCGCAATGTCTTTTAAAATTTTACAGCATTAATACTCATCTTCACGATAGCCAAGGTCTCGCAACTGAGCCATTTTATTGCGCCAGTCTTTTTGTACTTTTACCCATAATTCTAAAAACACTTTTGAACCGAGTAGCGCCTCAATATCAGCGCGCGCACGTTGACCAATTTCCTTCAACATTTGACCGCGCTTGCCGATAATAATCCCCTTTTGCGAATCACGCTCAACGATAATGGTCGCTGCAACATATACCGTATCGCCATTTTCGCGACGTTCAATCGAATCAATCACAACCGCAATCGAATGTGGCACTTCTTCTCGCGTCAAATGGAGCGCTTTTTCACGAATAAACTCAGCAATGATAAATCGTTCAGGATGATCGGTTATTTGATGTGCTGGATAATATTGCGGTCCTTCAGGCAAGTAGTGTTTAATTTGTTGCAACAACGTTTCTACATTGTTGCCTTGCAGCGCTGAAATAGGGATGACTTCGGCAAATGAATGGAGCGAGCGATATTGCTCAATGAGCGGCAGTAAATCATCCGGGTGCACTTCGTCAATTTTATTAATGACTAAAAACACCGGTGTCTGCACTTGTTTTAAACGTTCAATAATAAACTCATCACCGCGACCGAGCCCCTCGACAGCATTCACCATAAATAAAATTAAATCAACTTCTTGCAACGCGCTTTGCGCTACTTTTACCATAAAATCTCCAAGCTTATGCTTCGGTTTATGAATGCCCGGCGTATCAATAAAAACAATTTGCGCGTCATCTGTTGTGTACACACCTTGGATTTTATTGCGCGTCGTTTGCGGTTTATCGCTCATAATTGCGATTTTTTGACCGATGACGCGATTTAAAAATGTAGATTTTCCTACATTCGGTCTTCCGATAATTGCTACGAATCCTGATTTATATCCTTCTCGAATCATAAAAACCTCCATCGCATAAAGTATGCTTGCTTTTTATTTTACCAAAATATGATCGCGATTTCACTACTATTTATGAAAATGTAAAGAATTTTTAAAAAATACATACAGATAAGGAAGAAAAATGGAAACCCCTATTATCACGGATATAAAAGCAAAGACGAGTACAGCGCCAGCGGCTAAATCTTTCGCTTCTTTTGCTAACGGCCGATACTCATCTGTCACTAAATCAACCGTCCGCTCTATTGCGCTATTGACGATTTCTAAACTCATGACTGCTCCAATCGTCAAAAGCAACACGAGCCACTCCATTTTCGAGATACGAAACATCGCTGCAACAACGATCACAGCGACCGTTGCCGCGAGATGAATGCGCATATTTCGTTCATGACAAACAGCAAGACGAATGCCATTTAGAGCATATAGTACGCTAGCGACAAACCGCTTCCAATGCATCATCGATCATCTCGTTAAGCCAAACTGTTGTAATAGTTGTTCTTGTTTCGTAAACATCTCTTTTTCTTCTTCTTCTGTTTCATGATCATAGCCAAGCAAATGTAAAAAGCCGTGCACCGCTAAAAAACCGAGTTCACGCATAAATGAATGACCGTATTGCTCCGCTTGCTCGCGTGCTTTCGGCACAGAAATAATAATATCCCCGAGCACAGGTGGAACATCTACACCGACAATTTCAATTTCTTCTTCTCCCATTTCTTCGAGAGCGAACGAAATGACATCTGTCGGCTGATCTTTTCCACGATAATCGCGATTCATTTCGCGAATTTTTTCATTGTCAACAAACGTAATGCTCACCTCTGCGCCATCTGGCACATTCTCTTCCTTTGCCGCATGTTGCAATAGTTTTTCAATCAGTTCTACTTGTTCTTCTGTCATCTCGTTTGTTTCATCCATAAAGTCAATCACTAACATAAAATTCCCCTCTTTCTTTATTTTCCTACAACAAGTCGCTCATCGGCACTTTTCATAGAATTTTTGACGCTACCCTTCTGTTAAAGTGCAAAAAGGACCCACATCAACATGGGTCGCATTTACATTCCAGCATCTTCGTATGCAGCGATAATTTTGCCGACGAGTGGATGGCGTACAACATCAGCTTGCTCCAAAAAGACGAATGAAATTCCGCTTACATTCGTCAAAATGTCTTTTGCAATCGCAAGCCCAGAGCGAACTCCTTTCGGTAAATCGACTTGTGAAATATCTCCCGTAATCACCATTTTCGAGCCGAAACCGAGACGTGTTAAAAACATTTTCATTTGCGAAGGCGTCGTATTTTGCGCCTCATCTAAAATGACAAACGCATCATCTAACGTTCGCCCGCGCATATATGCAAGCGGAGCAATTTCAATCGCACCGCGCTCAATTAACCGTTGGGTATGTTCATGACCAAGCACGTCATGAAGCGCATCATAAAGTGGGCGTAAATACGGATCGACTTTTTCCTTTAAATCCCCCGGCAAAAAGCCTAAATTTTCCCCTGCTTCAACAGCTGGACGCGTCAAAATAATCCGCTTGACTTGTCCGTTTTTTAACGCTTGTACAGCCATCACAACCGCCAAATACGTTTTTCCTGTTCCTGCTGGTCCAATGCCGAAAATTAAATCATGGCGCTGGATAGCGGAAACGTATTGACGCTGACCGAGCGTTTTAACACGAATCGCTTTCCCTTTCGCATTTTTTCCGATTTCTTCATTGTACAGTTCAATAAAATAAGAAATCGTTCCGTTTTTCGCCATTTGCAGCGCATAAAGCACATCACGCTCGCTAATGACAATTCCTTTGCGAATAACAATCAACAAATGACGCAACAACTCATCAACAAGCTCAATATGTTGTTTGTTTCCTGACACGCTTACCAATTCGCCACGCGTCACAATCGAAACACCAAGTTCTTGTTCAATGCGTTTTAAATGAACATCGTGGGTACCGAACAAAGCGAGCGCTTCATCTGCATTTTGTACGTTAAGGTGAATCGTGACAAATTGTTCCGACATTCCTCAGTCTCCTTGAATAATTGGTTGTGGTATCGCAATGTTTTCAATGACTTGGTAATGCATTTCTACTTTTACTTTACCATTCTCCTTCGCCTCATGCAAAACTTTTTCACCTTGAATGTTCGCATCTGCAGGTAGTTGTCGCTGTAACTGCTCACGCGCAATTTGCTTCGCTACCGCTTTTGCTTGTTCGTACGAATACTCACGAACGGCTACTTCTTTTTCACGCCACACGACTTTTTCATAAACAATCGGTAACGTCCATGTGAAAAAGCGAAACGTTTTTTCGTCTACTTGTTTTTCAAATTGTGAAAACTGCTCTTCATGATCCCAAAAAATCGGGATTTTCCACGACCAAAAACGAACGTAATGTGTTTCACGCTTTTTTCCCGTCAACATATAAAACGTCGTTTTCATCGGAACAGCAACAGTAGACTTGTACCACGTCTCGCCTAAAATTTGACCGCGCGCTGGCACGATCTCTGTCTGTCCTTCTTTTCCAATAAAACCGGAAACGAGCAATTGCCCCGGAACGACATGATCATTCACTTCTACAACCGCCTGACCTTGTTCAACAAACATGTACGTAATGACTGCTTTTTTCTTCGCAACAAGATGCTGAGGAGTATTCGATTTCGTTTCTGTTGGCCGCTTTTTTTCAACGACTTGACAATATAACGTCGTTCCACGCCACTCAACACCAATCCACGTAATCGCGTCTATATTGTTCATTAACGTTCGCTGAATCGTCTCAGGGGCCGGAATGACAAATTGCAATGCGCCACGCTCAACCCCTATTTTTTTCAACTGCTGCCTAACAGTATGTTCGATTTCCGGATTCGCCCCTGTTACTTCAATACGCCAAATCATGTTAGATAATATAAACACGATACATATAAACGTAACGACTCCGACAACGATACCGCTATTTTTCCACGATGCTTTTAACCAAAACGGCGCACCTCGTCGATCGAGAACATATAATTTACAACCGCTTTTTCTCATCGCCCCTCGCACATGATGAATATCGCGAAGGAGCATATGGCACGTTAGCGAATTTTCTCCTTCCCGCTTTACGTTCCATACGTATATCCCACGGCGCGTAAACTCATTCAATAACCGTTCTAATCCTTTCCCAACGATACGTACCCGTAAATTTCCAGTTAACTGATACATCCATTCGTTTTTCACACCCGCCCCCCCTATTCTTCCAAATATAAAACTTGACTAATTTTCCCCTCTAGCAAAATTTCTTCTGGCAAAATGGTTTTAATGGTAAACGATTCCCCTTTGACAAGCAACTGCCCGTTTTTCAACAACAAGCGCAATTCGCGATCCGTAAACAAAAGCAAACCGCGATGATTTTCTATGTAGATATGAATATGACCAATCATCGTAATACGGGGGAGGTCAGCGACAACATCTGCAGGTAGTTCCATTTGATTCGTTAGCCATTGCCGCATTTTGTTTTTCCATTTTCCGATCATAAACAAAACCCCCTTTCATCTCATATGTATGAGTGAAATGGGGGTTATAGCACTTATTTTCTACCGAACGGACGCTTTGCCCGCGGTGGACCGAGCACTTCTGAAAAAATTACACCTTGCACGAGCGGATGTGTAGGCAATTGTTTTGCTTTTGTTTGCCGCTTCACAGTCCGCTGTGACACGACGATTTGCTCCTGTTTTTGTTTGACTGTCCGTCTCGTTCGCGGTTCAACTTCTATCAAAACAGGTGCCGACTGTTGTTCTTGCTGTTGTTCTTGCTGTTGTTCTTGCTCGACCGTCTCCTCCAATGCTTTGATCCGTTTTCCAATCCAAGAAATAAAAGCTCCTAAAATAAAGACGACAAATATGTTATCAAAAAGCCAATCAATGAGCATCATCATTCATTCCTCACTTTTGCTCATCATCGGGATGTTGGGTGAGCTTACCAATCGAATCACGCATATTCGTATCTGCCATAATGTTTTTTAAGTTCATGTAATCCATCACACCAAGTTTACCAGAACGGAGCGCTTCCGCCATCGCAAGCGGCACTTGCGCTTCGGCTTCCACAACTTTCGCCTGCATTTCTTGCACGCGCGCTTTCATTTCTTGTTCAAGCGCAACTGCCATCGCCCGACGTTCTTCCGCTTTCGCTTGGGCAATCTTTTTATCTGCTTCCGCTTGATCTGTTTGCAATTCAGCACCAATGTTTTTCCCGATATCAATATCAGCAATGTCGATTGATAAAATCTCAAACGCAGTCCCTGAGTCTAATCCTTTTGCTAATACGGTTTGTGAAATCATATCTGGATTTTCAAGCACTTTTTTATGATCGTCCTGAGACCCGATCGTTGAAACAATCCCTTCCCCTACACGTGCAATAATCGTTTCTTCCCCCGCACCACCAACTAATCGATCAATATTTGCGCGTACAGTGATGCGTGCTTTCGCTTTCACTTCAATACCATCCATCGCTACACCAGAAATAAACGGTGTTTCAATGACTTTTGGATTGACGCTCATTTGTACCGCTTCCAATACGTTTCGACCGGCTAAATCAATTGCCGCACAACGTTCAAACGTTAAATTAATATTCGCTCGCTGCGCAGCAATTAACGCATTAACGACACGATCGACATTTCCTCCCGCTAAATAATGGCTTTCTAATTGGTTAGTTGTGACGTCAAGCCCTGCTTTTTTTGCCTTAATTAACGGATTAATGACACGCGATGGAATGACGCGGCGCAAACGCATCCCAATAAGTGTAAAAATGCTAATAGGCACACCCGAAGCAAGTGCGGAAATCCAAAGCATAACTGGAACGAACGAAAAGAATACAGCTAACAATACAAGCCCTAGCGCAAGCGCAATAATAAACAAAAGTTGATCCGGTGTCATACGATTTCCTCCTCTTTTTTACATTCTCGAACGACAACTTTTAACCCATCTACATCAATAACTTCAATTGGCCGATGTCGTTCAATATATTCCCCTTCTGTGACAACATCTACACGTTCGTCATCAATGAGCGCCGTTCCTGCTGGCCGCAATACAGTAATTGCCACTCCGCGTTTCCCAATTAAATCAACACGCGCTTCATGAGACACATACCCTTCTTCATTCCGTTGTTCATCGGTAAGCACGATTTTTTCAAAAAGCGCCATCTTTTTTTTGCTTACTCGACTGAGCCATATGCCCATCATAATCGCACTCACGACAGCTACAGCTAATGACACTGTAACGAACGGGGAATGTTTTGCGGCTAAAAATAAGCTCCAGACGAGCGTACCGAGCCCAAAAAAGCCAATGACCCCACCCGGCACAAACAACTCAATGACTAACAAAATAAGTCCAATAGCAAACAACATCATCGCCCCAACGCTTGTTAAACCAGCTACTAAATGTGATGAGAAAAAAAGTAAAAAACAAACGATGCTTACAGTTCCTTTCCATCCCCAACGCGCATTGTACAGTTGCCAAACGAACGTGACGCTGCCGGCAATTAACAAAAGCGCCGCAAGAAACGGATGGGTGAAAACAACAATTGGACCGGCCATGCTTTTTCCTCCCTTCACCTTTATTATGTACGTATGAAAGAAGAAAAAGTTTCAAAAATCAAAAAAACACCTTACGATATCGTAAGGTGTTTTTAGCTTAAATGTTGTTGAACAAGTTTGTTGACGAGCGAACCATCCGCTTTTCCTTTTACTTTCGGCATGATCGCTCCCATGACTTTACCCATATCCGCTTTTGAGGAAGCGCCGACTTCGGCAATCGTTTCTTTGACGATTTGCACTAGCTCTTCTTCGCTCAACTGCTTCGGCATGTAAAGTTCAAGAACCGTAATCTCTTCCTTGACTTTATCAACAAGGTCTGTGCGACCAGCTTTTTCAAATTCTTGGAGGGAGTCTTTACGCTGTTTTAATTCGCGAGAAAGTACGGTTAATTCTTCATCTTCGGTCAACGTTTTGCCAAGTTTAATCGCTTCGTTTTGCAAAGCGGATTTCACCATGCGAATGACCGACAATTTGTCCTTCTCTTTGTTTTTCATCGCTTGCTTCATATCATTGTTCAAACGTTCGAGAAGACTCATAAATACACCCTCTTTTAATATTTGCGCTTTCTAGCCGCTTCAGACTTTTTCTTACGTCTTACGCTTGGCTTTTCATAGAATTCGCGCTTTCTTGCTTCTTGCAACGTACCTGTTTTTGAAACCGCACGTTTGAAGCGACGAAGAGCATCTTCAAGCGACTCGTTTTTACGAACGATCGTTTTCGACATCCTACTTCCCTCCCTCCGAACAAAACCGCTAATCCTTAGTACATGTAGAACATGTACTTTCAAAGTATAATATAACCAAGTTCATAAGTCAACTTCTTTTTATGAGCTTAACCGAACGATCTCATGATGATCATTTATCACGCGCACAAATTCTCCTTCATTATACGGATAGCCTGCTTTTGTAATTTTCACTTTAACGAGTTGACCGACCATCTCTTCTGTTGCTGGGAATTTTACTTTTAAATAGTTGTCCGTATAGCCAACGTATAAGCCGCTTGTTGGATCTTCTTTGTACAGCTCTTCCGGAATAACTTCAAGCACTTGTCCTTCAAACTTCGATGCATATTCTTTTGCTAGCTGATCAGAAAGTGTAATTAAGCGATGAACGCGCTCATTTTTCACTTCCTCATCTACTTGATCTGGCATTCTTGCTGCTGGCGTGCCTGTCCGCTTCGAATATGGGAAAACATGCAGTTCAGAAAAACGTTGTTCACGAATAAACGTATATGTCTCCATAAATTCTTCTTCCGTCTCACCCGGAAAGCCGACAATGACGTCGGACGTAACAGCTAAATCTGGAAATACTTCACGCAAACGCGCTAACCGTTCCGCAAAAAATTCCGTTGTATATTTGCGACGCATCCGCTTCAATACCGTATTTGATCCTGATTGCAACGGAATGTGTAAATGGCGGACGATTTTATCAGACTGTCTCAATACCTCGATCACTTCATCGGTAATTTGGCTCGCTTCAATCGACGAAATACGCAATCGTTTTAATCCTTTCACCTGCTTATCAATATCACGCAACAACATAGCGAAATTGTAGTCTTTCATATCTTCACCATATCCGCCTGTATGAATGCCTGTTAGGACAATTTCTTTATAGCCTGCGTCAACGAGTTGTTGCGCTTGGCGAATGACTTCTTTCGGATCGCGTGAACGCATTAAGCCACGCGCCCATGGAATAATACAAAATGTACAAAAGTTATTGCATCCTTCTTGGATTTTAAGCGATGCGCGCGTACGATCTGTAAATGCAGGCACATCCAATTCTTCATATACGCGCGTTTTCATAATGTTGCGCACACCGTTAATCGGCTCACGCTGTTGTTTAAACTGCTCGATGTACTCTAAAATTTTTCCGCGATCTTGTGTGCCGATGACGATATCGACACCTGGAATAGCCATCACTTCCGCTGGAGAAGTTTGTGCATAACAACCTGTTACGCAAACGACCGCATCTGGGTTGCGACGCACTGCACGCCGAATGACTTGGCGGCTTTTTTTATCGCCTGTATTCGTGACTGTACATGTATTAATAACATATACATCGGCATGGCTTTCAAAATCTTTTCGCTCATATCCTGCCTGTTTAAACAATTGCCAAATCGCTTCTGTTTCGTAATGATTTACTTTGCACCCTAACGTGTGAAATGCAACCGTTGGCATATATATCACCTCACTTAAGTTCCCATTCATAAGACGCCGCTGACAACACATATAACGGTGCCGTCTCCGCTCGTAAAATGCGCGGTCCAAGACTACATGTCATGAAACCATGTTGTTTTAATAACGTCACTTCTTGCTCGGATAAACCGCCTTCTGGTCCAAAAACAAGCAAAAGCGACTCACCTTCATTCATCGTTTGAAGAAGGTGGGCAAGCACACTATGTCTTCCTTCTTTCGCTTCTTCTTCATAAGCGATACATTTATAATCCATGTCGTTCGCCCACGCAATGAGTTCACGAATCGTCATCGGGGCATAAACAGACGGCATATATGCACGATGAGATTGTTCAGCCGCTTCTTTCACAATTTTTTGCCAACGTTCCACTTTTTTATCGCCTTTTTTCTCGTCCCATTTGACGATCGAACGGGATGTGATGAGCGGAAGGAAGCCTCTCGCTCCAAGCTCTGTTCCTTTTTGTAAAACGAGTTCGTATTTATCTCCTTTTAACAGTCCACTTGCGACATAAATGTGCACAGGCAGTTCAACATTTGCCTCTATCCATTGTATAATACGGCATCGGACAAAACCATTGGAAATTTGTTCGATCTCACAAAGCATCGTTTCACTACGCTCATTACAACAAAGAAGACGATCACCTTCATTCATGCGCATGACCCGCCCGATATGATGGACGTCATCGCCAGAAATCATGATTTGATCGCCAACGATTTGCTCGTTACGTACGAAATATCGTTGCAACGCGAACACCCTTTTTATTGTTTTTTCGCAATAAATGCGATCCAATCTTCCATCGTTAACGTTTCTTCAATCGTGAAACCAGCGCGAAGAAGACCTTCTTTCACTTCTTGTTTTTTCGTTTGAATAATGCCCGATGTAATAAATACGCCTCCCGAACGCAACAAACGATACGCATCATCGACAAAACGAAGAATAATTTCAGCTAAGATGTTCGCAACGATGACATCTGCTTGCTCATCGACTCGATCAAGTAAATTGTTTTGCGAAACGGTGACGACATCGTGTACTTTATTTAACTTCACGTTCAATTTTGCACTTTCTACTGCGACAGGATCTAAATCGAGCGCATGAACGCGTTTCGCTCCTAACATCGCAGCAGCAATACTTAAAATGCCTGAACCCGTACCGACATCGACGACCGTATCGCCTTCTCTGACCATCTTTTCAAGCGCTTGAATACACATTACTGTCGTCGGGTGCGTCCCTGTGCCGAACGCCATACCTGGATCTAATTCAATAATTAATTCGTCGCTTGAAACACGTTCATACGTTTCCCACGTCGGAACGATCGTAAATCGCTCAGAAATTTTGACTGGATTGTAATACTTTTTCCACGCTGTCGCCCATTCCTCTTCGTTCACTTCGCTAATCGTAATTTTGTTTCGTCCAATATCGATGTTATATAACATTAAATTGTTAATCGCCTGTTTAATTTCCTCGACCGTTTCACCTAAAAAGCTATTTACCGGCAAATACGCTTTAATAATAACTCCTTCTTCGGGGTAATCGTCAGGATTGAGTTGGTAGATTTCCCCGTAAGTCGTTTCTCGTTCTTTCGTTAATTCAAACGGATCTTCAATGACGACGCCACCCGCACCTGCTTCGTGTAAAATATTTGAAATCGCCTCGACCGCTTCGTGTGTTGTATGAATGCTTATTTCAGACCATTTCATGATCTACCAACTCCTCCTTCACGTTACTCCCCTTTAAATGCTCGCTTCACTTTTGCAAAAAAGCTGTCTTCTTGTCCATTCCCTTGACTGAGTTGTTCAAATTCACGCAACAATTGTTTTTGACGTTCCGTTAATTTCGTTGGTGTGACAACACGAACGCGAATATGTTGATCTCCTTTTCCGTACCCATGCACATTCGGTACTCCTTTTCCTTTCAAACGGAATTTTGTACCTGTTTGCGTACCAGCTGGAATTTTCAACTTCACTTTTCCATACAGCGTCGGCACTTCAATCTCTGCACCGAGCGCGGCTTGCGTAAATGTAATTGGCATTTCACAATAAATGTCATCGCCATCCCGTTCGAAAAATTCATGTGGTTCAACGTGGAAAACGATGTACAAGTCTCCTGATGGTCCACCGTTTATTCCTGGCTCACCTTGACCTGCTAAGCGCAATTGTTGACCGTCATCGACACCAGCAGGAATTTTGACGTGAATTTTTTTTCGTTTTTTCACGCGACCTGTTCCATGACATGTCGAACATTTCTCTTTAATAAAGTGTCCTGTGCCGCCGCAATGATGACAAGGGCGACGATTTACGATGCGGCCAAACGGCGTCGCTTGTTCAATCGTTAATTGCCCTGTACCGTGACAATGCGCGCACGTTTCTTTTTTCGTTCCTGGTTTCGCCCCAGAACCGTGACACGTATCGCACGTTTCTTCACGTGGAATTTCAATATTTGTTTCCTTTCCAAAAACCGCTTCTTCAAATGTTAAACGCATCGTATATTGCAAATCTGCCCCTGCACGCGGTGCGTTCGGATCACGTCGACGCCCACCGCCAAAAAAACTACTAAAAATATCTTCGAATCCACCGAATCCACCAAAATCAAAATCAGCGCCGCCAAATCCACCAAACTGTTGATTCGGATCGGTATGACCGAACTGATCGTAGTGCGCGCGCTTTTGGTCATCGCTTAACACTTCGTATGCTTCTTTAATTTCTTTAAACTTTTCAGCTGCATCGGGCGCTTTATTAATATCTGGATGATACTGCTTTGATAATTTTCGATACGCCTTTTTAATTTCTTCTTTTGTCGCGTTTTTACTCACACCGAGCACTTCATAATAGTCTCGTTTACTCATGATCACCCACTCCCGACTCGTTCACATGAACGTAATTTTATCATTGTCTCAACTTGTTGCGCAATACATTTGATGTTTCCATAGCAAAAAAGTCAAAGCCAAGGCAGGCCTGACTTTGACTTTTTGTTTGTTTACTTATCTTCTTTCACTTCTTCAAATTCCGCATCGACGACATTGTCGTCTTTTTTGCCTTCGCTTTGTTGTGCTTGCGCTTGTTGTGCAGCTTGTTCGTATAACTTGATCGAAAGTTGTTGCACAACTTCTTGTAGCGCATTTTTCTTCGTGCGAATGTCTTCAATATCTTTTCCTTCAAGCGCTGCTTTTAACGCATCTTTTGCTTCTTGCGCTTTTTTCACATCCGCTTCGTCTACTTTTCCTTCTAATTCTTTTAACGTTTTTTCTGTTGTGAAAATGAGATGGTCTGCTTCGTTGCGAAGTTCCACTTCTTCTTTTCGCTTCCGGTCTGCTTCTGCATTTTCTTCTGCTTCTTTAATCATGCGTTGAATTTCTTCTTCAGACAAACCAGAAGAAGATTTAATTGTAATCGATTGCTCTTTATTTGTACCTAAATCTTTCGCACGTACGTGCACAATACCGTTTGCGTCAATGTCAAACGTTACTTCAATTTGCGGCACACCGCGCGGAGCTGGTGGAATGTCTGTCAATTGGAAGCGACCGAGCGTTTTGTTGTCGGCAGCCATTGGGCGTTCACCTTGTAAAACGTGAATGTCTACCGCTGTTTGGTTGTCTGCTGCCGTCGTGAAAATTTGTGATTTGCTTGTTGGAATTGTCGTGTTACGTTCAATTAATTTTGTAAAGACGCCACCCATCGTTTCGATACCGAGTGAAAGTGGTGTCACGTCTAACAATACAACGTCTTTGACGTCCCCAGCGATGACCCCACCTTGAATCGCTGCACCAATTGCGACAACTTCATCTGGGTTTACGCCTTTATGCGGTTCTTTTCCAATTTCTTTTTTAATTGCTTCTTGAACGGCTGGAATGCGCGTTGAACCACCGACAAGAATAACTTTATCGATGTCCGCAGGCGTTAATCCCGCATCTTTTAACGCTTGACGAACAGGACCCATCGTACGTTCAACTAAGTGTGCGGATAATTCTTCAAATTTTGCGCGCGTTAACGTCATTTCTAAGTGAAGTGGACCGTTTTCGTTTGCGCTAATAAACGGCAATGAAATTTGCGTTTGCATCACGCCAGAAAGCTCTTTTTTCGCTTTTTCTGCCGCGTCTTTTAAACGTTGCAACGCCATTTTATCTTTTGATAAATCGATGCCATGTTCTTTCTTGAACTCTTCAACTAAATAATCGATGATGACTTGGTCAAAGTCGTCACCACCGAGGTGGTTGTCACCAGCCGTCGCTTTGACTTCGAATACGCCGTCACCTAACTCAAGAATCGATACGTCAAACGTACCTCCGCCAAGGTCGTATACGAGAATCGTTTGATCTTCATCCATTTTATCTAATCCGTATGCTAACGCAGCTGCTGTTGGCTCGTTAATGATGCGCTCGACTTCTAAACCAGCGATGCGACCAGCATCTTTTGTCGCTTGACGTTGCGCATCGTTAAAGTAAGCTGGAACAGTAATAACGGCACGTGTGACAGGTTCACCTAAGTACGCTTCCGCATATGATTTTAAGTATTGCAAAATCATTGCAGAAATTTGTTGTGGTGTGTATTCTTTTCCTTCTACTTGTACTTTATAGTTTGTACCCATATGGCGTTTAATCGAAATGATTGTGTTTGGATTCGTAATCGCTTGACGTTTTGCGACTTCGCCAACTAAACGCTCACCGTTTTTAAACGCAACGACAGATGGTGTCGTGCGACCTCCTTCTGGGTTTGGAATTACTTTTGGCTCGCCGCCTTCTAGCACAGCGACGCAAGAGTTTGTTGTACCTAAGTCAATGCCGATAATTTTGCTCATACATAATCCCTCCTCATTGATTTACTTTGACCATTGCTGGACGAATGACCCGATCTTTTAATTTGTAGCCTTTTTGGAACTCTTCCACAACTGTATTTGGCTCATAATTTTGATCATCCACTTGCATCACTGCTTGGTGCACATGCGGGTCAAACGGTTTTCCAACCGATTCAATGACTTCGACCCCTTCTTTTTTGAGCGCTTCAACTAATGCGCGATAAACCATTTCCATTCCTTGCAATAACGACTTTGCTTTTTCATCTTCTACTTGCACTTGTAACGCGCGTTCAAAGTTATCTAAAATCGGCAACAAATCGGAAACTAAACTTTGCGCGCGGTATTTTTCAGCAGCTTCCATATCTAAACGCACACGGCGGCGATAGTTGTCAAAATCGGCATGCAGGCGAAGTAAACGATTTTCTGTTTCTGCTAACTTCGCTTCCAATTGAGCAATTTTTTCATATGCAAGCGCTAACTCATCTTGCTCTTCTTGTTGTGTTTCTCCACTTTGCACTTGCTCCTCTTGCGCTTGCTCGTCTTGTACGTCTTCAAATTGTTCAACCGTTGCATCATATGTACGCTGTTCTTTCTCCATCTTCTCACCTCCCTCAAGTACTTGAAAAGCGGATGGGGAAATTCCCCATCCATAATATTGACATCGCTAATCTTTTTGATACCACACCGATAACACCTTCGACAAATCCGTTGCAACAAGGTTTAATAGTGAAATGACGCGCGAATATTCCATACGAGTCGGTCCAAGAACAGCAATCGTACCAAGCTTTTCTCCATCGACAGAATATGTCGCTGTAATTAAACTGCAGTTTTCCATTCCTTCTACATCGTTTTCTGTGCCGATTTTCACTTGAATGCCTTGTTGCTTATGCTTTCTTAACAAACGATAAAACTCTTTTTCTTGTTCAATGACATTCAGCAATGCGCGAAGCTTATCGATGTCGCTAAATTCCGGTTGACGAAGCATGTTCATTTTTCCGCTTAAAAACATTTGCGCAGGCGCGTTTAAATCTAAAGAATACGAAATCATTCGCAACATGTGATCGTAGCTTTGGATGTGTTCGCGAAGCACGTGCGCAACTTCCGTTTGAATTTTATCTGTTAAATCTTCTAAAGGTACACCTGTCAACCGCTCGTTTAAAATGTTGACCATTTTTTCAACGTCCGATGGTGGAATGGACGATGGCAACGTCACAACATGCTTTTCAACATATCCTGTATCGGTCACAATAATCGCAACCGCTGTTTCGGCATTCAGCGGAACGATTTGAATCGTTTTTAATTTATGTTCTTTCACCGAAGGACCGAGAACAACGGTTGTATAGTTCGTCAAGTCCGATAAAATTTGCGCCGATTTTTCAATGAGTTTTTCTAATTCATATATTTGTTCATGGAAAATCGACTGGATCGCTTGTACATCTTTTTGTGTTAACTGGACAGGCGGCAATAAATGGTCAACGTAATAACGATATCCTTTTTGAGAAGGAACGCGACCAGAGGAAATATGCGTCTTTTCAATAAAACCTAGCTCCTCTAAGTCCGCCATCTCGTTACGAATCGTTGCTGAACTAAACGTAATTTGCTCTTTTTTCGATAACGTTCGTGAACCAACAGGTTGCCCAAAACGAATAAAATCATCGACAATAATTTTTAAAATTAACAATTGGCGATCTGTTAGCAACGCTCATCACCTCTGTTAGCACTCTAATGAAGCGAGTGCTAAATCTACTATTAAGGTATCAAATTGCACTTGTCGTGTCAAGATGAAACGCCAAGAAACGATTGAAATACTTCATTTCCAAGCAATTTGCCGCGATGGGTAAGAACAATAGTTTCTCCCGTCTCTTCAAGCAATCCGTTTCGTTTTTGCAAGGCAATGGCTTCACCGAAAACGTCATGCACCGTTTTTCCATATCGCATTAAAAATTCATTTTTATTAACCCCTTCGATTTTTCGTAAACCAAGAAACATATGCTCTTCCATTTGCTCTTCTTTTGACACAACATGCGTGTCCACATGTGGCAACTGTCCTTGCTCAATGAGCTGTATATATTTTTTTATTGGGCCTGCGTTTACATGTCTTATGCCGTTCATATAACCATGAGCACCCGCGCCAAATCCGTAATAATCGTCGTTATCCCAATACGTCATATTATGGCGGCTGTCAAACCCTTTTTGAGCATAGTTGCTTAATTCATATTGTTTATATCCATGTTGCTCCATTTGATCCATAATCATTTCATACATATATGCTTCTTCTTCTTGACTTGGCAACGGCAACGTCTGTTTTTTCATCAAGTTGTAAAATACTGTTTTAGGCTCAATAATGAGCGAGTAGGCAGACACATGTTGGATCGGGAGCGAAAACGTTATACGTAACGTTTCTTTTAGATGGTCGATCGTTTGTGTCGGCAATCCGTACATTAAATCGACATTTATATTATGAAAGCCGAGCTTGTGTGCCCGCTCAATCGTCTCGATTGCCGTTTCTTTCGTATGGGTACGTCCGATGCGCTGGAGCAATTCACGATCGAACGTTTGTACGCCAAAACTGAGGCGGTTCACTCCCCATTCCTTGAGCACGTATAACTGCTCATCGCTCACTTCATCCGGATTCGCTTCAACGGTGAACTCGACATCAGAAGCGAGCGAAACGACGCGGTGAATGGCACGCAATAATCGGTCAAGCTGTTTGGCGGTCAACGACGTCGGTGTCCCTCCTCCGATAAATACCGTTTGCAATTGCGATGTCGGAACACGTTCAAACGTCCGTTCCATTTCGATGATTAACGCATCGATATAAGCGTCAACCGGTTGCTGATGTAAAAATACTTTATTGAAATCACAATAATGACAAATGTGCGTACAAAACGGAATATGAATATATGCTGCTTGAATCATTTGCTTCACCCTTTTCTATGCAAAAAACCGCAGAAACATTCTGCGGTTTATTTTTGATCGTCCATCTTTAACACAGCCATGAACGCTTCTTGCGGCACTTCAACAGAACCGACTTGTTTCATGCGCTTTTTCCCTTCTTTTTGCTTCTCAAGCAACTTCCGCTTACGTGAAATGTCCCCACCGTAACATTTCGCTAATACGTTTTTGCGCAACGCTTTAATTGTTGAGCGCGCAATAATTTTATTGCCGATGGCAGCTTGCACAGGTACTTCGAATTGTTGACGCGGAATTAAATCTTTTAACTTTTCAACGATGACTTTTCCGCGATCGTATGCTGAATCGCGATGAACAATAAACGATAAAGCGTCGACTTTTTCACCGTTTAATAAAATGTCCATTTTTACGAGTTTAGACGGCTTATAGCCAATCAACTCGTAGTCAAACGATGCGTATCCTTTCGTGCTCGATTTTAAAATGTCAAAGAAATCGTACACAATTTCAGCAAGCGGCAATTCATATGTGAGCGTCACGCGTCGCTCGTCTAAATATTGCATATCGCCAAAAATGCCGCGTTTCTTTTGGCATAGTTCCATGACAGGACCGACATAGTCGTTCGGTACCATAATCGTTGCTCTCACGTACGGCTCTTCGACGCGATCAATTTTTTGTGGATCTGGCATGTTTGACGGGTTATCGACCGCTAACTCTGTTCCGTCCGTTAAATATACTTTATATATAACGCTTGGCGCCGTCGCAATAATATCAATGTTAAACTCGCGCTCTAATCGCTCTTGAATAATTTCCATATGCAAAAGCCCTAAAAAGCCGCATCGGAAACCGAAACCGAGCGCTTGGGACGTCTCAGGTTCAAACTGCAATGCCGCATCGTTTAGCTGGAGCTTTTCTAACGCCTCACGCAAATCGTTGTAGCGCGCTGTATCGATTGGATACAAACCGCAAAACACCATCGGATTTAAACGACGATATCCTGGAAGCGGTTCGCTTGCTGGGTTGTCCGCATGCGTAATCGTGTCCCCGACACGTGTATCGCTTACGTTTTTAATCGATGCGGTTAAGTAGCCGACATCCCCAACGGTCAATTCATCAACGACTTTCGCCTTCGGTGTAAATACCCCGACTTCAACGACTTCAAATTCTTTTCCTGTCGCCATCATTTTAATTTTTTGGCCCGCTTTCACCGTTCCTTCAACAACGCGGATGTATGCGACAACGCCGCGATACGGGTCATAAAGCGAGTCGAAAATAAGCGCTTTAAGCGGGGCATCTGGATCTCCAGATGGGGCAGGAATTTTTTGAACGATTTGCTCTAAAATTTCATCAATTCCGATGCCAACCTTCGCTGATGCTAATACAGCTTCTGATGCGTCAAGACCGATCACATCTTCAATTTCTTGGCGAACACGCTCAGGGTCCGCACTCGGTAAGTCAATTTTATTAATGACCGGCAAAATTTCTAAATTGTTATCAATCGCTAAATATACGTTAGCAAGCGTTTGTGCTTCAATGCCTTGCGCTGCATCAACGACTAAAATCGCCCCTTCACACGCTGCTAAACTACGCGACACTTCGTACGTAAAGTCGACGTGACCAGGTGTATCAATTAAATGTAAAATGTAATCTTCTCCATCTCTCGCTTTGTAATGAAGTTGAACGGCATTTAATTTAATCGTAATGCCGCGTTCGCGCTCTAACTCCATCGAATCGAGCGCTTGTTCTTTCATTTCGCGTTCAGATAGCGCACCCGTCTTTTCAAGAATGCGGTCGGCAAGCGTAGATTTGCCATGATCGATATGTGCAATAATCGAAAAGTTGCGAATGCGATCCCTTCTTTTTAATCTTTCTTCACGATTCATCTATGTTCCACTCCTATAATTTCCGAAATACGCTAGCTTTGATTATAGCAACAACGTTTGCAATATTCAACGCAAAATAAAGAAAAGGCGGATCGTTATCCCGCCTTTTGCATAAACGAAAGCATATGTTCAACGAGCGAGTGAACAAACGTCGCAAGTTTTTGTCCCGCTTTTGAAAACATGTTAAATGCTTCAATTTGTTGCAGTTTTTCTTTTTTTTCTTCAATCGATTGCCCGAGCACGATCGTTTCATCTTTTGATACGTGTACGACTCGCTCAAGCGATGGATCGTTATACCCTTTCATTTTTCGCATCCCTTCATTCGCTTGTTGCATACCGAGCAGTACACCTACTAAAAAAATGACGGCGATGAGTAAACTTTGAATCGTGAATTTCACCATCTTACTCACCTACTTTTTTTCTGCCGGTTGTGTCGCATTTACTTTTTCTGCTTGCCAATAATATTCGCTAAATACGTCCGCTACTGCGGATGCTGTTCGATACAATTCTTGAAACGTATTATCGACACCACCAAACTCGATTAAAATCGCGTTTTCAGACAAATCTTGGTTAAACTTTCCATTTGTTCCGACTCCTTTTTTCTCAAATGTTCCACGACTTAACCCGGGATATTTTTTTTCAAGCAGCTCATGCAATTTCGTAACAAGCTGTAAGTTTTTTTTATACTTTGCGTTCTCCCCACCGATAATAAACGACACTCTTGCATAGTCAACGCCGTTAATCGTCACCGTCGTATCATTGCGACGTCGGGAATCACGGTGAATATCAATGAAATATTGAACGTCTCGATTTTTTGCCATCGCTTCGACAACCGTTTTACGCGACATATCATACGCTTGATAATATTCCATATTATTTTTTAACAACTTCCCGATGAAATCGGTCGTATCAACGACAGCACCGATGCCGCGCTTTTCCAATTCTTCGCCTAATTTTTTTCCGACTTTCGTTACATTCACAGTCGGATGATGCGCAAAGTTTGGGTTCGTCACCCCTTTTAACGCTGGCAAATACGATTCTTGTGTATGTGTATGATAAATATAAACCACTTTCTTTCCTCCCGTCGTTTGTGAAGGGGCAGGAGCAGGTGGCGCTTCTTCCTCTTGAAGCTGCTCTTGTGCAGCTTCCCGCTCAGCAAGCAGCACTTCTAAAGGAGGAGGCGACTCATACGGCATGTTTGTAAAGTTCGTTCCTTCACCAGCTAAAATAATTTCGCTATCATATAGTGAAAAACCAGGCAACTCCCGTCCTAACAAACTGCGCGGATCATGAAAATTCACGCTTGTTGTCATTTGAAAAAAATATGTAGAATACGGTATTTGGTGTCTTTCTTTTGGTAGCATTTCACGAAAATACACATTTTCAAATGAAAGTACATATACAAGCGACTCCGTCGAAAAACGATTCGTCATTTCATGAACAGAAGAAGAGGAAAGGCGATATGTTGACGTCGCTGTCATTGTCGCGACAACCGTTATCGTACTGATAAATGTAAACAAAATGAATATAATCCACTTTTTTATACTTGTTCCGTGAACGGTCACCATCATTTTTTCACTTCACCCTTTCAAAGCTTGTCTACTCTATCAATATGACAACGCTTTGAAAGATAGAACGAAAAACTAATGCGTATATGCCCCAACGTTTTCTTGATCAATGCGATGATGTAGGGCAGCGTTCAACCCGCCTGATAATATGTTTGCCATGTCCTCAATAAATACATCGACCTCTTTTGGCGTAACCATTAAATTATGTCCGATCGGGGCGAGCACTTCGTAAATTAACTTCCGTTTTGCTTCTTCATCGAGCATGCCGACCATCCCTAAAAAGGTAGAACGATCCGATTCACTCGGTAAATCTTCTTCCGTCAACTTTTTTTTCTTTCCGAATACGAGACTCGCCGGGGCAAGAGCACGGGCAGGTTGATTGCCTTCTTTCATCTCGCGACCGAGATGTTTTAACAACAAGTCGATCGTGTCGCTCGCAATTGACACAGCATCAACAACCGTCGGCACACCAATCGCAATGACAGGAATACCTAACGTTTGTTTACTAAGTTCTTTTCGTTTATTTCCCACTCCTGATCCCGGGTGAATGCCTGTATCAGAAATTTGAATGGTAGCATTTACTCGTTCAATCGAACGCGCAGCTAACGCATCAATGGCAATAATAAAATCCGGTTGAATTTTTTCAACAATGCCGGCAATGACGTCGCTCGTCTCAATGCCCGTCATCCCCATGACCCCTGGAGCGAGCGCACTTACCGACCGAAATCCGTCTTGAACGCTTTCTGGTTGCAGTTGAAATAAATGGCGCGTCACGACTAAATTCGATACAGCTAACGGACCGAGCGCATCAGGGGTGACTTCCGCATTCCCTAATCCGACAACAAGACAACTTGCTTCTTTCGAAATGCCAAGCTGCTGTAAAAAGGCATGAAAATGTTTCGCGAATAATTTTTCCACTTTTTGCTGCAAATCGGTATCTTGTGTTCGAATGCCTTGCGCCTCTATCGTCAAATATTTTCCAGCTTTCTTCCCTAACGTTTTTGCACCTTCCTCTGTCACTTCGACAAACGAAAAATGAATGCCATCTTCTTCCCAATCGCGAATGAATACCCCTTCCAGCGACGTTTGCTTTTCGTTTTGCAATCGTTCTTCAATTGCTATTTCGTGGGCTTCAATGGCCAAATCCGTTCGTACGCTATACGGTCGTAAATCAATCATACGGTCTCCTCCATGTATTTTTTATCATTTGTTTTATCCATTTTCCTCCTTTTTCATACAATCGCACTTTTCCGGCTTTGCCCTATTGCATAATTAAGAGCAGTTTGGTAGAATATCACTTGTTCTTATTGTTCATGGAACTGTCGCGTATTGAACGTATATATTTGCGATCGGTTAACGGAGGTGAAAAAAATGGCAAACATTAAATCTGCAATTAAGCGTGCAAAAACAAGCGAAAAGCGCCGCGCTCATAACGCAGCTATGAAATCAGCAATGCGCACAGCAATCAAAAAGTTTGAAGCGCTTGTTGAGTTAAAAGACGTGGAAAAAGCAAAAGAAGCTTTCGCATTTGCAACGAAAAAAATTGACAAAGCAGCTAGCAAAGGCTTAATCCACAAAAATGCTGCAAATCGCTATAAATCACGTTTAGCGAAAAAATTAAACAGCATTACAGCATAATGAAAAAACAGCTTGTCATACGCGGCAAGCTGTTTTTTCATTATGGGAGGGGATATATATGTTTCATTGGGTAAAACAACAGTTAAAAACGATTTCGCTATTTTCCCAACTATCTGATGAAGAACTAGAGGCGATCGTACATATCGCAACCGTTCGAACGTATAAGCCGAAAATGCTTGCGTTTCTGCAAGGCGACCCGCTTGAGCGCGTCTTTTTTATCGTTCGTGGGACAGTAAAAATTTACAAAACAGATGTAAGCGGAAAAGAACAAATTGTATCTATTTTACAAGAGGGAGATATGTTTCCACACACCGGCTTTTTTCGGCGCGGCACGTATCCTGCACATGCGGAAATGATGGACGAAACAACACTGATTGTCATTCCAATTGAGCAATTTGAACAAACACTCATTTGTTATCCACAGCTATGTATCAAGCTTTTTCGCATCATGGGCGAAAAAATTATCGAATTGCAAACACGATTAGAAGAACTAGCCTTTCACAATACAACTGAACAATTGGCGCGACTTTTCATTCGATTAGCAACAACAAACGGCGTATATATGAACGGTCGTTATCGTCTGAAAACATCGCTCACAACGCGAGAATTAGCCAATATGATTGGCGCCGCGCGCGAAACGGTAAGCCGTGTACTAAGCCAACTCAAACAGCAAGGGATCATTACGACAGATAATGATGGCTACTATATGATCGATGTCGATGCGTTACAACAAAAGCGGTAGATAAAATCTCTACCGCTGCAACTTTAAGAAAAACAACTGCAATAACAACTGTTTATCCATTGCGCTACTTTTTAGCGCATAGTCGGTTTCTGCTAAATCGTATAAAATGCTCATGAGCTGTTGCTCTGAAAACCCGCTCGCATAACTTGCCGCTACTTTCACACGAAACGGATGAACACCTAACATCGAGGCGATTTGTTGTTGACCGTACCCTGTTTTCATCAGTTCCTTCACTTCATAAATAAGCCGAAATTGGCTCGCTAACAGCGCAACAAGCTTAATTGGTTCTTCATTTTGGCGCAACAAATCTTGAAGCGTTTGCAACGCAGCTGGGACGTTTCGCTTTGCCATTTGTTCAACGAGGGTAAATACGTTTTGTTCCAGCGTGCGCGACACAAGTAATCGAACATCGCTTGCTGTAATGGAACGATGCTCAGCGAAAAGCATAAGTTTTTCAATTTCATTTGCTAATGTCGCTAAATCTGTGCCCGCTAATGTAAGTAACACATCGATCGCATCATCGTCGATTTGGCATTGCCCTTTCACCCATTGCTTTAATTCTTTTTCGTTGAGCGGTTTAGCGACGATCACATGCGCTTTTTTTAATAACGCTTTCGTCACTTTTTTCCGTTCATCTAACTTTTCATACGTTCCAACGAAGATGACGCTAGAAAACGGCGCAGGCTTTTCAATATAAGCTTCCAATCGTTTCATATCGTGTTCCACTTTTTCTTTTCCT
Organism: Anoxybacillus thermarum; assembly: GCF_000836725.1. Lineage (GTDB taxonomy): Bacteria > Bacillota > Bacilli > Bacillales > Anoxybacillaceae > Anoxybacillus > Anoxybacillus thermarum. Next base: position 15,229 of record NZ_JXTH01000016.1, on the reverse strand, counting down.
TTTTCTGCTGTTAAAAAATACGGTTGCTTCACAATGACGATTTTTCGCTCACCGAAAAACGGAAGCGTCTCTGCATCTTCAAGCGCCACTTCAATTGGTGTTTCTTCACAATCGTATGTACTGACATTCCATTCACGTTCTTCATCTGGCAACGCTCGGCGAACAATTTGTTCATATGCTTGTTTCATTAAAAAATGCTCCGTGCCATATATGACATATAGTTGTTCCATGTTCTCTTCCCCATTCTTCATCCATTTTCTTTAAAGAACATACAACGTTTCGGAGCATTTTACAAGGGAGTTAGCAGATGAAAATCGCCAACTCCCATTTATTTAAACGTTGGAAAATAAGCCCTAGGAACTTATTTATCCAACGGGTATCTTTATCTTTTCCGATCTCGCACGAACTATTTGTGACAACTGTTGTCAACAATGTAGATTTTCTCTCTTTTTTCCCTTATACTAATGGTGAGAAAATAGGAGGGATGGTCATGAACGAATTTGAAAAAAACGTTCAATGTACGCGCAACGATGCCGTTGACTCGGCTGTTGGCTTCATCGTATCATTCGGCTTTTTCGCCACTATGTTCATTATTGCTACACTTGTAAAATTTTTTGGTGCATAATGAACAGCCGAAAGAGATTGCATGTTGCAGTCTCTTTTTTCTTGCATTTTATGGCGAAAAGGTTTGAATGGTGCTTATCCGTTTCGAAAAACGAATGACGATAGCACCATGTTCATCGGTACGAAACGTACGAACGTGATAGTCGCGCAAACGCTTGAGCACTTCACGATGCGGATGACCGTATCGATTGCGACGTCCGACTGAAATGAGCGCTACTTTCGGACGAATATGTCTTAAAAACGGCTCAGATGTCGATGTTTTACTTCCGTGATGCCCGACTTTTAATATGTCAACAGGCAATGAGCGATACATCGTGATGAGTTGTTGTTCCCCTTTTTCTTCTAAATCACCTGTAAATAGCCAGTATGCTCCTCCCATAAACGCATACAGCACAATCGAACCGTCATTTGTCGTCTCTTCATTTCCAAACGGAGAAAGAATGTAAAATTGCGCTTTCCCAACCGTCCAACGATCGCCGCTTTTCACCATTTGTACATGCGTCCCTTTACTGATCGCATGTGCAATGACCGTTTGCAGCAAATCATTTTTGTGCATACCGACAAACAATTTTCGCACACGGACAGCATTCAATACATCGCTTGCATCCCCGATATGATCGAAATCACCGTGTGTCACAATGAGCGCATCAAGTGCGCGAACCCCTTTGGCTTTCAAAAATGGAACGATGACATCTTCTCCGACACGAAACGATTGCTTCCTTCTTCTCCACGGCTCATCGCCAAATGACATTGTTCCGCCCGTATCAATCATATAAATGGCTTTTCGATACGGCAATTCGATATATATACTATCTCCTTGTCCAACATCTAACATGACGACTTCGCCGCTTGGACGAAAAAACGGCCAAATGAAATGAACAATGATGACAAAAATAAGTGAAAATCGAAAGACGATTTGTTTATACTCAAACGAAAGGAAAAAGAGAACAATTGAAATGATATAAGCAATCAGCAACCACATTGGCGGACGACCGAGGGTGAGCAAAAATGCATTCGCTAATGACATCACAAGCCTGTTCGTATGTTCAATAACAAGCGTCAATATATATGTGATGATTGAGCTAACAGGTGGCGCAAAGATGTGGATAAAAAACGCTAAAAACAAGAGCGGCAAAATGACAAAAGAATAAAGCGGAACAAACATGATGTTTAATGGAATCGATAAAATGGAAACTTCGTAAAAATGGTAAAGCAAAATCGGTAAAGCCCCTATTTGTGCAATAAACGACGTCATAAACAACTGACGAATCATTGAACGTTCGTTTTGAATAAACGAAGAACAAATGATTAACGCGAAACAAACGAGAAAAGATAATTGAAAACCGAGATGAAATATCATATATGGGTCTTTTAGTAGTAAAAGAAGACAAGCGGCGCTTAATGCATCAAGCGTACGAAGACGAGAGGAAAAGAGAAGAAAACAACTTGTCATCATTGCCGCACGCATCACTGACGGAGCGGCCCCTGATAAAATGACATATAAAGGAATACAACATAATAAAATCACAGTTGCTCGTTCCCGTGTGATCCCGAAACGAATGAATAAATAAAAACAACCACCAGCAAGCAATGTCATATGCAAACCTGAAATCGCTAGCAAATGGATAAGCCCTAACTTTTGATAGCTCGAAAGAACGGTTGGCTCTATATCGCTTCGTTCACCATAAATCAGCGCCTGCATAAACGCGCTAACGCCGCGAGGAAAATGATCTTGAATGTAGCGAATGCCTTGTTGACGAACGATTTGCAATCGTTCCACCCATGTCACATGCGTGCGAATGCACCGTTGAAGTGAAGCTGGACGAACGATCCAATGGATACGATCATAAAACAAATACCGGCGATAATTGAAAGCATAAGGATTCGTCGGTAAAGATGGTCGTTCAAGCGCTCCTTTTACCAAACAGGCTGTACCGATTTGAAGGGCATCCCATTCATATTTTTCTTCTTCCGTACGAAGGCGATAAATAAGCTGAAGACGTTCATGCTTCCATTGTACAACCGTTTTTATTTGATCCCCATCTATATGAATCGGAGCAACAAACCGCACAAACAGCGCCGTTTCATGTCCTGAAAGTGCCGTCACGTTATGACGATCGATCCAATTGCCCCATAACAGAAAAAACAAATATGCGCTAGCACAAACGATCAACAACGCCCGCTTCCGCCAAAGTAAAAACAAATGATACACGACCGAAAGCACAAAGCAAACAACTGATTTTGTCAATATAGACAGGACGGCCAAAACGGCCGCCATTGCTACGTAAACGATACATCATCTCCCCTTTGCCTGCAAAAATGTCGGAATGGACTCCACATCAAACGGGACGTGCCTGACCGTTACCCCTGCTTGTTCAAACAATTGCAAAGCAAACGGATGATTTTTATAGTCGCTCGCATAATAAACAGCTTTCATCCCGCTTTGAATAATCGCTTTACAACATTGTAAACATGGAAAATGAGTGACGTATATTTCCGCCCCTTCTGTTGGCACACCAAACTTCGCACATTGTAAAATGGCGTTCATTTCCGCATGAATGGTGCGCACACAATGGTTGTCAATGACATAACATCCTTCGTCTATACAATGGGCTCCACCTGCGATCGAGCCGTTGTATCCCCCTGCAATGATACGTTTATCGCGCACGATCGTTGCCCCGACCGCTAGCCTTGTGCATGTGCTCCGCAACGCTAATAAATGGCTTTGTGCCATAAAATATTGATCCCATGTAATTCGTTTCATGTTGTTTCTCCCCCTTGTCCATTATGCCTTTAGTTTATCGCCAATTTTAACGCACGACAATTTGTTCTTTTATTTTCTCAAACGATTTTCCCCCGATTCCACTCACATTCAACAAATCTTCCACTTTTTGAAACGGTCCGTGCTCTTCGCGATATGCAATAATGGCAGATGCTTTTGCTGGACCGATGCCTTGTAGCGTTTGCAATTGCTCTGCCGTCGCTGTATTAATGTTTACTTTCCCGTTTGATTGATCTGTCGTATGCATGTCCGCTAGTTCGCTTATTTCTTCGCCTTTTTTCGGCACGTAAATGACCATTTCATCATGCACTTTCATCGCCAAATTCATTTTCGTTTCATCCGCTTCTTCTGTTAATCCCCCTGCCATTTCAATCACATCCCGAATGCGGCTTGTCGCTGCGACTTCATATACTCCGGCTCGTTTAACCGCTCCTTTCACATCGACAAAAACAGACGTTTGCTCTTCTTGTTTTTCTGCTTGTTGTTCATTTTGTTCAAAAGGCAACGGTTGTATCGTCGTTTCTTCTCTTTGCGTCATCCAAATGATCGCTCCAATGACAAGTGCCCCAATATATATCCAACGCTCATACGTTTTTATCCACTTCATACGTCCACCCTTTCATAAAACGTGTCATCGTCGCATACATATGACATATAGTGGTGACGGATAGGGGGGAGTACCGTTGAATATAGGGTTTATCGGAACAGGAAACATGGGAACAATTTTAATTGAATCGTTTATTAACGGCAATGCTGTGAAGCAAGAACAACTATTTATTACGAATCGAACGCTTGAAAAAGCGTACAGCATACAACAACGTTTTCCAAACGTCCATGTCATACAAACGAACGAAGAAGTGGCAAAATATGCAACGATTATTTTCATTTGCACAAAGCCGCTACATATGCCAGCCGTTTTAAAACAATTACGGCCACATTTGACCGACCATCATTGCATCGTGTCGATTACGAGCCCGATTTCCGTTCAACAGCTCGAATCGCTCGTGCCGTGTAGCGTTGCTCGCGTCATTCCAAGTATTACGAATCGGGCACTTGCGGGAAGCTCTCTCATTACCGTAAGCGAGCGTTGCACAAAAGAAGAGAGAGCGACAATTGAACGGCTATTCCGTTGCATTTCTCGTCCAATATACATAGACGAGCCCATTACGCGCATCGCTTCTGATTTAACGAGCTGCGGACCGGCCTTTTTCAGCTACTTAATTCAAAAATTTATTGATGCAGCTGTACAGCAAACGGCCATTACAAACGAACAAGCAACGATGTTAGCGACAGAAATGATGATCGGACTAGGTGCCTTGCTTGAGAAACAATTGTATACACTACCGACATTACAGGAGAAAGTATGTGTCAAAGGTGGCATTACAGGAGCTGGCATTGACGTGTTAGAAAAAGAAGTCGGGGACTTGTTCGTTCATATTTTTCAAAAAACGCATGAAAAATTTGACGAAGAAAAAGAAAAGGTGCGCCAACAAATCGATTATATTCGCGATTAATAAAAAAAATCCTGCTAATTAAAACGTCCCAAAAGCAAACACTTTTGGGACGTTATTTTTGCGCAATGAAAAAAATGCGCTCGCTTTCATTTGTCGGCTGTTGTTCTGTAAAATCTGCCCATACGTGCAACAAGCGAAATCCTGCTTGTTTTAGCCATGTGATATATCGATCTACATCGTACGTGCGCTGCACATGCATTTCATCAACTCGCTCATATACCCCTTCGTCTAATCGGACAAAAAACGTCAATTCATGTTCGACGCTATGCGGCCAGGAGCCTGGATAACAGTTCCATATATAGCTCACTTGATCATCATTGCTCGCAAATGTCCCATGTTGTAAAAAGACGTTCTCTATTTTAAATAAAGAATGAACGTCAAATAAAAACAATCCACCTGACTTCAATTGATCATATACGCGCGAAAACGTAGCGACCACATCTTCTTCCTGCAATAAATAATTGAGTGAATCGCAAAAAATGACGATCGTATCAAACGGCTCAAACGGACCAAAATCGCGCATATCTTGCTGAAAAAACGAAAGATCGACTCCGCGTTCTTGTGCTTTCATTTGCGCAATCGCCAACATTTGTTCCGATACATCAACACCTGTCACGTCAAATCCTTTTTCAGCTAAACGAAGGGCAAGCTCTCCTGTGCCGCATCCGAGATCAAGCATTCGCTTTCCTGTCTGGTAAGATGACACCGCTCGTTCGACGAGCGCACACCATTGATTATATGGGGCATCGCTCATTAATTGATCATACCAACTCGCAAACCGTTCGTACGTCATGCCCGAAGATCACTCTCAATTTGTTCAAGCGGCGCATCGCCCCATAACCGTTCGAGATTGTAATATTCCCGGTCTTCTTTATGAAACACGTGGACGACGACATCTCCTAAATCAACTAAAATCCAACGCGCTTCGTCAAATCCTTCCACACGTTTGACTACAACATCATGTTCTTCCGCTTTTTCTTTAATTTCACGCGCAATCGCCTGCACTTGTTTATCTGAATTGCCGTGGCAAATCATAAAATAATCGGCAACGAGCGAAATACCTTTCATATTTAATGCTACAATATTTTCTGCCTTTTTTTCATCTGCTGCTTTGACTGCAATGCGTAAAACATCTCGTTCTGTCACGATGAAACCCCCTTTAATTTTTTTGCTATATCATTATACGTATGAAACGTATCCGGGTAAATGGGCTCGCGTTTGTCCATTAAAAATTGAATCGTATTTTGAAGCGCACGAAAAAGCGCATGATCTAAATGTTCTCGCGCTAGCGCTCGCACTTCATCAACACCTGGAAACGAACGATTCGGCTCAATATAATCGGCGATATACACAATTTTTTCAAGCAACGTCATATTCGGTCGCCCAGATGTATGATAACGAATTGCCTGCAAAATTTCTTCATCTTGAATACCGACTTCCGTTTGTACTAAATATGCCCCAACAGGCGCATGCCATAATTCCGGACTATATGCTAACAAGTCTTGTGGCATTTGTTGTTCTACAATAATGCGCTTCATTTCTTCTTTCGTGCGAAATTTTGCGTAATCGTGAAAAATGGCAGCTAATTCCGCCTTTTGCACATCAGCTCCGTACAATTTTGCTAGCTCAATAGCTGTTTCCATCACACCTACCGTATGAACGTACCGCTGTTCTTTTAATTGTTTGCGCACGATAGCTAACGCTTCTTCACGTTTCATACAACCGATTCTCCTTTATATATAATTGAACCGCTTCTGGCAACAAATATGTCACGCTTTTTCCGTTTTGGATACGTTCGCGAATGAGCGAAGAAGAAACCGCAAACGTCGGGACGTCCACTTCGATGATCGGATACGGCGTAAAAAGCGAATAGCCTGGACGTTTTACACCGACAAATTGAACGAGCTGAACGAGTTCGTCAATGCGATACCAATGCGACAAATATTCGACCATATCTCCGCCAATAATGAAGTAAAATGCCGTATGCGGGTGTCTTTTTTTCAACAAAACGATCGTGTCGTACGTATACGATCGCTCTTTCCGTTCTAATTCAATCGTTTCAACGCGAAAGTGTGGCTGGTTGGCGATCGCCATACGCAACATATTGACGCGATGCACATGATCGGTCACCTGTTTATCTTTATGCGGCGGAATGTAGTTTGGCATAAACCATATTTCATCGAGCTTTAATTCCGTTCGTACATCATCTGCAATTAATAAATGCCCATAATGAGGCGGATCAAACGTCCCACCTAAAATGCCTACTTTTTTCACTGCATCGCTCCTATTTTGGTAACACAATTTGCTTTCGTTCACGAGACTCTTTGTATAACACAATCGTATGACCGATCAGTTGGACGACTTCCGCCCCTGCTCCGCTCGCTAGCTGCTCGGCAATCACTTCTTTTTCCTCTTCGCAGTTTTTTAACACGCTTACTTTAATGAGCTCTCTCGCTTCGAGGGCATCAACAATTTGTTTAATCATATTGTCGTTCACGCCGCCCTTTCCGACTTGAAAAATTGGCGTTAAATGATGGGCTAAAGAACGTAAAAATCGCTTTTGTTTTCCTGTTAACATGTTTTTCCTCCTAGCTGTTGTATTACAACTTTTTCCATCCGTTTTGTATCCGGAAAGATCCCTGTCCATTTTTCAAACGCTAGTGCACCTTGGTAGACGAACATGCCGACGCCGTTTTGCACGCGCGCTCCCCTCTCTTTTGCTTCTTGCAGCCATTTTGTCATCAGCGGATTGTAAATAATATCGCTGACGATCGTTCCTTTTTTTAACGTTTGAAGAGAAATAGGCATCGCATCGACGTTCGGATACATACCGACAGATGTTGTATTAATAATAATATCATACTCCCCTAAACGTTCCTCTGCTTCCTCAAGCGAGTAAACAGAAGATGTTTGTTTTGCAATAAACGTCTCCGCCTTTCCTGCGGTACGATTACATACATCAACGGCAGAGACACGATGTTTCAAAAGAGTAAAATAAATGCCGCGCGCCGCTCCCCCTGCACCAACAAGCAAAATGCGCGCACCCGATAAGTCGATGTTCATTTGCTCACATAACGCTCGGACAAACCCTTCACCATCTGTATTATAACCAATCCATTTCCCATTTTCATTGACGACTGTATTGACTGCCCCCATTTGTTTTGCCGTTTCATCAAGTTCATCCATATACGCCATCACCGCTGTTTTATGTGGAATCGTCACATTAAACCCTGCACATTGTAACGCTTTTAACCCTTGCACCGCCTCTTTTAACAGGTGAGGTTCAACATGAAACGCATGATAATGCGCATCGATACGTAACGATTGAAACGCATCGTTATGCATAAGCGGTGATAATGAATGATGAACAGGACAACCAATTAGACCGAATAACTTCACGTTCCTCTCCCCCTCTTCTGTTAAATGAGCGATCTGCGCAACATGACACCGACACCTTTTGGCGCATACGCAACGACATGAGCGCCAGGTTCATGACATGTCACCCAACCGAGCCCCGAAAAAACAATATCTGTTTTCGGTTCTTTTAATGTGAAATGATGGGCAACAAGCGGCGGCAATTGCTCGCAATAGCTTTTGCGCGGTGGCTGCAACAATTCCCCAAGATGTTTCTCATACAACTCATCCGCATGGTCACGCTTCGTTCGATGAATAAACAATTCATTTGACATATAACATACAAATGGACGTCTTCCACCGCTTACATAATCTAACCGAGCCAGCCCTCCGAAAAATAACGTTTGTTGTTCATTTAATTGATACACTTTCGGTTTAATTTCTTTCTTTGGCGTAATGACTTTTAAATCTTTTTTATCGACGAAATGCGCCATTTGATGATGGTTAATAATTCCTGGCGTATCATAAAGAGCCGAGCCGTCATCGAGCGGTATTTCAATCATATCAAGCGTCGTTCCCGGGAAATACGATGTCGTAATGACATTGCCTTTTCCTGTTGCTTCTTTAATGATGCGATTAATAAACGTTGATTTCCCAACGTTCGTACAACCGACGACATACACGTCTTTTCCGTTGCGGTATTCATCAATCGCTGCCATCGCTTCTTTCATTCCATATCCTTTATTGGCGCTCACTAAAAAGACGTCGCGCGGCTGCAAACCGAGTTCGCGAGCGGATTGTTTCATCCACTGCGTCACTTTTTCATGTTTTACGGATTTTGGCAATAAATCGACTTTGTTGCCGACAAGCAGCACATCTTTTTTCCCGACAAATCGATGTAGTCCTGGCAGCCAGCTACCGTTAAAATCAAAAATATCAACAATTTTCACGACTAATCCGTCTGCTTGTCCGATGCCGTGCAAAATGTTTAAAAAGTCGTCATCCGTTAACGACACGTCTTGCACTTCGTTGTAATGTTTTAATCGAAAACAGCGTTGGCAAATGATTGGATCTTTCTCTAGCGCTGAAGGGGGCGCATATCCGATTTTCTTTTCATCTTCCGTTTGAATCGTTACTCCACATCCAATGCAAATCATTTGTTCACTCATCTTTATCACTCCCAATGAATCATACCTTTTTTTCGCATTATATTTAAAATTTTTCGTTCAATGTTTCGGTTCATCCGAGTAAAAAAACCGTCCGTTTGCGCAACAGGAACGACTAAAATCGTATGTAATCCGAGCCGGTTGCCACCGAATACATCGGTAAGAAGTTGATCGCCAATGACGACAACTTCTTCTTTTTTCAATTTCATGTCGCGCAACGCTTGTTGAAACGCTCGCGTCAACGGCTTGCGCGCCTCGAAAATGAACGGAATGCCAAGCGGCTTAGCGAACGCTTCCACTCGCTTTTTGTTGTTATTGGATACGACGGTAACTTGAATGCCGCTTTGTTTCATTTGTTCAAACCACCGAACAACGTCAGGCGTCGCAAGCGGACGATCCCATTCAATTAACGTGTTATCTAAATCTGTAATAATTCCTTTTATCCCTTTTTGTTTTAAATGTTCTGGGGTAATTTCAAAAATACTTTTCGCATGTTCGTTCGGCAAAAAATATTTTAACATACGTCCTCATTCCTTCTCTCTTTTTTACATAAATAAACAAATTGTAAAATTTTTCGACAAAATCCGACGTTTTTCACATCATGTGGATAACTTTATACACATGATCCACATTCATTTTTCAACATTTCTTCATCGTTATAAACAACAAATCCACAACTTATCCACCAACAAATGTGGATAATTAGAACAATTGTTCTTATGTTTGATTTATGGTAAAGTGAAGATAAACCTACCATTATATGTATACATCTTTCCATGTATACCGAGGAGGCGAAAAAAATGAAATGTTTGCCTGACGACTTGTTAATTGAGTCATACTACAAAGCGAAAGAATTACAATTAAGTAAAGAATTTATTCAACTTATTGAACGTGAAATTTTCCGTCGCCATTTGGACCATAAAATTAAACAATCTTCGTGATGAGCCCTTAGTTACTGGCTCTTTTTCTTTTGCGCAAAAAAGCCGAGACGTTGCCCCATTTTTACTTCAAGTGGCGGAATAATTTGTTCATCTAGCGTAAAAGCGCCTTTTTCAAACAATAACACAACGGTTGAACCGAACGAAAAATATCCGATTTCTTCCCCTTTGTTCACATAGTCATGTTCATGTGTTAATTCAATGCTGTTGACAAACATCGCTCCGACTTTCACAATGGCTGTATGCATACCATTTGTACACAGTTCAGTAATTCTTCTGTAATTTTTAGAAAGCGGATCTTTACCATATTTCAATCCGAGACGGTTAACAGGGTATGACTTGCCACCGAGCTCCCACTGCTTCACAACTTCCCCACATATTGGGCTATGAATACGATGATAATGGCTCGGACTTAAATACAAAATAATAAACGTTCCATGCAAATACTTTTCAGCGATCCGATCATCGCCAAGCATCTCACGAATGGAGTACATTTTTCCTTTGACGATGATTTCTTTTTTATCTGTAATGATGCCGACATCTTCAATAACGGCATCGACAGGACTTACGACACTATCTGGATGTTCATCGATCGGACGAAGTCCTTTTTTTAGCGAACGGATAAACAATTGTTGAAGCGTTTCATATTCGTGCAACTTTTTTTCCATTTCTTCTTCATTGACTTTATATACTTTCGCATAAGATGGAATAACCCACCGGCTCCATTTTGAGCGCGTAAACGAAGCGAGCCACTTAGATGTGAAAGGATGATTTGTCAATTCAATGAATAGGCGATATAGCCATTTAACCAACGATTTTCCCTCCTAAAGTAAAGAATATCCTTTACTAGTTTGCTTATTATCAATAAAATATTAGTAACCGAGTGATATTTTTGGCAAGTGGGTCGGCACGATTTTAATAAAGGAGTGAACGTGTATGTTTTTATCTGATTATATTGATCATACCATCAAAAAACTTAAAGCGCATACGGCAAACGTATTGACGTTGACAAATTTAAGCCTAGGAGGCTTTGCGATTTTATTTGCGGTAAAAGGCCAGCTAAACGTATCTGTATTGTTTATTTTTTTGGCAGCACTTGCCGATCGTTTTGACGGAACGGTCGCTCGGAAAATGAATATTGAATCTGACTTAGGGAAACAATTGGACTCAATGAGTGATATTATATCATTTGGAGTAGCACCTGCACTATTACTTTATCAAGGATTATTGCATGAATTTGGCGCACCCGGCTCATTTTTTACGATTTTTTATATCGGTTGCGGCGCTTTTCGCTTAGCACGATTTAACATTACGGAAAACAACGGATATTTTACCGGTTTGCCGATCACAGCGGCAGGTTGTTTATTGACGCTCAGCTACTTAACGATTCATTACTTCCCGCCTTACGTCTTTATTTTTATTATTTTTACGCTTTCACTTTTAATGGTCGGTTCATTCCGATTAAAGAAAATGTAACCCTTGAAGTTTCCCACTTCAAGGGTTTTTTTCGTACAAATTTCCCTTTTCAAACATTCGGATAAGTTATATGATAAACTTGGATTTATTTTTCATTCTACGACTAGAGGTGATATCATGGACCGTACGTCCTTAATCGGGCTCATTCTTGGCATTATCGCTGTCGGTGTCGGAATGGTGTTTAAAGGGGTAAGCCCGGCTGTACTCATTAACCCTGCTGCGATTTTAATCATTTTATTAGGGACAGCGGCCGCCGTCACGATCGCCTTTCCAACGAAAGAAATTTCGAAAGTGCCAAAGTTATTCGGAGTCATTTTTAAAGAATCAAATACGCCAAAAATTGAAGAACTCATTCCGCTGTTCGTTGAGTGGGCAAACATCGCTCGCCGCGAGGGGTTGTTAGCGTTAGAAGCAAAAGTAGCCGAAATCGATGACCCGTTTTTGCGCAACGGATTAAGTTTAGCGATTGACGGACAATCACAAGAATTTATTCGCGATGTCATGACTGAAGAAATTGAAGCGATGGAAGAACGCCATTTAGCGAATGCAACGATTTTTACGCAGGCAGGAACGTATGCTCCGACGCTTGGGGTACTTGGTGCCGTCGTCGGATTGATCGCTGCCCTTCAAGATATGTCCGATATTGAACGTCTTGGTCATGCGATTAGTGCGGCGTTCGTTGCGACGCTCATGGGAATTTTTACAGGATACGTTCTTTGGCATCCGTTTGCGAACAAGCTAAAACGCAAATCGAAGGAAGAAATTAAAGTGCGACAAGTGATGGTTGAAGGCGTGCTTTCAATCATTGAAGGACAAGCACCGCGGGCGATTGAACAAAAATTAGCATCTTATTTACCGATGAGCGAACGTCAAAAACTTTTAGGACAAGGAGCTCAAAATAATGGCGAAAAAGCATAAAAAACATCATCATGAGGAACATGTCGATGAAAGCTGGCTAATTCCGTACGCCGACTTATTAACGTTGTTGCTTGCGCTATTTATCGTTTTATTCGCAAGTAGTCAAATTGACTCAAAAAAATTTATGGAAATTGCACGTGCGTTTAATAGCGTATTCACAGGTGGTACGGGAGCGCTGCAATATTTAAGTCCCATTGAACGAGAAGAAATGGATTCGGTCATTAAAGATTCGCCAAATCAAAAACCGTATGTCAAAATTTCAAAAGAAGAATACGAGGAATTAAAAAAGATTCAAAGTAAATTTAACGAATACGTCAAAACGAGTCAACTAAGTAGAGAATTGTCTGTCGCGATGACAGAAGAAGGATTGCTTGTAACGATTGCGAACGATGTGTTATTCGACTCAGGGAGCGCTGATATTAAGCCACAATATCGCGATGTCGCAAAAAAAATATCGAACTTGCTTGTCATGAATCCACCGCGCAATATCGTCATTAGCGGACATACAGACAACGTGCCGATCAACAATGCGAAATTTGCTTCGAACTGGGAATTAAGCGTTATGCGCGCCGTCAACTTTATGAAACTATTGCTTGAAAATACAAGGCTAAACCCGCAGTTATTTAGCGCAAAAGGGTACGGGGAGTTTAAACCAATCGCCTCAAATGCTACACCTGAAGGACGCGCGAAAAACCGACGGGTCGAAATTTTAATTATGCCGCAAGAACCTGCACAATAAAAGCGAGGGAGCCTCCCTCGCTTTTTTCATCCTGTCAATATATCGCCACTCGGATAACGAATATTTGTTTTTTTCGGCTTCGCAATCGAATATACGAGCGTTAACGGACCTAATTTCCCAAACAACATGACGCAAATAATGAGCACTTTCCCGATCGCTGATAAATGCGATGTCATATTCATCGAAAGGCCAACTGTACCAAATGCGGATACAACTTCAAATAAAAGCGCAAGAAGTGAAGCATTTTCTGTAAGCGTCAATATCATTGTCACAACAAAAATAAACAACATGCTCATAGACGCAATAGCCAATGCCCGTAAAATAATCGTATGGCGAATCGCTCTCATCCAAACGACCGTTTCTTCTTTTCCTTTTAAAAAACTTATCACCGCAAAAATAATGACCGCAAACGTTGTCAGTTTAATACCTCCGCCTGTCGACGTGCTTCCCGCTCCAATAAACATAAGGAAAATCATAAGCATCGCTGTTGGCTGTTCAAGCGAACCGATATCGATCGTATTAAATCCTGCTGTTCTCGGCGTAATGCCTTGAAAATATGATGCCCATAGTTGCTCACGAAGCGAAAGGGAACCGAGCGTTTTTGGGTTGTTATGTTCGAATAGGAAGAAGGCAATGATCGCCACAATGTTCACAACAAGCGTCATGACTAACATCAACTTCGTATGGAGAGATAACTTTCTCCAACGGCGTTGGTACAATACGTCAAATACGACAGTAAAACCGAGCCCGCCGATGATAATTAATGACGTGACCGTCACATTGACGATCGGATCTCCGACGAAGCGCGATAAATTATCAGGCCATAACGCAAACCCGGCATTATTGAACGATGCAATTGTGTGAAAAAGGCTATAATATAACCCTTGCGCCCAACCCATTTTCGGAACCCAATCGACTGCCAGCAGCGCTGCGCCGACAAACTCCATAAATAAAGAAAAAAACAGTAAATTGCGCGCCAAACGAATGACGCCACCGAGCGACGGTTGGTTTAACGCCTCTTGCATCAACATGCGCTGCTTCATCCCGATTTTTTTCCAAGCACAATAACAACGAGTACCGCAAATGTCATAATCCCAAGTCCGCCAACTTGAATAAGCACCATTAAAACAACTTCTCCAAATACGGTAAATGTAGAGCTAGGATCAATCGGCGCTAAGCCAGTCACCGTTGCTGCGGATGTCGATAAAAAAAACGCATCAATCCAGCTGATTTCCTTCTCTGTTGCAATCGGCAGCTTCAACAATACCCCGCCGACAACGACGAGAAAAAGAAACATGCAAGCTAACAATTGCAGGGGAGTGAGCTTTAACGTTTTAATCATGCTCCATCCTTCTTTCGTATGTATGTTACATGTTCCGATTATACAAGATTTTCTTTTCACTAACAAAGGGCAAAAAGAAAAAGAGTCAGTCAAGACTTTGTGGAGAACATTTTTTCGGTTCACTACGGGTGTTGTCAATCACTAGTTAGCGAACCATTTTCAGGAATTGATATCGTAAGCGCTTTTGGACTCTCATCCCTCATCTTGAAGTGATGATATTGTATTCCATTTTTTTACACCCAACCAAAATCCCGAAGCGCCGACAACGCTTGATGGATCGGCGTCCCGGATGACCGCTGCAGACACGGTAGATTCTGACGCACCACATCTGCCCACAACCGTCCTGCCTTCCGTTTGGCCTGTTCAACCCGCTTGG
>NZ_JXTH01000015.1 GCF_000836725.1 Anoxybacillus thermarum | reverse complement strand
CTCCAAAAGGGCCGCCAACAAGACAGCGAACACCTTTTGAAGAGTTCTGACTAATTGTTCCTCCAGCTCTTTTAATAAAGGCCATTCTGTGGTAAAATGTTTCATGGACTCTCTCCCTCCTGTTTTATTGATGTTGGTCATCACCATCATAGCAGGGAGAGAGTCCTTTTTGCATGACATTTGCTTTTTTCTACCGCGCTTCGCTTGGTGGCCCCGACGAGCGTCGCGAACAAAAGTTCGCAACCCTCGTCGGGGAATCATTCCTGAATGTCACCCACAAATATTTTACTCACACAATCCAGCTTGTTTCAAATTGTACTCTAATAGAGTGACGATCGAATGCTCATCATCGACAACTAACACACGTTTCGACATAGCCATCCTCCAACAACGTAAATTTGTTACATTTTTATTATAACGAGTTACTTTGAAAGATAAAAATAAAAAAAGAGGCGATGCCCCTTTTAAAAGTTATCTAATGCTTTTTCTTCAATAAACGGATATGGCGGAACGACACGCAACGCTCCAACTAATATTTCTTCCTCATCTCGAACCGCTTGAACCGCAATATGAATTTCATTGTTTTCTTCATCAACATGCGTTACTTCAAATAAAAACTCGACATGCTCATAATGATATACGGGTCGTTTAAATTCAATCGTTTGGGAAACGATATGGCTTCCTGGCCCCGGTAAGTATTTTGAAATAGCTGATGTAATCATACCTGTTAACATAATCGCTGGTACGATTGGACGTTTCAACGGTGTTTGGGATGCATAATCATGTTGAATATAAAGCGGGTTGGCATCATTTGTGAGCCCTAAATATAACAATAAATCTTTATCTTCAATCGCTTCCGTTAATACAAGCTTCTCCCCGACCGAAATGTCCGAAATTAAACGCCCAATTTTACGCTTTTTCCCTAACATCGTCATCTCCCCTTTGTTTGACCATATACAAAAATTCGGGGAAAAATCCCCCGAATTTTTTATCATTGTAACACTTTCATCACGTTTTTCACCGATTGAACAGATTTCGCTAATGCTTCTTTTTCCTCGTCTGTTAACTGTAATTCGATCACTTTTTCGATTCCGTTGCCACCTAAAATCGTTGGCACACCTAAATAAATGCCTTCATATCCGTATTCGCCTTCTAAATAAGCGATGGCTGGAAGAACTCGGCGCTGGTCTTTTACGATCGCTTCAACCATCTCAGCAAGGGACGCAGCTGGCGCATAATAAGCGCTACCGTTGCCTAGCAAGTTGACGATTTCACCGCCACCTTTACGCGTACGTTCAACAATGGCGTCTAAACGCTCTTTAGGGATTAACGTTTCAAGCGGAATGCCTCCTGCATATGAGTAACGCACAAGCGGTACCATATCATCTCCATGACCGCCCAAAACAAATCCTGTAATGTCTTTAACAGATAAGTTTAACTCTTGTGCAACAAACGTTCGGAAACGCGCGGTATCTAATACACCGGATTGACCGATGACGCGGTTTTTCGGAAAGCCTGATTCTTTAAATACTGTATATGTCATCGCATCTACTGGATTTGTTAAGACGATAATAAAGCAGTTCGGTGAGTATTTGACGACTTCTTTCGTTACAGCTTTCATAATTTTTTGATTTGTCGTTACTAAGTCGTCACGACTCATCCCTGGTTTGCGTGCAATCCCTGCAGTGATGACAACGATGTCCGAATCAGCCGTATCCGCATAATCCGACGTACCAATAATGTTGGCGTCAAAACCAAGAACTGGGCTTGACTCAAGCATATCGAGCGCCTTGCCTTTTGTCGGATTTTCCAATTGCGGAATGTCGACAAGAACGATATCACCTAGCTCTTTTTGCGCTAAAATAAACGCTGTTGTCGCTCCTGTAAATCCAGCACCGATAATTGAGATTTTTTTACGTTTCATACCCACGTTCTTCCATCCCCTTTTTATTTTATTCGCTCATGTTTCGAATGAGGGCATCCGCAAATTCAGAGCATTTCACCTCTGTTGCACCTTCCATTAAGCGCGCAAAATCATACGTGACTACTTTGGATGCAATTGTTTTTTCCATAGAGTCAATAATGAGTTTCGCTGCCTCGTTCCAACCGAGATGTTCAAACATCATTACACCAGATAAAATGACAGACGACGGGTTCACTTTATCTAATCCTGCATATTTTGGTGCTGTGCCATGCGTTGCTTCAAAAATTGCATGACCTGTTTCATAGTTAATGTTTGCACCTGGAGCGATACCGATGCCGCCTACTTGTGCTGCAAGCGCATCAGAAATGTAGTCGCCGTTTAAGTTCATCGTTGCAACGACATCAAACTCGCGTGGACGAGTTAAAATTTGTTGTAAGAAAATATCTGCAATCGCATCTTTAATGATAATTTTTCCTGCTGCTTCTGCTTCCGCCTGCGCTTTGTTTGCAGCCTCTTTTCCATCCGTTTCAACGATGCGATCATATTCTGCCCATGTAAACACTTGATCTCCAAATTCTTTCTCAGCTAATTCATAACCCCAGTTTTTAAACGCACCTTCTGTATATTTCATAATGTTTCCTTTATGAACGAGCGTCACCGATTTGCGACCATGTTCAATCGCATATTTAATCGCTGCCCGTACTAATCGTTTCGTCCCTTCTTCTGAAATTGGTTTAATGCCAATTCCTGATGTTTCAGGGAAGCGGATTTTGCGTACGCCCATCTCATTTTGTAAGAAATCGATCACTTTTTTTACTTCTGGCGTTCCTTTCGCATATTCGATTCCAGCATAAATATCTTCCGTATTTTCACGGAAAATAACCATGTCTGTATCTTCAGGGCGCTTAACTGGAGAAGGAACTCCTTTAAAATAGCGAACCGGACGTAAGCATACAAATAAATCGAGCTCTTGGCGAAGCGCAACGTTTAATGAACGAATGCCACCACCGACCGGCGTTGTTAACGGACCTTTAATCGCAATTATGTATTCACGAATCGTATCAAGTGTTTCTTGTGGCAACCATTCACCTGTCAACTTAAACGCTTTTTCACCAGCAAGCACTTCTTTCCAAACGATTTTCCGTTCACCTTTATACGCTTTTTCAACAGCTGCTTCCAATACGCGAGAAGCGGCTGCCCAAATATCTGGACCTGTCCCATCCCCTTCAATAAATGGGATAATTGGATAATTTGGAACGTTTAATACTCCGTTTGTAACTGTAATTTTTTCTCCTTGCATCATCATACCTCCAAATCGTGTAGTGTAAAAAGGTGAGAGGCGAACTTCTCACCTTTTCTAAACAATCGTTATGCGCGTTCTTCAAGCGGTACGTACACTTGTCTCATCGGTCCTGTATATTCTGCACGCGGGCGAATGAGACGGTTGTTTTCGTACTGTTCTAAAATGTGTGCAAGCCATCCAGACATACGGCTAATTGCAAAAATTGGTGTAAATAAATCGTGATCAATTCCTAAACTATGGTAAACAGAAGCTGAGTAGAAATCAACATTTGGTGGTAACCCTTTTGTCGATGTAACAATCTCCTCAATTTTCACCGACATGTCATACCAATGTGGTTCACCTGTTAACTTCGTCAATTTTTCAGACATTTTCTTCAAATGTTTTGCGCGTGGGTCTCCGTGACGATAAACGCGATGACCGAAGCCCATAATTTTTTCTTTGTTGTTTAATTTGTTGTGAATGTACGTTTCTACATTTTCGAGCGTACCGATTTCCGTCAACATTTTCATGACCGCTTCGTTTGCTCCGCCATGAAGAGGTCCTTTTAATGCTCCAATCGCTGCAGTAATGCCAGAGTATACATCTGATAAAGTAGCAACACAGACGCGTGCCGTAAACGTTGAAGCGTTCAATTCATGATCCGCATGAAGCACAAGCGCTTTATTAAACGCTTCTTCAGCGATTGGATCCGGCTCTTTACCTGTTAACATGTATAAAAAGTTTGCCGCAAAACTTAAATCTTTGCGCGGTGGTACAGGCTCTAATCCTTTGCGAATGCGGGAAAACGCAGCAACAATTGTTGATACCTTCGCCTGTAAACGAATCGCTTTGCGATAGTTCGCTTCCGGATTCATCGCTTCCGCTTCTTCATCGTACAATCCAAGGAACGAAATCGCTGTGCGAAGCGCTGCCATTGGATGAATTTTGTCAAGCGGATACATTTTAAAATGATCAATGATTTGTTGCGGGATATCGGCATTTTCTGCCAACTGTTTCGTTAACGTTTCTAGCTCTTCTTTGTTTGGCAATTTGCGGTGCCAAAGCAAATAAACAACCTCTTCAAACGTAGCATGTTCTGCTAAATCATCGATATTATACCCAACGTACGTGAGCGTATCATCGATGATCGAACTAATTGTGGAAGTGGTTGCGACAACCCCTTCGAGACCGCGAGTTACTGTCATCTTACATCTCTCCTTTTCTCTTTTATTCCCCTTTTCCCATGTTAAAACGCGTCGTCGAGCGATTGCTCAAAACAGTTGAATAAAAATGCAAAGAAAATGCTTACATTTTGTTATATATTCACCTGTCCGCTTAACAAAGCGAGCAGGGAAATATATACGATAGTTTCGTACATGCTCCAATACCATTATAAACAATTATCAGACTTTTGTGAACTAAAAGAAATCATAATTCAAAAATATTATTATAAAAAAGTAATAAATCACGAAAATACATCGACCATTTTCATGAGCATATATGCAATACCCGCACCAATTAACGGCCCAACCGCAACGCCTTTGAATAAAGATACAGCTAAAATCGTCCCAATGACAAGCGCAGTCGTCATATGCGGGTCTTTTGCAAGCAGCGTGACGCCTCCTTTTGCTAATAAAGCGACCGCAATACCTGATAACATTGCAATCCACGCGTAAACCGATCGAACGGACTCTATCAGCTCTTTAAAACCTATTTTTCCAGAGGCAATCGGAACTAATACAGCAATCGTGATGATTGTCACCCCAAGATTGATTCCTTTTTGTTGTAAGTAAGGGAACACTTTTGAACTTAGTCCGATGCTTTTCACAACGAGTAAAAAAAGCACTGCGACAATAAGAGAATGATTTTTTGCCATCATGCCAATGACAAGAAGAATAAATAAAAAAATAAACGGCTGCATCAAATATCACCTTCTTCTTTGAAACTTTTTCTTCTTTTGCATTGTATATTATAATAGTCATAAATGACAAAAGACAGGAGGTGAAGACGTGCCAAATCAATATGTACATCGCTCCCTTCGCTTTTTATTTGTCATCTTTGTCATCATTGCTGGGTTAGCGAGTTTATATTATGTATCAACGTTAACGTATCCGTTTTTAATTGCGTTAGCGATTTCCTTTTTCATTAATCCGATTGTGGATGTATTAGAGAAAAAAGCGAAAATGCCGAGGGTGCTAGCGGTCATCGTTGTTTTAATTTTTTTACTTGCACTCGTTGCAGGGCTTGTCACTCTTCTTGTCGCAGAAATTGTGACGGGCACACAATATTTAGCAACGGTCGTTCCAAGTCATTTTCAAAAGCTTGTTGTTTACATGGAACAGTTTGTCGCCAGCCAAATTATTCCACTATATAACCAGCTAGCTACGCTCTTTAAAAATTTAGATACATCTCAACAAGATACGATTATGGCAAACATTCAGTCGGTTGGGACGAAAATTGCTACAACAGTTGGACAATTTATCCAAAATATATTACAAAATATCCCTTCGATTATCGGATGGTTGCCTAATTTTGCGACAATCTTTATTTTTTCATTGCTCGCTACATTTTTTATAAGCAAAGATTGGTATCGTCTAAAATCGTTGTTTCAAAAGCTATTACCGAACAAAGTACAAACGAGCAGCACAAAAGTGTTTACTGAACTAAAAAAGGCGCTATTCGGCTTTCTTAAAGCGCAAGCAACACTCATTTCCATTACAACGCTCATTGTATTAGTCGGGCTGCTTGTGTTGCGAGTAGAATACGCGATCACTATTGCGCTTATTATTGGCATAGTAGATATTTTGCCGTATTTAGGAACAGGTTTAGTATTCGTTCCATGGATTGTTTACGCAGCAATAAGCGGGGATACTCATTTTGCCATCGGTCTTGGCGTGCTATATATCGTTGTTCTCGTACAGCGACAAGTGATGGAACCGAAGCTTCTTTCAACTAATATCGGGCTCGATCCATTAGCTACATTAATTGCTTTATTCGTCGGTTTCAAATTGATCGGGTTTCTCGGATTAATCGTTGGCCCGGTATTGCTTGTCATTGGACGCACACTACATCATGCTGGCGTATTTCAAGACATTTGGCATTTCATTGTTGGAAAAAAAGAAGCATAAGCGACGAGCTTATGCTTTTTATTTTCGAATGTATATCCAAGTTTTCGTATAGAACATCCACTTAAACAAACGGACGAGCCACGGTTTCATTTTTTCGCGCGCAAATGGGAGAAGCAAAATAAAACCTGCTGTATCAGTAATAAATCCTGGCGTTAACAATAACGTCCCGCCAACTAAAATGCAAATCCCATCTAATAGCGCATCGCTTGGGATACGTCCATTCATCCATTCGTACTTCGCGCGCTGAAGCGTGTGCAATCCTTGCTTTTTCGCTAAAAATGCACCGATAATGCCTGTCGCCACGATGAAAGCAAATGTTGGCCATACCCCGATTGCCTTTCCAGACAAAACAAGAACGACAATTTCTAACGCTGGGATAACGATAAAAAGAAGAAAAAAGATATTACGCATACATATCCCTCCAAAACAAGAAAAGAAGGGGTTGTCCCCCTTCTTATTATAGCACGCTTGCGTGACCACGATAAATGGCACCAAAACTTGCGTCTACTGTAATATCTTGTCCGTCTTTTAAAATGGTTGTCGCATTGTTTACACCGACGATGACCGGGATGCCTAAGCTTAAGCCGACCACAGCTGCATGGCTTGTTAAGCCGCCTTCTTCTGTAATGATCGCAGCAGCTTTTTCTAACGCTTTCATCATATCCGCATCTGTTGCAGGAGCAACTAAAATGCCACCTTCAATCATTTTTTCAACTGCTTCTTCAGCTGTTTTCGCCACAACAACTTTTCCAAATGCTGATTTGCGACCAATGCCTTGGCCTTTTGCAATCATATCGCCAATCATATGCACTTTCATTAAGTTGGTCGATCCCGTTTCTCCAACCGGAACACCTGCCGTAATGACGACGAGATCACCATGTTTCACAATACGCGTATCAAGAGCTGCTTCAACTGCGATATCAAGCATTTCATCTGTTGATGTGGCATGTTGAGCAACGCGTGGGTAAACACCCCAAACGAGCGCTAATTTACGCGAAACACCTTCATTCGATGTAACAGCGATAATTGGCGCTTTTGGACGGTATTTCGAAATCATGCGGGCTGTATGGCCGCTGACTGTCGGCGTAACAATCGCTGCGACATCTAAGTTTAATGCGGTGTGAGCAACCGATTGTCCAATGGCATCTGTAATCGTTGTGCCGCTTTGTTTGCTTCGCTTCGATAATAAGTCACGGTATTGTAACGCTTGTTCTGTGCGCAAAGCAATACGATGCATCGTTTGTACCGCTTCTACTGGATAAGCACCTGCTGCTGTTTCACCTGACAGCATAATCGCATCTGTTCCATCGAAAATGGCATTCGCGACGTCACTTGCCTCCGCACGAGTTGGACGCGGATTGCGCTGCATTGAATCAAGCATTTGTGTCGCTGTAATAACCGGTTTTCCGAGCGCATTACATTTTTTAATTAATTCTTTCTGCACAAGCGGCACTTCTTCTGCTGGAATTTCAACGCCTAAATCCCCGCGGGCAACCATCAAGCCGTCTGCCACTTCTAAAATTTCGTCAATATTGTCTACGCCTTCTTGGTTTTCAATTTTTGGGATAATTTGAATGTGCAACGCGTTATGTTCTTCGAGCAATTCACGAATTTCAAGCACGTCAGAAGCGCGGCGAACGAACGATGCGGCAATGAAATCGATGCCTTGTTCAATACCGAAACGAATATCTTCTGCGTCTTTTTCAGTAATACCCGGCAATTTCACTTTTACGCCTGGGACGTTCACACCTTTTTTATTTTTCAGTACGCCACCGTTTAACACTTTCGTCCGAATTTCTTTTGCCTCTTTATCGATCGCTAACACTTCTAATCCGACTAATCCATCATCTAATAAAATAGTTGAGCCAACGTGAACGTCATCAATTAACCCTTCATAAGTGATCGAAAATTTTTCTGGCGTTCCGAGCACTTCTTTCATGGAAATCGTCACTTCAGAGCCTGCCTTTAACTCAATCGCCCCATTTTCCATGTTATGCGTACGAATTTCTGGACCTTTCGTGTCTAATAAAATCGCTACCGTTTTCCCAGTTATTTTTGACGCTTCACGAATGTTGCGAATGCGCGCTGCATGTTCTTCATGACTTCCGTGCGAGAAGTTAAGACGAGCGACGTTCATTCCTGCTTCAATAAGTTGCACAAGCTTTTCTACACTTTCACTCGCTGGACCGATCGTACAAACAATTTTCGTTTTGCGCATAAACACCCTCCTACAATTTGCATATGGAAACGATACCATAAATATACATTAAATTGAAAGCTCTTTGGACAACTGATACATTTTTTGGTCAACTGTATGTTTTTGTGCTAACGCTTCAATGATGTCATGATCAACAAGTTGATTGTTTTGAATGCCGACGCAACGTCCGCCTTTTCCTTCAAGCAACAATTCTACGGCACGAGCACCTAAACGACTTGCAAGCACACGATCAAACGCTGTCGGTGAACCACCACGTTGGACGTGACCTAATACGGTTACACGCGTTTCAAAGCCTGTTGCTTCTTCAATTCGTTTACCGAATTCCACACCGCTACCGACGCCTTCTGCAACAATAATAATACTATGTTTTTTGCCGCGTTCGTGTCCACGTTTGAGACGTGCAACAATTTCATTCATATCATAATCCGCTTCTGGAATCAAAATGCTTTCTGCTCCGCCAGCAAGACCGGCCCAAAGCGCAATGTCACCAGCATGACGCCCCATGACTTCAATGACGTATGTACGCTCATGAGATGTCGCTGTATCACGAATTTTGTCAATTGCATCAATAACCGTATTCAATGCTGTATCAAAGCCGATCGTGAAATCTGTTCCTGGAATGTCGTTATCAATCGTTCCTGGCACGCCGACACAAGGATAGCCGTGTTCTGTTAATTTTTTCGCTCCTTGATACGAACCGTCACCACCGATCACAACGAGCCCTTCAATGCCATGCTTTTTCAATTGCTCAATTCCTTTTAACTGTCCTTCTAACGTTTTAAATTCTGGGCAGCGGGCAGTATATAACATCGTTCCACCACGATGAATAATATCGCCAACATCCCCGATTTCAAGCTTTTTAATGTTTCCGGCAATTAACCCCGCATATCCGTGGTAAATGCCGTACACTTCTAATCCATGGTAAATTGCTTTTCGAACAACTGCGCGAATGGCCGCATTCATTCCTGGTGAATCGCCACCGCTCGTAAGCACACCAATTCTTTTCATCGCTCTTCACCTCTTTAAAAAAATAAAATAAGAAGTATGACCTCTTACTTTAAGATAACATGAAGGTATATGGAACACAATACATAATGAAATGTTTCACAAAACGTTGATTTTTTCACGCTACAAAAAGTTTACCCAAAGTCGCTTATTTCATGTAAATAAGAAAAGCGCAAAGCGCCCGCCTATCGGCGAAAAGCACACAAGCCCCACCGAAGAGAGCTCGAACCAATCAGTTGATTGGTTCTGCGTGAGCAAACTCACCGAAAGCTTCTCAGCGTGTCGCCGTCGCAGTGTGGGACAAAGCGACTCGAGCCGATGGAGCTTGGAGCTAGACATGAACCCGAAATTTTATACTTTCTTATTTTTTTAAAAAAAGGCCATCGAAATAGATGACCTTTTTTACATAACGGACACATGTTGTTGTAACTCGATAAAATCGCCAATTTTCTTATATTTTTCATATCGTTGTGCAATTAACTGTTCAGCGTTTAACGGAAGCAATTCACGCAACGAACGTTGAAGAACGTCATCAATATATTTCGCTTGTTCATCCACATTTCGATGCGCACCGCCGCGCACTTCTGGAATCATTTCATCAATGACGCCAAGCTCCTTTAAATCTTTTGCTGTAATTTTCATCGTTTCGGCAGCTTTTTTCGCGAGTGACGCATCTTTCCATAAAATAGCCGCCGCCCCTTCTGGCGAAATAACGGAATACGTTGAATTTTCAAGCATATGAACATAGTTTCCGACACCAAGCGCAAGCGCGCCGCCGCTTCCACCTTCACCGATCACAATGCATACGACAGGGACAGCCAACCCCGCCATTTCAAATAAATTTCGCGCGATCGCTTCACTTTGTCCGCGTTCCTCAGCAGCTTTTCCTGGATACGCCCCTTTCGTATCAATAAAACAAATAATTGGACGTCCAAATTTTTCGGCTTGTTTCATTAAACGAAGAGCCTTTCGATACCCTTCCGGATGTGGCATGCCAAAATTACGGCGAATATTTTCTTTCGTATCTTTTCCGCGTTGATGTCCGATGACTGTCACAGGCAATCCGTGATATTTCGCAATTCCTCCGACAATCGCTTCATCGTCGCCAAAGCAACGATCACCGTGACATTCAAAAAAGTTCGTAAACAACCGATCGATATAATCGAGCGTTGTCGGACGATTTGGATGTCGGGCAATTTGCACACGATCCCACGGGCTTAAATTAGCATAAATATCATTTTCAAGCTTTTCAAGTCGCGCTTCTAACTTATTGATTTCATCTGAAAAGTCGACGTCACGATGTTTCGTAAACTCTTTCAGTTCGCTAATTTTTTTGCGCAGTTCTACAAGCGGCTTTTCAAATTCTAATTCATATGCCATTCGTCTCCACCTCGCGATTGGTGAATGTCTAATACATTCGTTAATTTATCTTTTAATTCATGACGCGGAATAACAGCATCTAATTGTCCGTGTTTCAATAAAAATTCCGCTGTTTGAAAATCATCTGGCAACTCTTCCCGAACCGTTTGTTCGATGACTCGTCTTCCCGCAAAACCGATCAACGCCCCCGGTTCAGCAAAATTATAATCTCCAAGCGAGGCGAAGCTTGCTGATACACCACCTGTCGTTGGATGGGTCATGACTGAAATGATGAGTCCACCTTGTTCGCTAAACAGTTTTAATGCAGCGCTTGTTTTCGCCATTTGCATTAAACTTAATACACCTTCTTGCATGCGCGCTCCACCTGAAGCGGTAAAAATAATAAAAGGTACCGATTTTTCCATCGCTCGTTCGATGGCGCGTGCAATTTTTTCTCCGACAACTGATCCCATGCTCCCCATACGGAAACGGGAATCCATCACTGCAATAACAACAGGAAAGCCGTTTATCGTTCCTTCTCCTGTCACAACCGCTTCATTCAATTTCGTTTTCTCACGATCTTCCTCAATTTTCTCCATATACTGTGGAAAATCAAGCGGATTTTTAGAAAGAAGGTGACGATCGTATTCATGAAACGTTCCTTCATCTAACAAACACGCAATGCGTTCAGGAGCAGACATCGGATGATGATAGCCGCACGATATACAAACGCGCAAATTTTTCACTAATTCTTTCGTATACATAATTTTTTTACACTTCGGGCATTTTGTCATGATGCCTTCAGGTACATCTTGCTTTGCTTGTTCAGATGGAATGGTAGCATACTTCTTTTTTTTGGAGAACAAATCTTTCAGCACATGTTTCCCTCCCCTACTTAGTCCATTTCTACTTTACTGGATAAAGACAACTTTGTTTGTCACATTGTGTCAATTCTCTTTCGACATTTTTTGCATCACGTATTGCTCATAAACGGCTATTGCTTCTTCGCACGACCGCTTTTGGAGTGCCTTACACATCTGTTCGTAACATTCGGAAGGGAGCTCGACCGTATATACGTGTTCAAAAAAATCGCTTAATACAAGCCAAATGCGCAACAATAAATAATTATCGGTCGCTTGTACAATCCGTCGGAAAAATGAATGGTACGTATGCTCCGTTTGTAATATAAGCTCGAGCTTTTCATCTGTCAGTCGTTCGCAAGCAAGTTGTAAGCATATGCGCTCTATGAATATTTTTGTTTCTATTAAATCTCGTTTTTCCCGATTTCCTTGCAAAATAAACGAGCCAAGTAGTTGAATGAGCTGATGGTCGCCAAACGGTTTCATAAACGTTCCTTCGCCGCGGCGCGTTTCAATTAATCCGAGCAACTCTAACGCCCGCAACGCTTCACGAACAGAAGAGCGTCCGACTCGCAATCGGTCAGCTAACTCTCGTTCAGATGGCAATCGATCGCCAGGTTGAAGACCTGATTCTTCAATCATGCGATGAATTTTCCAAAACGTTTCAATGTATACTTTAGAAGTAGTCATGTTCCCCCTCACCTGCAATCAAAGCTAATTGTCGTGTTCGCTTTTCTACTTCTTTCGGATCAACAATCACTTGTGCAACCCCTGTTTCGATGGCGGCTTTCGCCACAGCAGCAGCAACAGCTGGAGCGACGCGCGGATCAAGAGGGGCAGGAATAACATAATCAGCACGCAATTCATCTTCTGTAATTAAATGCGCAATGGCTTCCACAGCGGCCATTTTCATTTGTTCATTAATTTGTTTGGCGCGCACATCAAGCGCACCTCTGAAAATACCTGGAAATGCCAACACGTTATTCACTTGATTCGGATAGTCGGAACGTCCTGTCCCAACAACTGTTGCCCCTGCTTGTAACGCCTCTTCCGGCATAATTTCTGGCGTCGGGTTTGCCATCGCAAAAATGATTGCATCCCGATTCATCGTTTCAACCATGCTCGCTGTCAATGCTCCAGCAACAGACACACCAATAAATACATCCGCACCAACGATGACTTCCTGTAACGTTCCTGCTTTTTTCTCATCGTTTGTCCATTGGGCAATCTCATGTTTTATCTCATTCATTCCATATGGACGCCCTTCATAAATCGCTCCTTTTGAATCGCACATGATGATATGTTTAACCCCGTAACAACGAAGCAGCTTCATAATCGCAATTCCTGCTGCTCCCGCCCCGTTAATGATCACTTGAATATGTTCTATTTTTTTGTTCACTAACTTTAATGCATTCATTAAACCAGCAACGGTCACAATCGCTGTTCCATGTTGATCATCATGGAAAACAGGAATGTTCATTTCTCGCTTTAATCGTTCCTCAATCGTAAAACAGTGCGGAGCAGCAATATCTTCTAAGTTAATGCCTCCAAATGTCGGCTCAAGCAATTTAACCGTTTGAATCATTTGTTCCACATCTGATGTATTTAAACAAATAGGGAATGCATCAACCCCAGCGAAACTTTTAAAGAGCACCGCTTTTCCTTCCATTACTGGCAACGCCGCGTCTGCCCCAATATTTCCAAGCCCTAACACTGCACTCCCATTGGAAACGACCGCCACTGTGTTCGCTTTTAACGTATAATCATATATTTTGCTCGGTTCCGCATGAATGGCTTTGCACGGTTCTGCTACACCAGGAGAATACGCTAAGCTTAAATCGTAAGCATTTCTTAACGGCACTTTCGCTTTCACTTCGAGCTTTCCTTGATAACACTCATGCATATGAAGCGCTTCTTTAAACAACGACACGACATATTCCTCCCTAACAAGCGGCCCACTGGTCTGACCACTTAACTTCTATAAAAATATAATAAAAATGAAAAATAGTAAAGCATTTTTATTTCACAACGACATTCCCATCCCCCAGCAATGCCGTTAGTTGATGAATGCACTCATCGTGTGGGGACACAGCATATTCATGGGAAAGCTGCACTTTTTTTCGTTCTGCTTCATAGTACAAAATGACAGGTGCATATCCGCGATGAGCGATTAACACTTCTTTTAACTTCTGCAATACAACTGGTGACGCGTGCTGTTCATCAATTTTCACGTAAACACATACCGGCTTCCTCACTTGTTGTACAATGAGATGCCAGCCATTTGGTCGCTGCTCTATTTTCCCTTCCATGTACAACACGCTTCCTTGTTGTAATAAAGAATGAAATTGACCATAAATCTTCGGAAATGCGATGGCATACCATTCATCGCTATCATCACAAATCGTCACAAACGCCATTTCTTCCCCTTTTTTTGTCCGCTTTTTCGTCACCTCCTCAACGTATGCGATCACTTTGCCAACATTCGCTTTTTCTATTTCCCATTCGTACATACGTTTTGCCCCCCACATCGAATAAAAATGGGCAAATGATTCAGCCGGATGAGGGGAAACGTATACGTTAAGCCATTGCTTTTCGTATTTTAATTGGTCGATGAGCGACAACGGTTCAGCATGAACGTATTTTGGTCGTACGTCGAGATCAGGGGTCAGAAACTCGGCATGCTCAAGCGCCACGTCAATACTTGCATAAAGGGTTGCACGCTCCACCCGAAATTCGTCAAAACAGCCGGAAAAAATAAGCGCTTCGACTATCTTTCTTTGTGAAGGCTCGATACGTAGTCGCGAAACGAAATCAAAAAAATCGGAAAATGGTTGTCTTTGACGCTCCCGAATCACTTGTTTAACAAAGGCGGAACTTACTTGTTTAATCGCTAACAATCCAAAACGAATATCGTTTCCATCAACGGTAAAATGCCCTTCACTTCGTCCGATGGAAGGAGGAAGCAAACGTATTCGTTTTTTGCGAAGTTCATGCACACATTGCATCATCTTTTCTTTTTGTCCGATGACATTTGTTAATAAAACAGCGTAAAAATCGAGCGGATAATGCGCTTTGATATATGCAAGCATATATGCGATATAGCTGTATGCTACTGCATGGCTCCTGTTAAACCCATAACCAGCAAAACGAACGATTAGCTCATACAATTCGTTTGCCATATGGGCAGCGTACCCATTTTGCATACACCCTTCAATAAAACGTTGTTTCTCTTTTTCCATTTGTCCAACGTCTTTTTTACTTATTGCGCGACGTAACAAATCGGCTTCTGCTAACGAATAGCTCGCCATTTGTTCAACAATTTTCATAATTTGTTCTTGATACACGATGACTCCATATGTTGATTGTAAAATCGATTGCAAATCATCATGCATGTAAACGATCGGCTCACGCCCATGTTTGCGGGAAATGTATGTTGGAATTTGTTCCATCGGTCCCGGCCGAAATAAAGCGTTTACTGCTACAATATCTTCAAACGTTGTCGGTTGTAATTCGCGCAACACCCGCTTCATTCCTTCTGACTCAAGCTGAAACACACCAAAAGTATCCCCTTGACTTAAAAGCGCATACGTTTGTTCGTCATCGAGCGGCATGTTTTCAAAACTCAAACGATAGCCTGTCCGCTGTTCAACGCTGTGAATCATTTGTTCAATGATCGTTAAATTTTTGAGGGCAAGTAAATCAAATTTTAATAACCCGATTTGTTCAAGTGCATCCATCGCATATTGCGTCACATACGTTGTCGTTTGTCCGACTTGAAGGGGGACGATGTCTGTTAACGGGCATGGACTAATGGCAATACCAGCAGCATGAATGGACGTATGCTTTGGCAAACCTTCAATCCGTTGTACAACGCTATGCCATGGACGTGTATGATCGAATCGTCCCGTAGCTAACGTTTGCTCTATTTCTTGTTCATCTACCTCAAACACACGACCGACTTCACGAATGGCTGAGCGTGTTCCAAATGTCCCGAACGTAATAATTTGTGCGACATAATCTTTTCCATATTTTTTTTCAATATAACGAATGACTTCTTCGCGACGATGATCAGGAAAATCGATATCAATATCTGGAAGTGATAGACGAGCCGGATTTAAAAATCGTTCAAACAAAAGCCCATATTGTAGCGGGTCGACCTGTGTAATTCCGAGTATGTAAGCAACGAGGGAACCTGCGGCTGATCCACGCCCCGGTCCTGTCAATATCCCTCGTTCGCGCGCAAAGCGAACAAAATCAGCAACAATTAAAAAGTAGTCACTAAAATTCATCTGTTGAATGATTTGCAGTTCATATTGTAATCGAGTAACATATACTTCTGGGCGATCAGGAAAACGTTTCGTGAATTGCTCCCAACACCACGTTTGCAAATATTCGTCAGCTGTTTTCCCCGAAGGAACAGGATAACGCGGCATAAACCATTTTTTAGCCTCAAACGTCACATTGCATCGCTGTGCAATACGCACCGTCTCCTCGATGGCTTCACGATACATTGAAAATAATGAGATCATTTCGTCGGCGCTTTTGAAATGGTATTCATTCGTTAAAAAACGTGGACGGCTCGGGTCGGCCATTTTCTTTCCATGTTTCATCGCAAGTAAACATTCAAAAGCAAGAGCATCTTCTTTACACATGTAACGTACATCGTTTGTCGCCACGAGCGGCATATCCCATCGTTTACTATGTTCAAGAAGTAGCGGCAACAAATATTCTTGTTCTTGTAAGCCGTGTCGCTGCACATTTATATAAAAATCGCCGCGTTGAAATAACTTCGCGTACGTGTGAACGAGCGTTTCTGCTTGACCGATTTCCCCATTCAGCAAATGCTGCTCCACTCTCCCATGTACTCCGCTTGTCATACCGATTAATTCGCTCGTGTAGCGGGATAAGTCACATAAAGAAATGCCCTTTCCGTCATTTAATTGAATGGCTGTAGCAATATGGACAAGTTGACGATACCCGTCGTTATTTTTCGCCAACAGCACAAGTTGATCTGCATGACCGTGTTCATCAATCACCGTTGCAATCATACCGATAATTGGTTTGATTCCATGCGCTTGACACGCCTTATAAAACGGAATCACCCCATACAAGACGTTTTCATCCGTTAACGCAACTGCTGAAAATTGAAGCTCACACGCCCGCATGACGAGCTCCTCAATTTTCACCGTGCTACTTAATAAGCTATAACCACTTCGCACTTGTAGATGGATAAACGACAATGTGTCTCCCACCTTTTCTATTTTTTTTTATTATATATGTTGAAAAGCAAAACATACCTTGCTTGTTTGTCCCATATACATAGTATACAGAAGGAGTGAGCAAGATGGAGATGAAAACAGCGTTTTTGCCTGCTTTTATTCAAAGCTATTTCATCGCTTTAGGTGTGTTAGTTGGAGGGGCGTTGATCGGTGGATTTGGAGCTTTTTTATCTGGAGAACCACCGCTCACAATGATGTATCGTTTTGCAAGCAGTTTAAAAATTTGGGCTTTGATTGCAGCGATCGGAGGGACGTTTGATACGTTTTATAGTGTTGAACGTGGATTTTTCCAAGGAGAAACACGAGATGTCATTAAGCAATTTTTACTCATTTTATCAGCAACGGGCGGCGCACAAACAGGTATGACGTTTATTCGCTGGTTTACACAGGAGCATAGCGCATGAGGGTCCCGCCGTATGCACGCGATCCAGAATGGCAACGTTTTTTTGCTGGAGCGGCAATCGGAGCAATCATTAGCTGGGTCGTTTTTTCACAAATTTTTGGTATTTTACAAGAAAAACAAGTTCGCCAGCTCAACGTACAACGAGAAATCATCGCCCAGTTGAAACACGATTTAAACATTTGGCAACAAGATTACATCGAACTAAATAAAGAAAATAAAAAACGACTAACGATTCAATCAATTGATGTCAAAGTCATTAACGCGCAATCATACGGCATCGATACGTACACAGCGTTTCGAATTGAAGAAGATATAAAAAAAGACATTCAACATATCACAGCGAAAGATATTGAAACAGTATATAAAAGTAAGGAGTTACTAAAAAAAGCGATTGAAAATAAAACGTATATCATCGACAACCGTACGTACCATCTTCATATCGAAACAATTTTATTTTTCACAAATATATCTATTGAACTAAAATTAAAGCAACAGTAGAGACATCTCTACTGTTGCTTACATACTTCGTTTAAATCAGCCAACACGTGTTCAACTTCTTCCCACGAATAAATGGACGCTCCTGCTGCTAGTGGATGGCCACCGCCTCGATATTTTTTTGCCACTCCGTTGACGATCGGACCTCTTGAACGAAGACGGACGCGAATTTGATCATCTTCTTCCACAAAAAACACCCATGCTCGTATTCCTTCAATATTTCCAAGGACACTAACAAGTTGCGAGGCCTCTGATGGTGTTGCATCATATTGTTTTAATAATTGTTTCGTTAATATGATATGAGCCACTCCGTGTTCAGATAGTTCGAAATTTTGCAACACATATCCGCTTAAATGCGCAATAGATAGTTTTGTACGATATAACTGATCATACAAGTCGACAAATGAAAATCCGTATTCAACTAATTCGCTTGCATATTTAAATGTTTTTGGATTCGTGCTTGGGAAAAGAAAACGACCTGTATCCCCAACAATTCCTGCGTAAATCAGTCGAGCGGCTTCTTTCGTTAAAACGAGACCGTGTTCCTTACCGACTAAATACAACTCATAAATCATTTCACTAACCGAGCTAGCGTTTGTATCTACCCATAAAATGTCACCATACGGATCTTCATTTGGATGATGATCAATTTTAATAATTTTTTTTCCAAGTTTATAACGTTGATCACATACTCGTTCTTCATTTGCCGTATCGCAAACGATCACAAGAGCGTCGTTATACGTTTCATCAGGAATGACATCCATTTTACGCAAAAATTCGAGCGACGGTTCATCTTTTCCAACGGTATATACGCGCTTCTCTGGAAACGACGCTCGAATAAGCTCTGCTAATCCCCCTTGCGAACCGTACGCATCAGGATCTGGTCGAACGTGACGGTGAATAATAATCGTATTAAATTGTTGAATATGACGAATAATTTCCAAAACCTTTTGTTCCATGGTACTTCTCCTTTTTTCTCCATTAAAACATATTTTATTATGATTCGAAAAGATGTAAAATAATCACGCAACGATTTTTTTGTTGGAGGACTGACTATGCCGATATTTGTTATACTTATCATTTTTTCACTTTCGTTTTATTTGTATTACAAAATCAAATACTTCCGCAGCAAACGGCCGATGGAGCGCAAATGGATTAGTGCCAAATCGAGCATTGCGCTTGGCTCATTTGTATTTTTCTTTGCGATCAATCAATTTTTTATTCACCGTTCGACTGTCTCCCTTATCGTTGGCATCGTCTTTCTTTTCGTTGGTGCAGGAAGCATATGGGGAGGTTATCGTGCCCATCGCTACTATTTTCCACTTGCAGTAAAAGAAGCGGAGGAAACAAAATAGGCTGCTATATGCAGCCTTATTGTCGTTCAAGCAACTGACACATCATTAACGCCTTTCCGACAAGTGTTCCTTCATTAAACACTTCGACGTCAACCTTCCCAAACTTACGACCTATTTCTAATAGCTTCGGTTTAATGTCGATGACGCTATCAATTTGGACAGGTTTAATAAAATAAATGGTGATGTTTTCTACGACGAGGTCACCTCGTTTATGTAAGCGAAGCGCACGCGTCGCTGCTTCAGCTACAATCGTTGTAAATACCCCATATGATAACGTCCCTAAATGGTTCGTCATTTGTGGAGTAATGTTGCAGCGGAAAACACCGTCAACCGTTTCAGTTAAAAACTGAGTTGTGACAATATCATCGATTGTCTCACCAATTTGCGGTTGACGTTGCACCATTTGCAATGCCTTTAATACGTCTTGACGGCTAATAATTCCTTGCAGTCGATTATATTCGTCGACGACCGGCAAAACTTCAATTCCTTCCCACACCATCATATGCGAAGCAGAAGCGACTGACGTTTTTCCGCTTACCGTAATCGGATGTTTCGTCATCACTTTCTCAATAAGCACGTCACGCTCATAGCCCATTACATCTTTTGCAGTCACAATCCCTTGCACTTTTAATTGTTGATCGATGACCGGAAAACGACTATGCTTCGTTTCACGATTGAGCTCATACCACCGTTCGACTTGATCTGTCACATACAAATATGCCGTTTTTTCAAATGGCGTCAAAATATCTTCAACGAGAACAATTTCTTTTTTAATCAACTGGTCATAAATGGCACGGTTAATCATTGTGGCAACCGTAAACGTATCATAACTTGTCGAAATAATCGGCAACTGGCGCTCATCCGCTAGCTTTTTCACATGTTCTTCTGTATCAAAACCACCTGTGATGAGAACGCCTGCCCCCGCTTCAAGCGCTAATTCGTGCGCTTTTGTTCGGTTTCCGACAATCAGCAAATTCCCTGCCCCTGTATATCGCATCATCGCTTCAAGCTTCATCGCACCGATGACAAACTTATTTAATGTTTTATGTAATCCTTCTTTTCCTCCGAGCACTTGCCCATCAACGATATTGACAACTTCGGCATACGTCAACTTTTCAATATTTTCTTTCTTTTTTTGTTCAATCCGAATCGTTCCGACCCGTTCAATCGTGCTCACATATCCTTTTATTTCAGCGTCTTTAATGGCACGATAAGCCGTCCCTTCGCTTACTCCCATTTCTTTGGCAATTTGGCGCACAGATATTTTTTCTCCGACCGGTAAGCTCTCAATATATTGTAAAATTTGTTCGTGCTTCGTAATCGTCAAGTTGCCCCACCCTTTTTCGACAGTTTCTTACTCTTATTATAAGGGTGTCCATGATCGCATTCAATGAACGTTTTCACAGTTCAATACTTTCACCAACATGCAAGACGCGCCCAACGCCCTCAATCATCGACACAAACTGCTGTGGATCTTGTTGAATGACAGGGAAAGTATTGTAATGGATAGGAACAACCATTTTCGCCTTCAACCATCTCGCTGCAACAGCCGCATCCTCTGGTCCCATCGTAAAATTATCGCCAATTGGTAAAAATGCCACATCAATGTCATTCATTTCTCCGATGAGCTTCATATCAGAAAATAACGCGGTATCTCCGGCATGATAAATCGTTTTTCCTTCGGCATGAAACAAAATGCCACTTGGCATGCCCGTGTACACGATCGTTTCGTTTTCTTCTACATAACTAGAGCCGTGAAACGCCTGCGTCAATTTGACTTTTCCAAAATCAAACGTAAATGATCCACCGATATGCATCGGATGAACACGAACACCTTTCCAGCTTAAATAAGTAGCTAATTCATAAGGAGCGATAACAAGAGCGTCGTTTCGCTTCGCTAATGAAACGGTATCACCGACATGATCGTTATGACCATGTGTTAATAAAATTACATCAACGTGAACGTCTTCTGCTTTTAAATCCGTCATTGGGTTGCCCGTAATAAACGGATCAATGAAAATCGTTTTTCCGTTCGTCTCCATTTTAACGACAGAATGTCCGTGATAAGTGAGCTTCATCTTTCCTTCTCCTTTCTCCGTTTTTTACATCATTTTGTTTCTTCATTTCTGTACTATTTCCTTCTTTTTTTATCCGTGATAATCTGAAAAAGAAAGGAAGTGAAAATGATGGAGCGAATAAGCAAACTCCAACAAAAACTGAAAGAAAAAAATGGATCATGGGCGTTCATTACATCAACAGCAAACGTTTTTTATTTTAGTGGCTTTTATAGCCATCCACATGAACGACTACTAGCCGTTGTGATCTTCCCGGATGACGAACCGTTTCTCATCTGTCCAGAGATGGATGCGAATCAAGCAAAACAGGCCGGTTGGGCTTATACGATCGTCAGCTATGATGATGTGCATCATCCTTGGCATATGTTGCGCGATGAACTAAACAGACGAAACGTGCAAACGGAACGAATTGGTATTGAAACATCTCATATGACGATAAGTCGTCTCGAGCAGCTACAATCATGCTTTTCACATGCGTCGTTTTTCGACTTAACTGATCCGCTCCATGAACTACGAATGACGAAAGATGAAAAAGAGTTACAAACGCTTCGGCAAGCAGCTGAATTAGCTGATTTCGGTGTCGATGTCGGTGTTCGTGCCCTAAAAGAAGGGAAAACGGAATTGGACATCATCGCTACTATTGAGTACGAATTAAAAAAACGAGGGGTACGCGCCATGGCGTTTGATACGATGGTGCTTACCGGAACAAATAGCGCACATCCTCATGGTGTCCCAGGAATGAATCGCATTCAATCGGGTGATTTTGTGTTGTTCGATCTCGGTGTCGTACTTGACGGATACTGTTCTGACATTACGCGTACCGTCGTCTTTGGAAAGCCAACTGAACAACAAAAGCAAATATACGATATCGTCTTACAAGCGCAACAAGAAGCTATTCATGCATGTCAAATTGGTACATCTATCGGAAGCATTGACAAGGCAGCTCGTTTACGAATTGAACAAGAAGGGTACGGGGCGTATTTTCCGCATCGAATCGGACATGGGCTCGGTATTGATGTTCATGAATATCCATCGATGAACGCAACAAATACCATGCCGCTTCAAGCTGGAATGGTATTTACGATCGAGCCTGGCATTTACGTTCCTTCCGTCGGTGGCGTACGTATTGAAGATGACATTTATATGACCGACAAAGGACCGCTTCTTTTAACGACATATCCAAAAGAACTACAAATCATATAGGCTGTCATGTTGGCAGCCTATTTTCGATAACGATGAATGACATCAAGCCCGCCTGTCACTTCAATGACTGTTCCGGTAATCATATCGGAAAAATCATCGCATAAAAATTCGACGACGCGTGCAATATCTTCCCCTGTTCCTGAACGCCCAATTGGCGTCATATCGTCTTTCATCTGGCGAGCATATGCAATCGTTGCTTCTTTCATTTCTCCAATAATATTTCCCGGACAAACCATATTTGCTGTAATGCCGTATTCTGCTTCTTCAAGTGCAATCGTTTTTGTTAATGAGACAAGCCCCACTTTCGCTGCGCTAAACGCTGATCGATACATCCATCCTGGCGCATGATCTGCCCCTTGAAAACCGTACGTCACAATGCGTCCGAAACGTTGATTCCGCATAATTGGCACAACTCGCTTAAACAAATGAAACATCGCACTTAAATTTCCTTCAATCATTTCATACCACTCATCATCCGTATAATCAGCTAGTTTTTTTCGTTCAAATATGTAAGGACCTGCATTATGAATTAAATAATCGATGCGACCGAATGTGGCAAACGCTTCATCTACAAGACGAACTAAATCTTCTTTATTCGTCACATCCCCTTGTACAAAATGAAGGCGATCATGACAATCACGATACGCTTCTTTCAACGCTTCAACAGCTTGTATGTCGCTTCGGTAATGGACAGTGACAGCATAGCCTTTGTCTAAAAAGCGTTCCGTTACTTTTTTGCCAAGCCCTTTCGTTCCTGCTGTCACAATAGCATGTCTCATCATTATCCCTCCATCCATGCTTTGTTATGTTTATCGTACTACAAATAGACGGAGGAAAACACATATTATGCTCGATTACCACGAGAAACAAAAGAGGCTTTATCGCCTCTTTCGCTCATCTTCTTGTTCAATAACCCCACTAATGTATGCATCCGTAATTTGTTCGGTCACTTCTGCGACTCCATTTTCATCGTAATACAATTGTTCTTTTTGTTCCTTTTCACGCATCGTTTTACCCCTTTCGTCATAAATTTTTCGACAATACGTAGTGTTTGTTTTACAAAAAATGATATACTTGAATTGGAAGGAAAATTTTTTATCGGGGGAGTGTTTATGTACAAGTACAAAAAAATTTTAGTAGCAGTCGACGGCTCAAAAGAAGCAGAATGGGCGTTTAAAAAAGCAATTGAAATTGCTAAACGGAACGATGCTTCACTCGTTCTTTCACACATTATCGACGTTCGTTCGTTCGCGACGATCGAAGCATACGATCGAACAGTGGCAGAACGAGCGGAAAAATTCGCAAAAGAATTGCTACAATCGTACGAAAAGCAAGCAGTCGATGCGGGCGTCAAAGAAGTCGTCACAGATATTGAGTACGGTTCCCCAAAAGTAAAAATTTCGAAAGAAGTCGCTCCGAAATATGAAGTAGATTTAATTGTTTGTGGCGCCACAGGAATGAGCGCTGTAGAACGATTTTTCATCGGAAGCGTTTCCGAACATATTACAAGATATGCGAAATGCGACGTACTCGTCGTACGCACACCTGAACAAACAGAGGCATAAAAGCGTTTGCTTTTATGCCTCTATCATTTGCTTTGCTTTCTCAATCGCTTGTTTCACTTCCGTAAACCCTGTTCCTCCTGCGCTCGTGCGACGGTTGACAGCTGTATACGGATTGAGCGCTTCATAAATATCTTCCTCAAATAAAGGAGAAGCTTGTTGATACACATGAAGCGGTAAATCAGCTAAAAAAACACCTCGCTCAATACATGTCAGCACAAGTTTTCCGACGATTTCATGCGCCTCGCGAAACGGCACACCCTTTTTCGCTAAATAATCTGCTAGTTCCGTTGCATTTGAAAAATCTTGTTTCGTTGCTTTTTCCATCACATCTGTGCGGACTGTCATCGTTTCAATCATACCAGCAAAAATTTTTAAGCTACCGATCACCGTTTGAACAGTATCAAACATTCCTTCTTTATCTTCTTGCATATCTTTATTGTAAGCAAGCGGTAGCCCTTTCATAACGGTCAATAAAGCCATTAAGTTTCCATACACTCGCCCCGTTTTCCCGCGAATGAGCTCAGCCATATCTGGGTTTTTCTTTTGTGGCATAATGCTGCTTCCCGTCGCAAACGTATCATCCATTTCAATAAACTGAAACTCCTGGCTCGACCAAAGAATAAGCTCTTCACAAAAACGAGATAAATGCATCATTAAAATAGAGCTATTACTTAAAAATTCAATAATAAAATCGCGATCACTTACCGCATCTAAACTATTTTCATATATGCTATCAAAACCGAGAAGTTGTGCTGTTAAATGGCGATCGATCGGAAACGTAGTCCCTGCGAGCGCCCCAGCACCGAGGGGTGATTTGTTAATTCGTTTGAGCGATTCGGTAAAACGTTCGCGATCCCGTTCAAACATCCATACGTACGCCATTAGATGATGGGCAAACGAAATCGGCTGCGCCCGTTGCAAATGCGTATAGCCGGGGACAAGCGTTTCAATATGTTGTTCCGCCTTTTGGACAAGCACGCGCTGCAGCTGACGAATGAGTTCAATAATCTCGATCACTCGTTTTCGCAAATATAAATGCATATCTGTCGCCACTTGATCGTTGCGGCTTCTCCCTGTATGAAGCTTACCACCAACAGGACCAACTTCATCTATTAACATTTTTTCAATGTTTAAATGAACATCTTCATAAGCAACAGAAAAAGAAAGTTCCCCTTTTTTCGCTTTTTCTAATAGCTTCATTAATCCGTTTTTGATCGTTGTGACATCCTCTTTCGGTAAAATGCCACATTCGCCAAGCATCGTCACATGCGCGATACTTCCTTCGATATCTTCTTCAACGAGCTGTTGATCGAAATGGATCGATGCACCAAAGTCATCGACCCATTGTGCTGCTGTTTTTGTAAATCGTCCCCCCCATAACTTTTTCACACGTTCACCTTCTTTTCTCCATTGACGATGCTATATACTTTTGTAGGCAAGCCAAATAGAGAAATAAATCCGACAGCCGCTTGATGATCGAATTCATCTTCTGCTGTATACGTCGCTAACTTTTCATCATATAACGAAAACGGAGATTTTCGCCCTTCTACAATCGCATGACCTTTAAACAGTTTCACACGTACAACGCCTGTAACATTTTTTTGCGTTTCTTTTAAAAATGCAACAAGCGCGTCTTTTAGTGGGGAAAACCAAAGACCGTTATAAATGACTTCCGCAATTTTTTGCTCGATGATCGGCTTGAAATGGGCTACTTCTTTTACAAGCGTTAAATCTTCTAACTCTTTATGCGCTTTAATCAGCGTCATCGCTCCAGGACATTCGTACACTTCACGCGATTTAATGCCAACGAGCCGGTTTTCAACATGATCGATGCGGCCGACACCGTGTTTTCCTGCTAGTGCATTTAATTGTAAAATAAGCTCTGCAAGCGAATACGCTTTTCCGTTAATCGTTTTCGGCACCCCTTGCTCAAAACCAATTTCGATGACATCTGGCTCATTCGGTGTATGTTCAAGCGCAGTCGTTAATTCATACGCTTCTTCTGGCGGTGCTGCCCATGGATCTTCTAAAATGCCACATTCGTTACTTCTTCCCCATAAGTTTTGATCAATGGAAAACGGGCTATCTAAATCGATCGGAATCGGAATGTTATGTTGCTTTGCATATTCAATTTCTTCTTCGCGTGACCATTTCCACTCCCGAACAGGCGCAATCACTTTTAAGTTCGGATTTAACGCTTGAATCGATACTTCAAAACGCACTTGGTCATTCCCTTTTCCTGTGCAGCCGTGCGCCACAGCAACCGCTCCTTCTAATTCAGCAATTTCAACGAGCTTTTTTGAAATTAACGGACGGGACAACGCAGAGATGAGCGGATATTTTCCTTCATATAGCGCATGGGCTTGTAAAGCAATTAACGCATATTCATCCGCGAATTCTTCCTTTGCATCAATCATATATGATTGTACAGCGCCAACTTTCAACGCTTTTTCTTTCACAAACTCTAAATCTTTTCCTTCTCCGACATCTAAACAACAAGCTACAACATCATATCCTTGTTCCTGTAGCCATTTAATCGCTACCGATGTATCTAAACCCCCAGAATAAGCGAGCACTACTTTTGGTTTTGCCATGATCGTTCCTCCCTAAAGAATAAAAATACTTATTATTTAATATTTATTCATTTTGCATATTAATAATGTAACAGCTATTTTTCTTTTTTTCAATAACTATTTTGATTAAAATAAGAATTAATAAATGAAAAGGATGGGAGAACGAAATGAGCGCACATTTTGTATATGATGAACGCCTTGGCATTCGCTTGCCACATTTAGAAAAAGCTTGGGATATGTACACAAAAGAGGAACAAGCAGAAATTTTATTAGAGTGGGAGACGATTCGTGGGAAAATTCCTGATCGAATTATTGAATTAGAACAGCAAATTAATGAAAAGCAAAGACAACTCGGAGAAGAAAACGATTTTAACCGCTCATGCATGCTCAACTTTGAAATTGCAGCTCTCGCTTCAATCATTAACGATTTATGGATTTGGTATCGAATGAATCAAACGGTAACAAATCGTATACATCAATAAGAAAAGGTGCCCGTATGGACACCTTCTTTTACGCTATGTTCGCTAATCTCATGACGTCGCGGGCAATCATCACTTCTTCATTCGTTGGGATGACTAATACTTTTACAGGCGAGTGCGGATAGCTAATGAACGCTTCTTTGCCGCGCACTTTATTTAATGCCGGATCCCAGTATACGCCCATAAATTCAAGACCACGCAATACTTTCGCACGCACGACATCGCTATTTTCTCCAATACCTGCTGTGAAAATAATTGCATCGACACCACACATACGCGCTGCGTATGAACCAATATATTTATGAATGCGCCCTGCAAACACTTCAAGCGCTAATTCGGCACGTTGATCGCCTTTTGCCGCCGCCTCTTCAATATCGCGCAAATCGCTTGAAAAACCAGTTAAGCCAAGCATACCGCTCTTTTTATTTAAAATATCAATTACTTCTTCTGCTGTTTTTCCTGTTTTTTGCATAATGTATGGGATTAGCGCTGGGTCAATATTACCAGAGCGTGTCCCCATCGCTACACCTGCAAGCGGCGTAAAGCCCATGGACGTATCAATTGACTTTCCACCTTCTACAGCTGCGATACTTGCTCCATTTCCTAAATGACAAGAAATTAAACGAAGTTGCTCGATTGGACGTCCTAATAGCTCAGCTGCTCGTTGTGTCACATATTTATGTGATGTGCCGTGAAACCCGTATTTACGAATGCCAAACTTTTCATAATACTCGTATGGCAAGCTATATAAAAACGACTGCTCTGGCATCGTCTGATGGAACGCTGTATCGAATACAGCCACAGCTGGTACGTTCGGTAACACTTCGCGAAACGCTTTAATACCAACAACGTTTGCTGG
The DNA here is from genome assembly GCF_000836725.1 of Anoxybacillus thermarum. GTDB lineage: Bacteria > Bacillota > Bacilli > Bacillales > Anoxybacillaceae > Anoxybacillus > Anoxybacillus thermarum. Next base: position 17,010 of record NZ_JXTH01000015.1, on the reverse strand, counting down.
GTTGTGCAATGGGGCTAAATCTGATAAATCTTCAATTTCTTTTAACGTTTCATCTGTAATTAAAACAGAGTCGCTAAACTTTTCACCACCATGCACAACGCGATGGCCAATTCCTTCAATTTCATCAAACGATTGAATAATGCCAAGCTCAATTAACTTATCAAGCAACATTTTCACAGCAACCGCATGATCTGGAATGGATGTTACTTCTTTTATTTTTTCTCCATTGACTGTAATATTAAAAATCGCATCTTCAAAACCGATTCGCTCAACCACACCTTTTGTTAATACTTCTTCACTCGGCATGTTGAACAATTGAAACTTTAACGAAGAACTTCCCGCATTGATCGCAATGACTTTTGGCATTTGACTAAACAGCTCCTTTAACATCGTTCACAATTATTGTATGCAAATATTCGAATTTCATCGGTACGTTTCTCATTTTACGGGTCGTTCGTCGCTCTTTTCAAGTACGCAAACGTCGCGAAAACGTTTTCTTCACATATTTGTTATATTCAGAAGGTTATGAACGATTTTCCTTCAGCCATTGTTCGAGTTTCACGACCATCGCTTGCATCGCCTCTTTATTTGAAAAGCTAGGAAGTTGTGCAAGCAATGCTTGTTTTGGCGCTTTCGCATGTGCACCTTTCTTTTGTAAAATAAAAATACTTTTCGCTGCTGCTTCATTTTTAAACATCGAAAGCGGAAGCTGCAACAAGCCTTGAATAAACGTTTCCTCTTTAATCAACGCATGCAATTTTTTTGATTCATCTGATGTAAAAAGCGTATTTGGGACGAGGAGAAACAAATATCCGCTTTCTTTCGTATAACGAATGCTTTGTTCAATAAATAAATAATGGACATACGAATGACCAGTTTCAGCATGTAAACGAAACGATTTGGCATGTTCATCGTCTGGATAATATCCGATCGGCAAATCGCATACGACTACATCGACCGGTTCAATAAACAATGGCTTTAAACTATCTTGATGGAAAAATTGAATTTCATGTTGTTGTAAATTTGCATTGACATAAGCAAGTTTCAATAGTAAATCGTCCGCATCTGCTCCGTAGCTTTTTACTTTTTTATTCGTGAGTTGATTCAACACAGCCGTCATCAAATTTCCTGTTCCAACAGCAGGATCGAGAATGGATAGCGAAAAATATGTTTTTGTAAATTCATCAACTAAATAACCGATAAATACCGATACAGCATCTGGTGTCATTTGATGATGGGGCTGTACATATTGTTTCATTCCTTTTAACATCGCCAATTGTAATGCTTTACGAATGTGTTCATTTTTCCAATCATCCAAACTGACGGAAGCGTACGCCTTTTTCAACCGCTTTTTTAACAACTCGTTTACTTCTTCTTGTAAAACATCTCCATGAAATAAGTTTTCACCTGTTTCTGCGACGGCTTCTAAATACGAACATTTTAACTCCTCTTGCAACCATGTCGCCGTTTCATCGATGACTACAAATAGCTTTTCCAATGTGTTTCACTCCTTTCGGTCCGACATTTTATTTTAAAAAATATAAACGAAAAAGGCTATCCCTTTTTGAGATAGCCTCAAACAATTATTGTTGAGCCGCTTGTTTTGCTGCTTCGATCGCTGCTTCGTAGTTTGGATGATTTGTTGCTTCTGATACGTACTCAACATATGTAACGCGATCATTACGATCAACGACAAATACAGCACGAGCGAGTAAGCGTAACTCTTGAATGAGCACACCGTATGCTTGGCCAAATGATACATCACGATGGTCAGATAATGTAACAACGTTTTCTAATCCATTTGCCGCGCACCAACGTTTTTGAGCAAATGGCAAATCAACGCTAATCGTTAACACTTTTACTCCTTCAATGTTTCCTGCTTCTTCATTAAAGCGACGTGTTTGTGCATCACAAACTCCTGTATCAATCGATGGCACCACGCTAATTAAACGAACAAATCCTTTTGTATCATCTAATGTCACCGGCGATAAGTCGTTAGCAAGCACAGTAAAATTCGGAGCTGCATCACCGACTTTCACTTCATGACCGACTAATGTGACAGGATTTCCTTTAAATGTAACCTTCGCCATAGTAAGCCTCCTCTTTATTATAAGATACAGGCTCATCATAACGTAATTAGATGAAAAATTCAATTATTTCGATTGAGACTAAATATCAAAATCTGTTGCTTCGTTATGTTGTGGCTTCGGCTTTTCTTTTTTCTCAAACATTTGTTGAATTTTTTCGATCGCTTGCGGGGCGAGATCTAAAATTTTCTCGTATAAATGCGTGCTTTCATCTACATGTAATAGCTTTACGCCTGAACTGTTCACAATTAAAAAAGCAATCGGTGTAATTGATACACCCCCACCACTTCCGCCACCAAATGGATGGGCTTCTTTTTGTTGTTCATCGCCATGATTCAACATAAACTCGCTACCACCTGCTGCAAAGCCGAAACCGACTTTCGATACAGTTAAGATGACGCTTCCATCAGGTGTCTCGACCGGATCACCGATAATCGTATTGACATCAATCATTTGTTTTAAATTTTCCATCGCTGTCGTCATTAATCCTTCAATCGGATGTCCATTCATTTTCATTCCTCCTAGAAACTTTTGCATCTTTTTTCCAATGTTTTACGACCTTCAGTCCTGCTAATATAGCATAACCGATTCGAAATCGAACCATACATGTAAACGATGTACGCGATAATGCGCCTTGAAAAAAAGGAACAATAGAAATGGAAGGAGTGCTACAAACATGCATATATTTGCTCATTATTGCCACCATGTAATATTTAACCGACCAACCGATCCCGACGAGCAGCGCTGTTTTTGCCGCATCTCCGACGCCGATTTGCGTATGCCATTGAAACTGTAAAACCGAAACTTTTTGTAAAAATTTTTTTATAATCGTATGTAAATGAACGATGTCATTTAACCACCGTTTGATTTGTGCGACACGTTGGCGCGCATCAGTAACAGTAAATGTCGTTTTTTCATCTTTCCCTGTATTTGTTTTTTGCTCTGTCACTAATCCGGCTTCCCTTTTTGATATTTCAATGAGTGGAACAGTAAAACGATAACGAAGAAAACGAAGAAGGCGAATATGTATTGTTAATTGATCATCGTCTTGGGTATGTTGAAATTGAATGGTGATTCGCACATATAGAAAAGGAATAATCGCTAAGAAGGTAATAAAGATGATGGCAATCACGAAAATCATCGGTTTTTCACTTCCTTCCCGATGACATTTTCGACAAAAATGAGCAAAATTAAACGAATAAATTCGCTATGAATGGAAAATAAATGATAAAATAAACGTGAGGACATTTTAACGGAGGGAAAACGATGACTGAACGCCGTAATCGCATGTACTTCTTTCATAAGCACGATGAAGAAACGACAAAACAAGTAGAACCTCTTATTCAACTTGCCAAACAGTATGAATTTGAAGTCGTGGATAATGCAAAACATGCAAACATTATTGTAAGCGTCGGTGGAGATGGGACGTTTCTACAAGCGGTTCGAAAAACAGGATTTCGCGACGATTGTTTATATGCTGGCATTTCAACATCAGGATCGTTAAGTATGTATTGTGATTTTCATATTCACGATACAGAAAAAATGATTGAGGCGATGAAAACGGAACAAATCGAAGTGCGTAAATATCCAACGATTTATGTGACAGTCAATGATTCTACGTCATTTTATTGTTTAAATGAATGTACGATTCGTTCAAGTATTATTAAAACGTTTGTCATGGACGTATTTATCGACAATTTGCATTTTGAAACATTCCGAGGCGACGGAATGATCATTGCTACACCTACTGGAAGCACAGCTTACAATAAATCGGTTAATGGGGCAGTCGTGGATCCAATGCTTCCGTGCTTTCAAGTAAGCGAATTAGCATCACTAAACAATAATCGTTATCGCACGCTCGGTTCATCATTTATTTTAAGCGGGAATCGCAAGTTGACATTAAAAGTGGTACAAGACGGAAACGACTATCCAATTATCGGTATGGATAATGAAGCACTAAGCATTCAACATATCGAAAAAATTGATATTGCATTGAGTGGAAAAGTGATTAAAACAGTCAAACTGAAAGATAACTCTTTCTGGGAAAAAGTAAAGCGGACATTTTTGTAAAAAGAGGCATTACGCCTCTTTTTACCATTTTCTTTGATCGATGAGACACCGCTCCCTCTCATTTACATGATCAATGGAAACAAATGTCGGTGTCACACGAATAACGTTTTTTATTTTTTGTTTCGCTTCTTCATTAAGCTCTTTTTCGGTGTAAATCGTCAACTGATCATGACCATCTTCATTTGTTACTACTGCTTGAAATAGCGAGCATCCTACATCAGCCATGACTTGTTTCAACTGTTGCTCATGCACAAACATCCCTTTCACTTTCACGCTTGTTCCGACACGTCCGAGCACACCGACAATCCGTTCGCCTTTGTACCCATCGACCCAACGCGACACATCTCCCGTGCCAAAGCGAACAAGCGGATACGTGCGATCGAATATCGTAACAACTATTTCCCCCTCCTCATCAAGCGGTACTCCGCTAATCGGATCACACAGTTGAACGATAGCTCGCGAACTAATTTTCAAACCTGGTCCTTGACGATCCTCAAATGCAATGCAACCGCAATCAGCTGTTCCATATCCTTCAAAAACATGAATACCTCGTTGTTCAAACTGGTCGCGCATGTTTTCTGTTAACTTTTCTGCAGTAAAAAACGCCTTTTTCACCGTGACATGTATTCCTTTTTCATCTGCGTACTGCAACAATAAATGTAAAAAACTTGGTGTACCAACATATCCAGTCACTTGCAAATCATTCATAAGCTGCACTTGCAATTCACGATTGCCTGGTCCTGCCGGCACGACGGTTGCACCGATACGGCGAAGAGCACTATCAAACATAAAACCTGCTGGGGATAAATGATATGAAAACGTATTTTGCACAATATCATCGCTTGTAAATCCAGCGGCTCGAAGCGCTTCTGAAAATCCCCATTCATCTTGATCTTCTCCTTGTGGATCGTAAATCGGTCCTGGAGACATAAATATGCGCGCTAATTCATTAGGACGTCTTGTAATCATATTTCCGAATGGCAACTCATGTTTTTGTAAAAGAGGTAATTGTTCTTTTTTCAATACCGAAATGCGACTCAGTTGCTCAATCGTTTCTAATTCATGTGGATTGATGTTTTCAGCGTCTAATCGCTCGCGCAATGCCGTAGACCGCTCATACACTTCAATCAAAAACGATTTCCATCTTTCCATTACAACCACCGCTTTCTCCGTTTATACGACTTCACTTCTCGATAATTTTTACGCCCTTTTTCGCTCATCCCGAGGTAAAATTCTTTTACATCTTCATTTTCAAGTAATCTCTCGACAGGACCGTCCATTACGATGCGGCCATTTTCCATAATATATCCGTAGTGCGCAATCGATAAAGCGATGTTCGCATTTTGTTCGACGACGAGAATTGTCGTTCCTTCTTCTTCATTAATTCGCTTAATAATCGAAAAAATTTCTTTCACAAGCAACGGGGCAATTCCTAACGATGGTTCGTCGAGCAGTAAAATTTTTGGTTTTGCCATCATGCCGCGACCAATTGCTAACATTTGCTGTTCTCCCCCCGATAAATATCCTGCTTGGCGATGGCGTAACATATGAAGCTTTGGAAAGTAATGATACACTTTTTGTAAATCTGCTTTAATATTGTGGCGATCTTTTCGCGTATGAGCACCGACGATTAAATTTTCTTCTACCGTCAAATGTTCAAACACGCGTCTTCCTTCCATACATTGAAAAATCCCTTTTTTTACAATTTCTTCTGCATCTTTTCCCTCGATTCGTTCCCCATATAGCTCAATATATCCATCTGTTACTTCGCCATCTTCACTTCTTAGTAATCCCGAAATGGCTTTTAACGTTGTTGTTTTTCCTGCTCCGTTACTCCCGAGCAACGCAACAATTTTACCTTCTGGAATAACCATTGACATACCTTTTAACACGAGAATAACGCGGTTATACATCACTTCCACATTGTTTAACGTAAGCATTCGTCTCCCCCTTTCTGAAAGCGAAAGGGTGCTTCCTGTTGAAAACACCCTTTCATTCACTTTAATATCCGAAGTAGTCTGTAAACACCTTAAACTGTCCGTTTTCAACTTTCGCTAAACGAATTTGATTCGTTCCTGCATGATTATCAGCTGTAAACGTAACTGGTGCAGCTAAGCCGCCTAAATCAAGATCTTTTAATTTTTCTAATCCTTGACGAATGCCTTCTCCCGTCGTTGGATCATCCGCTTGCTTAATTCCTTCTACTAAAATTTTCGCTGTAACCCATCCTTGAATAAATTTTTGGTTTTTGTCCTCTAATTTTTCACCCTTGGTTGCTAAATACTCTTTCACTTCAGCCATCCCTGGTAAATCTTCATATGGAAACGCATGTGTCACCACACCGATAAATCCTTCTGCCGCATCTCCTGCAATCGGGAGTAATCCTTCACCAGTTGTCCAGTTTAAACCAATAAATTGCGTGTCAATGCCTAATTTTTTCGCATCTTTTAAAATCGTTGCTGTCGCGCCCCATGTTTGTTGAATAATCGCATAATCCGGTGCTTTTTTCTTCATGTTCAATAGTTGAGATGTCGCATCAAGCGCTTTTAAGTCAACAATTTGTTCATCCACAATCTCTACACCAATTTCTTTCGCAAAGTCTTTTGCATCTTGAATTGGTGATTTTCCAAATGCCGTGTCATTGTAAATAAGCGCAACTTTTGGCGTGCCACCTGTATGATTTTCTTTAATCCAACGAAGTACGGAGCGTGCTTGATCAGAGTAAGACGCCGCTGTTAAAAAGTTGTATGGGCTTTCTTTTATATTTTTTAAATTTTCTGAATAAGAAGCTGAAAAAAATGGTATTTTATCTGCTGCAACTTGTTGGCGCAACGCTTCAGTATCGGCTGTTCCCCATCCTAAAATCGCCGACACTTTATCGCTCGCTTTATATTTTTGATACAGCTTTTGCGCTTCAGGAATTTTATAAGCATAATCTTGTCCGATAAGCTCAATTTTATAGCCGTTTACCCCACCTTTTGAGTTAATGTATTCAATGTACGCTTTTTCTCCTTCAGCATACGGTGTACCAACATCTCCCGTTGCGCCTGTAATATCAAACAATGCACCAATTTTAATCGTTCCTTGTTCTTTTCCTCCTTCTTTTGCCGGTTCTGTCGCTGTTTTGTCACCTCCTGAACACCCGAATAACATGCTTGCCCCGAGAAGCAATGTAGCGAGTAGTGCACCTTTTTTCTTCATTCATTCATCCCCCTTATGTTTTTTGTTTGTATATAAAGCGGATATCCCGCTTTATACTACTTCGTATAAGAAAATGGCCAGAGGCGGAAATAATTTTTTATATTTGACCAAATTTTATTTAACCCATCTGGCTCATACACGAGAAATAAAATGATCACAGCTCCAAAAACGACTTCCTTCATCCCAACAAGCACTCCCTCTAATCCAGGAAATGTGCCGCTCAATACATCTACAACACTTCGTAGAACAACAGGCATAAGCGTAATAAACACAGCCCCATACAATGAGCCAAATACACTTCCTAAACCACCAACTAAAATCATGGCCAAATATTCAATTGAAACAGAAATGCTGTAAAGCTCAGGGCTTACAATCATCGTGTAATGACCAAGAAGCGCTCCAGCAATGCCGACGAAAAACGAGCTAACGAAAAAGGCAAGCACTTTATATTTAAACAAATCAATGCCCATCACTTCTGCAGCAATATCGCGATCGCGAATGGCAATGAACGCCCGCCCGACACGCGTGCGAAATAAGTTAAGTGAGAAGACGATTGTGATAAGTAAAACGACGAACATTAAATAGTAATAGCTCGTTTCACTCATAAACGTAAATGAACCGATTTGGGGACGATTCAATACGAGCCCAGCTGTCCCCCCCGTTAACGAATCCCACCTTGAAATGACAAACAAAATGATGACTTGCGCTGCCAACGTGGCAATGGCTAAATATAACCCTTTTAAACGCAAAGACGGGATCCCAAACAGAGCACCGACAAGCGCAGTAGTTAACCCAGCAAGTGGGAAAGCAATCCAAAAGCTAAGCCCTAACTTTGTTGTTAAGATGGCTGACGTATATCCGCCCACTCCTAAAAATGCACCAACCCCGATCGAAATTTGACCAGTAAAGCCCGTTAAAATATTTAATCCGATCGCACCAATAGCTGCAATCCCACATAATGTCGCCAAACCGACTACATAGTCTGTCGCGACCATAGGAAAAAGAGCAAATAGCGCTACAATCATAAAAATACGCCAACGCACGCGAGCAATTTTCCAAATGGCCATATCTTGCTTATAATCAACATGAAATTCACCACATTGCATCACAAACGGGTTTCGCACCATTTCTCACACCCTCTCAATTTCTTTCTTTCCAAATAGTCCATATGGTTTAACCATTAGAATGATGACGAGGATGACAAACGGGATCACTTCTTTCAACCCCCCACCGACAAGCGGGTCTAAATATCCTCCTGTCATACTTTCAATAATCCCGATTAAAATACCGCCAATGATCGCCCCCGGGATGCTATCAAGCCCACCTAAAATAGCGACAGGTAACACTTTTAATCCGATTAGTGAAAGCGAAGAGTTGACTCCGTTAATATTTCCTAATAACACCCCGCCAACAGCTGATACGATAGCCGCAATTGCCCAAGCAATCGCAAAAATTGTTTTTACGCTAATCCCCATAGACAAAGCTGCTTGTTGATCGTCTGCTGTCGCTCTCATTGCAATTCCAAACCGCGAATATTTGAAAAACAAAGTAAAAATCATGAGCCAAATCATAACAATGACAAACGACCATGCGTATACAGGTGCGATAATGACTTCTCCGAACTGCAACGGTTTTTCTGAAAAAACAGGTGGATATACGCGCGTTTCGTGTCCCCAAATAATATGAACGATTCCTGCAAGTACGCTCGATAATCCGATCGTTGCCATAATCATAGAAATCACTGGTTTTCCAATGAAAGGACGCAACACAACTTTTTCTACGCTCCAACCAAGCAACGCGCTAAACGCTAAAGCAAGCAACAAGGCAGCAATGAACGGAACGTTATAGCTAGCCACAAGCGTCAAACAAACGTACGTTCCGATGAGCAAAAATTCACCTTGTGCAAAGTTAATAGCATCGCTCGATTTGTAAATGAGCACAAACCCTAGCGCAACGAGCGCATATACGCTTCCAACAACGACACCAGTGACAAGCATTTGCAAGAAAAAAGCCATTTACGCTGCTCCCTCCCCTTCATCAATCGAGACGATTTTTAACGTCGTTTTAATGACTTGCTCTTTGCCATCACGATATTTAATTGTTCCTTCTACATCAATGTGATCCGTTTCTGAGTACATCCCTTCAATAAGTGAGGCATATTTTTTAGCAATAAATTGCCTGCGCACTTTTTTCGTTCTCGTCAATTCTTCATCGTCCGCATCAAGTTCTTTATAAAGCAAAACAAACTTTTTCACACGCGCCTTCTCTGGCAACGATTGATTAATTTCGTTCACTTGTTCTTGAATGAGTTGAATAACTTCTTGTTTCGCGGACAAATCGGAATATGTCGTATACACAAGCTGATTTTTCTCCGCCCATCTCCCGACATTAGCCATATCGATATTAATGATCGCCACAACGTACGGACGATCGCGACCAATGGCGACCGCTTCTTGAATGTAAGGGCTAAATTTCAGTTTATTTTCAATAAATTGTGGCGAAAACATCTCACCTGTTTGTAAACGAATAACATCTTTTAAACGATCAATAACATACAAATGGCCCGATTCATCTACATACCCCGCATCACCTGTATGAAGCCAGCCGTCTTCGATCGTCTCTCTCGTTGCCTTTTCGTTTTTGTAATAGCCACAACACACGCTCGGGCTTTTTAACAAAATTTCGCCTTGCTCAGAAATTTTCACTTCTGTTTCTGGGATTGGCATGCCAACGCTATCTACTTTAATGTCCCCATCGCGATGAACGATCGCAATTCCTGATACTTCTGTTTGACCGTAGATACTTTTTACGTTCACTCCAATGCTATGGAAAAAGCGAAACACATCTGGACCTAACGGAGCGCCACCTGTATACGCTCGCTTTAAGCGCAGCAGCCCAAAATGGTCACGAACAGCGCTAAAAACGAAATAATCAGCTAGTTTATACAAGCACTTCGTCCAAAAGGAAACGTCGCTTTTCGTAAAATGAGCTTCTGCCACTTTTTCTCCAATCGGCTTGCACCATTCATACATTTTTCGTTTAAACCAACTCGCATCTTGAATGCGCACTTGAAATTTTGAAACGATGTCTTCATAAATGCGCGGTGGTGAAAACATGACGTGTGGTCCAATCTCTCGTAAATTTTCAAACACCGTTGAAGGTTCTTCTGGAAAGTTCACAACAATGTTGCAGTGGAATGCCATTGAAATGGTCATCATTTGTTCGCCTATCCAAGCGAGCGGTAAAAATGAAAGGTATTCGTCTTGTTCGTCAAGTGGATCGATTTTTGCGAGGTTTTTTGCCATTTCGAATAAGTTGCGATAAGAAAGTTCCGTCCCTTTCGGATTGCCCGTCGTTCCAGATGTATACGATAAAATGGCAATATCATCATAACATCCTTTTTGCACTTCATCATCAAAATATGTCGGGTGCGTTTGTTCAAATTGGCGACCGAGCGTTTGTACATCTTGAAAATACAATAATTTATCGTGCTTATAGTTCCGCATACCGCGCGAATCGTAGTAAATGATATGTTTCACCTTTGAAAGCTCTTGTTCAACTTCTAACACTTTATCAACTTGCTCTTGATCCTCAACAACGACAAACGTCGCATCGCAATTGTCGATAATATATGCCAATTCATTTGGTAACGACTCTTGATAAATGCCAACGGAAATGCCGCCTAAACTTTGAGCTGCCAATTGGCTAAATACCCACTCAGGTCGATTATCACCGATAATAGCTAGTTTATCGCCACGTCGAAACCCGAGCGAAGCAAGCCCTAATGCGAGCGCTTTCACTTGCTCATAGTAGTCTCTATATGTGTATTCGTTCCAAATGCCGTAATCTTTTTCGCGCAGAGCGACTTGAGTTGGTTTTTGTCGCGCACGAGCAGTTAATAGCTGTGGAAACGTCATTTGTTCCATAAAACTCCCCCTTTATCCCGCATGTTCTTCTCCTAAATATGCTTCTATGACGCGTGGATTTGTTTGCACTTCTTTTGGCGTTCCGTACGCGATCAATTTTCCGAAATCTAACACAGCGATATGATTGGATAAATCCATCACAACGCCCATATCGTGTTCAATTAAAATAATTGTCGTCTTTTTTTCTTCGTGAATATCAATAATATAACGCGCCATGTCTTCTTTTTCTTCGTTGTTCATGCCAGCCATCGGCTCATCAAGCAATAGTAAATCAGGCTCCATCGCTAATGCACGACCGACTTCTACCCGTTTTTGTAGACCGTAAGATAGCGTACCAACAGGCACATTGCGCACATGCTCGAGCTCTAAAAAATCGATCACTTCTTCGACTTTATAACGATGCTCTACTTCTTCTTTTTGCGCTTTCCCCCAGTACAATCCACCGGCAAGCACTCCTGTTTTCATGCGCACATGCCTGCCCAGCATAAGATTGTCCAATACAGATAAATGCGGAAATAACTCAATATTTTGGAACGCCCGTGCAATGCCTAAAGCAGCCCGTTTATGTGGCTTCACATGTGTAATGCGCTCATCTTTGAAAAAGATATCGCCCGCTGTCGGTTTATACAGGCCGCTAATACAGTTCAACATACTCGTTTTTCCTGCTCCGTTTGGGCCGATCAACGAAAAAATTTCTCCTTCTTTCACTTCAAAGGAGACCGAATCAAGCGCCAATACACCACCGAAGCGAATGGACACGTTTTGCACTTTCAATATACCCACTTCACTCCCCCCTTTTTTCTTTATTTCTCTCTTTCGATAACACTTTATGGACGTTTTTATATCTTTATGACTTTACACAACGAAAAAACAAAAATGTAAGCGTTATCAAAAGAGTTTATAAAAAATATTTCTTAATTTTAAGAAAATTTCAAAAAGAATAGTACACAATTTTTTTTGGTTCGTCAAGCTTTTTTTCCGCTCCGAATGAATCGGAGCGGAACATGTTATTTTTGCATCGCTTTCATTTCACGTTCGCGCAATTCAACACGACGAATTTTTCCAGAAGTCGTTTTTGGCAGATCGTCGACAAACTCGATTTTGCGCGGATATTTATATGGCGCTGTGAGCTGCTTTACATGCTCTTGAAGTTGCGGAATTAAATTCGGATCATTTTTATCTACTCCTTCACGCAATACAATAAACGCTTTAACAACGTGTCCCCGAATTTCATCTGGACTAGCGACAACAGCACATTCTTTCACAAATGGATGTTTCACTAGCGCATCTTCTACTTCAAACGGTCCAATCGTATAGCCGGAGCTAATAATAATATCATCGCCACGACCTTCGAACCAAAAATACCCCTCTTCATCTTTTTTCGCTTTATCACCAGTAATATAATATTCCCCACGGAACTGCATCGCTGTTCGCTCCGGATCCTTATAATAGCATTTAAACAAAGCCGGTGTGTCAACATGAACAGCAATATCTCCAACTTCTCCAACGGCACAAGGCTCACCAAACTCATTAATAATTTCGACACGATTTCCTGGCGTTGGCTTCCCCATCGATCCCGGTTTTATTTTCATTCCTTTCATAACTCCGACAAGCAATGTATTTTCTGTCTGTCCATATCCGTCGCGAACTTGAACGCCAAAATAGCGCTCAAACGTATCGATCACTTCACGATTCAACGGTTCGCCAGCAGATACAGCACTATGCAAATGCGGTAATTTATATTGGGAAATTGTTGGGACTTTAGCCATGAGACGATATTCTGTCGGTGTGCAACAAAGCACATTAACGTTATATTTCTCTAATAACTGTAAATATTTCTCCGGCTCAAACCGACCGTAGTACACAAACCCTGTCGCTCCAGAGCCAAGAGTCGATAGAAATGGACTCCACACCCACTTCTGCCATCCAGGGCTTGCTGTTGCCCAAACGAGGTTTCCTTCTTCAATACAAAGCCAATTTTTTGCTGCTGTTCGTAAATGGGCATATGCCCAAGCGTGCGTGTGCACTACACCTTTTGGATTTCCTGTCGTTCCCGATGTATACGATAAAAACGCCATATCTTCCCGCGACGTTTCTACAGTCATGAATGTATCGCTTTGCTTTGCCATTTCGTCATGCAAATCGAGCCAGCGCTCAGTCGAACCGCCAACAGAAAAAGAAACGATATTTTCCATACCTTCAATCGAAGAAAATTGTTCAATATATGGAAAATATGCAACAACTCCTTTTACTTCCCCATGAGAAATGCGATATTGTAAATCTTTTGTGCGCAACATTTCAGAGCTCGGAATAACGACAAGTCCTGCTTTCAATGCTCCAATATATACTGCATATGCCTCTAACAAACGCGGAAGCATAACGAGTACTTTATCCCCTTTGTGTAACCCATGTCTAACGAAAACGTTTGCAATTTTATTCGCCTGTTTCATCAATTCAACATATGTAAGCTCTTTTGTTTCTCCTGCTTCACTTTCCCATTTTAAAGCGATTCGGTTTGGATCATCTGCATACTTTTCAAATTCACTTGTCAAATTATACTTTTCTGGTGCGATTAAATTCATTTCCCTCTCCCCCTTAACCATATGATACAAGAAAATTATACAAAAAAATCGAGTGGTTTTGTATAACTTTTCAAAAAATTTTTAAAAGATAAAAAACTCGGTAGAACGCGCTACCGAGTTTTGTTTATTATTTATTTTGACTACTTAGTTGTTGTTCTGCCATTTTCACGAGACGTTTTGTAATCTCGCCACCGACAGAACCGTTTGCTCGTGCAGTTGTATCTGGACCTAACTGCACACCAAATTCTTGAGCGATCTCGTATTTCATTTGGTCAATCGCTTGTTGCACACCAGGGACGAGCAATCGATTTCGATTTGCCATTCGTTTTCACCCCCTCGCACCTATATGTTGTGCAAAACGAATGGATTTCATACGTCATCTAAAAGAGCTCATCCAATGGTTGATCTGGTTTCAACGTAATCGTTTCGACGCGAGCAACCGTCTCCGCAATCATTTCGTCTAAAGGTAAAAACTGTTCATATTGAATGATTTTCTCTTTTTTCGGTTTCGTTTTCGGTGCTTTTGGAGTAAAAATTGTACAACAATCTTCATATGGACGAATGGAAATATGATGTGTCCCAATTCGTTCAGCAATTGCAATAATCTCCGTTTTATCCATTGAAATAAGTGGCCGAAGAATTGGTGTCGTTGTTACATCGTTGACAACAACCATGCTTTCAAGTGTTTGGCTAGCCACTTGTCCTAAACTTTCTCCCGTCACGATCGCTAGTCCATTTTCCTTTTTGCGAATTTCATCTGTAATGCGCAACATCGCACGACGAGTGGAAATGAGGGAACAGTTTTCTGGCACCTGCTTATAAATGGCTTGTTGCAACTCCGTAAACGGCACAATATGAAGGCGAATCGTTCCGCCAAATTCCGTCAAACGTTGAGCTAAGTCAATGACTTTTTGCTTTGCTCGTTCACTTGTAAACGGCGGGCTAAAAAAGTGAACTGCTTCAATTTGCAAGCCGCGCTTCATTGCTAAATATCCCGCTACCGGACTATCAATTCCACCAGAAAGCATAAGCATCGCTTTCCCACTTGTTCCAACAGGCAAACCGCCCGCTCCCGGCACGTCGTACGCTGTAATATACGTTCCTTCTTTTCGAACTTCGACACGAACATCAATGTCGGGATGATGGACATCGACCGTTAAACCTGTTGTATTTTTTAACACATAACTCCCAAGCTCATAGTTTAATTCATTTGTTGTGACCGGGAATTGTTTATCCGCTCTTCTTGCGGATATTTTGAACGTTTTCCCTTCATGCGGAAATTGTTTCACAAAATAAAGCGTTGCCTCTTTTATTTTTTCTAAATCGCTCTCCGTTTTTAACGCTAAACTTAATGATTGAACCCCGAACACTTCTTGCAATTTTTCAATGACAGGTTGCGGTGGTGTATGATGTAAACGAACGTACATCCGATCGCGCAACGCTTCAATTTGAATGTTTGGAAAATGTTTTAATTTTTTCGCTATGTTTCGTTTTAAGCATCGTACAAATTGCAAACGGTTTTTTCCCTTTGTCGACATTTCACCGTAACGAATTACAATATGATCGTACGTCATTTCGTTCCCCTCGCTACTATTTTTAATCGTTCGTATGCTCGTTTAATTGCTTCAACGATTATGGAGATGTGCTCCATTTGTTGTTCGTATGATAAGCTTATGCGAATGGAACGCTCCGCTCGCGGTTTTTCAACTCCCATAGCTAACAATGTTTTGCTTGGCACTTTTTTCCGAGATGAACAAGCTGATGTTGTTGATACATATACATGTTGTTTTTCTAATTCATGCACAAATGTCTCTGATTTGACTCCTTCTAAAGAAAAATGGATAATATGCGGAGCCGATTGTTCAAACGGGGTATGAACAACAATGTCTTCAATCGCTTGTAAACGTTCGATAAGCGCTCGCTTCATTTCTTCAAGGCGAGCAGAGGCCTCGTGATACTTTTCAACAGACAATCGCAACGCTTTCGCCATCGCTACAATGGCAGCGACATTTTCTGTTCCAGAACGCAACTGCATTTCCTGAGCCCCGCCAGATAAAAGCGGAGAAAGGCGTACACCTTCGCGCACATATAACACGCCTGCTCCTTTTAAACCGTGAAATTTATGAGCAGATATCGTATATAAATCAACATTTGCGCGCTTTAAATGAAGCGGCACCTTCGCCGCACCTTGTACTCCATCAACGTGAAAAAGCACTTTTGGATATTTTTTTAATAACATCCCGATTTGTTCAATTGGCTGAATGGAACCTACTTCATTATTGACATGCATTACAGAAACGAGAATCGTATCGTCACGCAACGCTTGTTCAATATGTGTTGGAGAAACGATGCCACGTTCATCGACGGGCACATATGTCACTTGAAAGCCAAGTTGTTCAAGCTGTTTACACGCTTCGGTAACGGACGGATGTTCAATCGTTGTTGTAATAATATGCCGCCCACGTTGCTGGTGTTGCCAAGCAACCCCTTTAATTGCTAAATTGTTTCCTTCCGTCCCACCTGATGTAAAAATCACTTCGGTCGGTTTCACCTCGAGCAGACGTGCGATTTGTTCTCTTGCTTGTGTAAGCAATCGCTCTGCCTGCATGCCTAATCCATGTAGCGACGACGGATTTCCGAAATAATCGTTCGCTACTTTCATAAAAGATTGTAACACTTCTGGAAACGGTTTTGTTGTGGCGCTATTATCTAAATACATCATCGCCCTTGCCTCCATATACGTTCATATACAAACAGCCTTCTTATATTATCACATCTTTATTCAAAAAAGAAATGATCAAAGAATATTTTAAAGATTGAAACTTTTGATAAAAACGACAAAATTTTTATTGTGTGAGTAAAATATTTGTGGGTGACATTCAGGAATGATTCCCCGACGAGGGTTGCGAACTTTTGTTCGCGACGCTCGTCGGGGCCACCAAGCGAAGCGCGGTAGAAAAAAGCAAATGTCATGCAAAAAGGACTCTCTCCCTGCTATGATGGTGATGACCAACATCAATAAAACAGGAGGGAGAGAGTCCATGAAACATTTTACCACAGAATGGCCTTTATTAAAAGAGCTGGAGGAACAATTAGTCAGAACTCTTCAAAAGGTGTTCGCTGTCTTGTTGGCGGCCCTTTTGG
>NZ_JXTH01000014.1 GCF_000836725.1 Anoxybacillus thermarum | reverse complement strand
AGTCCAAGCGGGTTGAACAGGCCAAACGGAAGGCAGGACGGTTGTGGGCAGATGTGGTGCGTCAGAATCTACCGTGTCTGCAGCGGTCATCCGGGACGCCGATCCATCAAGCGTTGTCGGCGCTTCGGGATTTTGGTTGGGTGTAAAAAAATGGAATACAATATCATCACTTCAAGATGAGGGATGAGAGTCCAAAAGCGCTTACGATATCAATTCCTGAAAATGGTTCGCTAACTAGTGATTGACAACACCCGTAGTGAACCGAAAAAATGTTCTCCACAAAGTCTTGACTGACTCGACAACGAGAAATTTCCGAAAGTTAATGAAGTGCTTGGACGAATAGCGGAGGAAAAAGGAGTAAGCAAGTCAGCGATTGCCGTCGCTTGGATTTTGCGTCATCCAGCGAACATGCAAGTCATCATTGGCACGACAAACTCCGCTCGTTTAAAAGACATTTGCCAAGCAAGTCATGTGCAACTCTCCCGACAAGAGTGGTACGAGATTTATCGTGCGGCAGGCCATCGCTTGCCGTAATGGCGAAAACACTTTTTTGGCGATTGCTGAAAAAGTGTTTTTTAGTGTGCTCGGCATGGGTGCAATTTCTAGTAGGCAAAAAAATTGAAAGATTGGCAGAAGCGATTATAATGTAAATATTCAATTTGTTTTCCAGGGAGAGAAGAAGATGCAAGCAAGTGTTGAACAACGTACAAATATGCAAACAGTCGTTTATCCGATTTTAATTGCCATTAGTATTGGTCATTTATTGAATGACGCGATGCAAGCTGTTGTACCGGCGTTGTTTCCGATTTTAGAATCGTCGATGCACTTATCTTATACACAAATCGGTTGGATTGCATTTACGCTTAATATGACTTCGTCTATCCTGCAACCGATTGTCGGATTGTTTTCCGATCGGCACCCATCACCGAGCTTTTTGCCGCTTGGTATGGGGGCGAGCTTGATAGGGATGGTTGGATTAGCGTTTGCACCTAATTTTTTCTTTGTGTTATTGTCCGTTTTATTCATTGGATTTGGTTCAGCTATCTTTCATCCAGAAGGTTCGCGTGTCGTTTATTTTGCTGCGCGGGCGAGAAGGGGATTCGCTCAATCCATTTACCAACTTGGCGGCAATACAGGCAACGCCCTTGCTCCATTGTTTACAGCGCTCATTTTTGTTCCGTTTGGTCAAAAGGGAGCAGGTTGGTTTGTCATTGTTGCGGCGTTAGGAATGGCTGTTTTATTTTGGGTGTCAAAATGGTACGCTCTTCAGTTGCATCAACTGAAAAATCGTCCAAACAAAACGGTAGAAGGAAAGAAGCATACAAGCAGACGAATTATATTTGCCCTCGTTCTTCTCGTGTTGCTAGTATTTGCACGTTCGTGGTATTATGCAGGGATTGCAAATTACTATCAATTTTATTTAATGGAATATTACGACATTTCCATTCGTAAGGCGCAGCTTTATTTGTTTGTTTTTATGATTGCGGGGGCGATCGGTACCGTTTTTGGCGGTCCACTTGCTGATCGATTTGGGAGACGAAATTTAATTTTTGCATCCACGCTTGGTACGGCGCCGTTTGCACTCATTTTGCCATATGTGCCACTTCATTTTGTTTTGCCAATTGTTTTTGTCACAGGCTTTATTTTATCGTCTAGTTTCGCTACCTTTGTTGTTTACGCACAAGAATTGCTTCCAGGAAATGTCGGGATGGCTTCTGGATTAATTGTTGGTCTCGCATTTGGAATGGGGGCACTTGGAGCGGTTGCACTTGGAAAAATTGCTGATGTGTATACGTTAAAAGCACTTATGGTCATGTGTAGCTTTCTTCCGTTGTTTGGCGTGTTGACATTTTGGCTGCCGAAAGATGCAAATGTTGCTTGCTAAAATTCAGCTTGCCCAATAAAACGGGCAAGCTGGCAACTACGGTAAGTCAATGAGCATAAAACGGCTGTCTATGTTCGCTGTTATGTGCAATCGTGTGATATCTGTTATACGAGCGGCATCACGACGTTGTAAAATCGTATCATCATTTAATACAAGTTCTCCCTCAATAACAAACACATACATTCGACGTCCTTCTTGCTGTTGAAATGTAAGTTGTTGATTATTTTCTAAATCGGATAAATACATTGTTATATCTTGGTGAATGTAGGCAACTTGCTCACCGGCTTGTTTTTTTGAAACAATGGGCAATAACCGATTTTTCATGTTTTCAACATCATATGAAATTTGTTCGTATGATGGAGTAAGACCGTACGTTTCAGGTAAAAACCAAAGCTGTAGAAGATTGACTTCTTCCGTAGTAGACGGATTCATTTCTGAATGTACAATACCTGTTCCGGCTGTCATTCGTTGTACTTCACCGAATGAGATGATGCGATGATTGCCAAGATTATCGCGATGTTCGAGTTGCCCTTTCAAGACGACTGTAACGATTTCCATTTCTTGATGAGGATGTGCGCCAAATCCGCGTTGTGGAGCAATTATATCGTCATTAAAGACGCGCAATGGGCCAAAGTTCATATTTTTTTGATCAAAATATTCAGCAAATGAAAAACTAAAATAACTTTGCAACCAACCGTGGTTTGATTCAAATCGTTCATGTGCAGGATATATGTGAATCATGGTGTGCCTCCTTATTTTATAAGTGCATCAAGTGAGTAGTCGCCTGCGCCAATAAGTGCAACGCCAATGACAACCACAATTAAAATGAGATTGTATTCAAATCCATTTTGTGTGATCCAAAATCCATTTGGTGCATGTACTTTTACAATGGCGACGAACATCGTTGCAGCGATTAACAAAGCTGCAAATGGGGTAAACAGCCCAAGCGCAAACAACACCCCTCCAACGAACTCAGCTAAACCAGCAATGAGAGCCATTGTCACCCCCGGCTTTAGTCCAATAGATTCAAGCCATCCTCCCGTTCCTTTTAAGCCATATCCTCCAAACCATCCGAATAATTTTTGAGCGCCATGACCTACAAAAGTTAAACCGACAGCTAGACGAATAAGTAAAATACCGATGTGCATCATAATCATTTCTCCTTTTATATATCTTGACTTCAAGATAAAAGTTGTGCGATAGGCCTTAAAAAGGCGCTAACGAAAGACCTATCTTTTTGAGTAAGTGAATCGCCGTTTCTTTTTCATCTGTGGATAAAGATTGGAAAATTTCCGATATTTTTTGTGCGTGTTGAGGAAAAATGTGATCCATTAGTGCTTTTCCTTCGTCAGTAATGACAGCGTACGTAATGCGGCGGTCCTTTTCACAACGTTGCCGGACAATATATCCTTTTTCCTCGAGCTTGTCGATGACGTATGTCATGCTTCCACTAGTGAGTAAAATTTTGTCACCGATTTGTTGAATCGGCTGCGCTCCTTTATGATACAACAAGTCGAGAACACCGAACTCTGTTGGGTTTAGTCCGTAACGTTGAATGTCATGTTTTACATGTCCCGACACCGCCTTATGTGCTCTAGAAAGAACAATGAATAGTTTTAATGATAATGTTTGATCGTTTTGGCTCATATGCATCAACCTTTATCTTGATTTCAAGATAATTATAAACTTACAAAAAGTAAGTTGTCAATACGTATTGTATTTTTTGTTTTGAGATATGCATGAGTGCTTATTCATGATGAGAACTCTACTAAATGAATAAATTTCCATATGCCGTCCCGATCGTTGCATACTATGTATTTTGAGATTTTTCCATAAATTAGATAATGATAGATTGCTAAATCCCTGCTAGTCTTATAAGCGAGCAACGGACTAGGAGGGATAATATGAGGAAATTGCTAGCACTTGCTTCTGCCTTTGTAGCAGCTTTTTGTTTTTCAACAACTGAAGTAGCTGCACAAACGACAGTTCATTATGTAAAACAAGGGGAAACGTTTTGGACGATTGCAAAAAGTTACAATGTTTCATTGCTAGAGCTTCAACGAATCAATCAAAAACAATCCGATATTTTATTCGTTGGTGAAGCGTTGCGTATTCCGCAACCTATTTCTCAAGCCGATAAAGATTTGTTAGCTCGCCTCGTTCATGCGGAAGCAAAAGGAGAGCCGTTTGCAGGGAAGGTGGCAGTTGCTACAGTCGTGTTGAATCGTGTCGACCATCCGAATTTTCCAAATACAATTCGCCAAGTCATTTATGGGCGTTCAGGGGGATATTATGCGTTCACTCCTGTACAAAACGGCGAGATTAACAAACCAGCGGATCGAGAAGCATATCGAGCGGTTGAAGAAGCCATTGCTTTTCGCGGTTTAGGAAGTGGTTCATTGTACTTTTACAATCCAAAGACGGCGAAAAGCGAATGGATCCGCTCGCGCCAAGTGACAGTTGTGATTGGAAACCATGTATTTGCGAAATAGTATTTCTCCATGCGTAGAGGTATGATGACGGAAAAAGGTGTCCCGAAAGCTTTTGGGACACCTTTCTATTTTTTATTTTCTTTCAAACGTCCTTCGCGCTTTGCTGCTTCACGCAGTAGAAATTCGATATGAGCATTCACACTTCGAAATTCATCTTGCGCCCAACGCTCGATAATTTCATACAATTTTGGATCGATTCGTAGCGGAAAGTTTTTTTTCTTTGTCATTTCGTATTCACCGTTAGTATAACGTTCCGGCGTTGATCACTGGTTGGGCTCCACGATCAGAAATAATTGCTACCATTAAATTGTTAACCATATTTGCTTTCCTTTCCTCATCTAACTGTAAATGAGCTTCTTTGTCCAGCTGTTCAATCGCCATTTTGGCCATTGAAACTGCTCCCTCAACAATTTTTTTCCTTGCTGCTAAAATGGCGGCAGCTTGTTGGCGTTGTAACATAGCGCTTGCAATTTCCGTAGAGTACGCTAAGTGCGTTAAACGCGCTTCAATGACTTCAACGCCTGCAACATTCAATCGTTCTTGTAGTTCTTCTGCTAATACCTCTGAGACAATATCAGCGTTTCCGCGCAGTGAAATGTCTTCGTTTTCAAATGTGTCATATGGATATTTTGTGGCGACGTGACGAATGGCTGTTTCACTTTGAATTTCGACAAATTGCTCGTAGTTATCTACATCAAATATTGCTTTGGCTGAATCAATCACTTTGAAAACAACGACAGCTGCAATTTCGATTGGATTTCCTTCGACGTCATTCACCTTTAGTTTTGCACTATTAAAGTTGCGCACACGTAATGAAACCGTTTTGCGAACGCTGAGGGGAACAGTTAGGAATAAACCGCTATCGTGAATGGTCCCGATATATTTCCCGAAAAAAATGACGACTTTTGCTTGATTAGGTTGAACCATTGTCATGCCTGTTGCTAATAGGAAAGCGAGGACAACAAATAAAAGTGGAAGGACAAGTTCCATCTCCATAAAAAATCGCCAAACAGCTCCTGCAAGTAACGCGATAATGAAAAATAAAGCGAAAAACCCGTTTACATACCATGCTTTTGTTTCTTTCACGTTTCTTCCTCCTAACATCATAAAGATATTTTAATGATATCATTTTTTGAATTATATGTAAACATATCCTTATTGACTATTGAGTCAAATTGTTGTATTGTGGAATTGACTTATTAGTCAATAAATGAGCGATGTCGAGGAGGCGGAATAATGGGCATTGTTGGTGTTAAACAGTTAACGAAAATGTATAAAAACAATCGAGGAATTGAACATGTTACATTTTCGATTGAGGAAGGAGAAATTTTTGGATTTATCGGACCGAATGGGGCGGGAAAAAGCACAACGATTCGTACATTGCTGAATTTCATTTATCCAACGAGCGGAAGTGCGACGATTTTCGGAAAAGATATTGTGAAAGATGCAAAAGAAATTCGGAGACATGTCGGCTATTTACCTTCTGAAGTGCATTACTATGATGACATGAAAGTAATCGACTTATTGACGTATTCGGCATCATTTTACAAAGTGTCGGGTCGACGATTGAAACAGTTAGCTGAACGTCTTGATTTAGATATCTATAAAAAAATTGAAGATTTATCATTTGGAAATCGAAAAAAAGTGGGGATCGTTCAGGCGTTGTTGCACGAACCGAAATTGTTAATTTTAGATGAGCCAACAGGTGGATTAGATCCGCTTATGCAGCATACGTTTTTTGAACTTCTTTTAGAAGAGCGGAAAAAAGGGGTGACGATTTTCTTCTCCTCACACATTCTTTCTGAAGTACAAAAACTTTGCGATCGTGTAGCAATTATTAAAGAAGGCAAGCTTATTCAAGTGGAGACGATTGAACACTTAACGAAAAACCAGTTGAAACATGTGACGGTCGTGTTTGAAGACGGTCAATACGCCCCATTTGATTTGGCGGGTGTTGTAAAAAAAGAAATCAACGGCAATGAAATGACGATGCTATATAAAGGGGATATGAACGAACTAATAGCCGAGTTGCACAACTTGCGCATTAAAGATGTGTCGATGAGCGAACCGTCTCTTGAAGATGTATTTATGCACTATTACGAAAAGTGAGGGGATAGACGATGTTTAAACGGGAATGGAAACGGAACGCAAAATCTTTAGTTATTTGGACTGTTGTGCTTAGCGGACTCATACTGTTGACGCTAAGTATTTTTCCACAGTTTGCGGAGCAGCAAAAAGAAGTAACGAAACTTCTTCAATCATTGCCACCAGCGATGATTAAGGCGTTTGGGATGGATCAATTGAGCATCGGTGATTTGACAGGGTATTACGGTGTTCGTGTATATACGATGACGACGTTACTTGGTAGCGTTTACGCAGCGATGTTAGCCGCAAACATCGTTGCGAAAGAGGAGAACGATAAAACGATTGAATTTTTACTTGCTAAACCAGTCACAAGAAGTGAAATTTTGACAAATAAAGGGCTCGTTGTCGTTGTAAATATTATTATCATAAATACGGTTTCCTTCCTTGTTAGTCTAGTCGGTTTTCAGATAGCTAAAGAATATGATGTTTCGTTAAAAGCTATTTATTTGCTGACAGGAGCAACGATATTTCTTCACGTGACGTTTGCGGCTGTAGCATTTTTGTTATCAACGATGATGCGTAAAACGAGAAATGCTTCATCGCTTGCCCTTGGGCTTGTTTTCGTCACTTATTTTATGAGCATGATGTCAAGTATTTCTGAAGATTTATCGTTTTTAAAATATGTGAGTCCGTTTAAATATGTCGATGCGGCACCGATCATTTATGATTTACAAATAGATCCATTGTATGCAAGTTTAATGATTGTAATCATTATTTCAAGTATTGTTGCAGCATACGTCGTTTATCAAAAGAAAGATATTGTCGCATGAGGGTGGTTTGATTGTACGAAACGTTTGAAAGGCAACCAGAAGAAAAAAAGAATGTCATTATTCAAAACGTTATTGAAGAGTTTGTGCAGAACGGATACGAAAACGCATCAACAGATGTGATGACGAGCCGTGCTGGCATTTCAAAGGGATTGTTGTTTCACTATTTTAAAAGCAAAAAAAATTTGTATTTGTATGTCGTTCATTATGCAAAACGGTTATTGACTGAAAAAACGATGGAAGCAGTAAATGAACTGAGATGTAGTGACTTTTTTGAACGAATAAAACAAATTGTGCTTATCAAGCAACGAGTATTTATGAAATATCCGAATGAAACACAACTAGTCATCGATGCAGTCGCTAATCCACCAAAAGCGGTGAAAAAAGAAATGGAACAACTGCTTGCAGAACATTACGAAACATATGCTGAAGATTTTCAATTGCAACATATTTTTTTAAAAGATCTTCTGCAGAAAGAAACATTGCGTGACGATGTATGTGCTGAAACTGTCGTGCGCATGACGATGTTGATCATTGAACAATTGTCGAATAAGTACATGCAACTGTATAAAAATAAAAAATATAACCCGATTCAACAAGGAGATTTGCTTGTACAAGAGTTAGATGAATATGTGAATATTATAAAATATGGGATTTACAAGTAAGGCGGGACTTTTCCCGCTTTTATTCATTGTAAGAAAATTGTTGAAATTTTCTGGTTTTGTATGGTATGATATTTTCGAGAAATTTGAAACGATGTTTCATAATACGCAACAAAAGGGGAAGGGGAATGATGATGGGAGAATATGTACAAGTTGGACGTTTGCAAGTCGCCAGCAACTTTTATGATTTTATAACAAATGAAGTGCTACCGAATAGCGAGGTAGATGCGAGCAAGTTTTGGAGCGATTTTGAGCAGCTGATTGAAGAACTCACACCGAAAAATAAAGCGTTGCTTGCGAAGCGTGATGAACTGCAAGAAAAGATTAATGAATGGCATAAGCAACATCGTGGGCAGTTCGATTTTGAAAAATATAAATCGTTTTTGCAAGAAATCGGATATTTAGAGCCAGAAGTTGATGACTTTGAAATTACAACAGAAAATGTAGATGATGAAATTGCTAAGCAAGCAGGTCCACAGCTTGTTGTTCCAATTACAAACGCACGTTATGCCCTTAATGCAGCCAATGCTCGTTGGGGAAGTTTGTACGATGCGCTATATGGGACAGATGTGATTAGTGAAGAAGATGGTGCACAGCGAGGAAAAGGATACAATCCGGTGCGCGGTGAGAAAGTCATTGCTTACGTCCGTGCCTTTTTAGATGAAGCGGTACCGCTTCGTGAATATTCGCATAAAGATGCTGTTCAATACGCTGTTGTAGACGGTATATTAACTGTAACAGTAAAAAATGGACAAACGACAACATTACAAGATGGGGAGAAATTTGTCGGGTATCAAGGCTCACCAGAGCAACCTTCTGCTATTTTGTTAAAAAATAACGGCTTGCATATTGAAATACAAATTGATCGAACTCATCCGATCGGACAGACAGATGCAGCTGGGATTAAAGATGTTTATTTAGAGTCAGCTTTAACAACAATTATGGATTGCGAAGATTCCGTTGCAGCGGTGGATGCGGAAGATAAAGTACTTGTGTATCGCAACTTACTCGGTTTAGTTCGAGGTGACTTAACGGCAAGCTTTACAAAAGGAAACAAAACTATTACACGCAAGCTAAATCCAGATCGTGTATATACAACGCCAAGTGGCGAAACGCTCACATTGCCAGGCCGTTCACTCATGTTTGTGCGAAACGTTGGGCATTTAATGACGAACAATACGATTTTGCTTGAAAATGGGGAAGAAGTGTATGAGGGCATTTTAGATGCTGTTGTGACAACTTTAATTATGAAACATTCACTTCTCGGTAATGGAAAATATGTGAACTCAAGAAAAGGTTCCATTTACATCGTAAAGCCGAAAATGCACGGGTCAGAAGAAGTAGCATTTGCGAACGAATTGTTTGATCGGGTTGAAGATATGCTCGGTCTTGAGCGAAATACAATTAAAATTGGCGTGATGGATGAAGAGCGTCGTACAACACTGAATTTGAAAAATTGTATTTATCGGGTAAGAGATCGAATTATTTTTATTAACACAGGATTTTTAGATCGTACAGGCGACGAAATTCACACATCAATGGAAGCAGGACCGATGATTCGGAAAAATGAAATGAAGTCGTCCGTATGGCTACAAAGCTATGAAAATTCGAACGTGGCGATTGGGTTAGCGACAGGTTTTCAAGGACGAGCTCAAATTGGTAAAGGGATGTGGGCGATGCCTGATATGATGGCGGAAATGTTAAAGCAAAAAATTGCCCATCCGCAAGCTGGGGCAAATACAGCCTGGGTTCCGTCGCCGACTGCCGCGACGTTACATGCGCTTCATTATCATCAAGTAGATGTGTTTACGGTGCAAGATGAGCTGAAGAAAAATGTGAAGAACTATCGTGACGACATATTACAAATTCCTGTCGCTGTCAACCCACAATGGACGCCTGAGGAAATTCAACAAGAGTTAGATAATAATGCACAAGGTATTCTTGGTTACGTTGTTCGTTGGATCGACCAAGGGATTGGATGTTCAAAAGTACCTGATATTCATAACATTGGTTTAATGGAGGACCGTGCAACGCTTCGTATTTCGAGTCAACATATTGCGAATTGGTTGCATCATGGGATTTGTACGAAAGAACAAGTGCTTGAAACATTGAAGCGAATGGCGAAGGTTGTCGATGAACAAAATGCTGACGATCCAGCATACCGACCAATGTCAGCGGATTATGATAACTCAGTTGCCTTCCAAGCAGCGTGCGATCTCGTTTTCAAAGGATATGAACAGCCGAACGGCTACACAGAACCGATTTTACATCGCCGTCGTTTAGAAGCAAAAGCAAAATTTGCTCATGTAAAACAATAATGTGATGAGGGCATTCCATGTGAATGCCCTCGTTATGTGCTAAAGGTGGGAAGCAGCATGGAAAAAGATTCGTTTGTGAAATCAGTCGATAGAGCTTTACAAATTATGGATATTTTAAGTAATGAACGTCATGGAATGGGTGTAACTGAAATCGCAAAACAAATAGGTATTCATAAAAGTTCAGTTTATCGGTTACTGTCGACACTGGCTGAACACGGATACGTTGAACAAGATGGAGAAACAGAGCGATACAAGCTCGGTTATAAGCTTTTGGAAATGAGCTCAAAGTTGTTAGAATCGATTGATTTGCGAAAAGAAGCGAAACCGTATTTGCGTGGGTTGGAAAAATTGACAAATGAAGTTGTGCATCTTGTCGTGTACGATCAAGGAGAAGTCATTTATATTGAAAAGTTAGATGGGAATGAAACGTTGCGCATGCATTCGAAAGTTGGAAAGCGAGCGCCGATGCATTGTACGGCTGTTGGAAAAGCGATTTTAGCACATTTGCCCAAGCATGTTGTTGCGGATATTTTAGATCGAAAAGGATTGCCGCCACATACTCATTATACAATTACAGATCGTCAAATGTTGTTTCAAGAGCTAGAACGTGTTCGGCAACGTGGTTATGCGCTCGACTTAGAAGAAAATGAATACGGTATACGATGTGTCGCTGTTCCGATTTTTGATCATACGAAACAAGTCATTGCCGCAGTAAGTGTTTCCGGACCGACCATTCGCATGACAAATGAACGGATTGAACAACTTCACGAACAAATGAAAAAGATA
This sequence comes from Anoxybacillus thermarum, assembly GCF_000836725.1. Lineage (GTDB taxonomy): Bacteria > Bacillota > Bacilli > Bacillales > Anoxybacillaceae > Anoxybacillus > Anoxybacillus thermarum. The sequence goes on along the minus strand of NZ_JXTH01000014.1, from coordinate 35,553 downwards.
GGTAAACAAATTTCGGAGCGGCTTGGATATCGATGAATGATGTATACGTTTGGCCCCTAGTCATAGTATAATGATAAAAAGGATGTTTAAGGAGGCCACTTTATGGCACAACGTGTTGTGAAAACAACATATTTGTTAGGGCTTTTGTTTTTTGTCGCAGCGCTCGTTTATTTTTTCGCTTCTAACTGGCCTGAACTTGGGCGCTTGATGAAAGTCGGGATTGGTGCTGGGTTTATGATTTTGTTTTATGGCATGAGCGCCACGGTTTTTCGCCATCATTTTTTAAGTAAATGGTTGCTTATTTTTGGGGCGATAACATTTGGAATTTGTGTCGCATTAATTGGTCAAGTATATAACTCGCATGCGGATAGCTTTTTATTGTTTTTCATTTGGTTCATTCCTACTGCTATGTTTGCCATGTTTACTCGCATTCGATTTCTCGCTATATTCAGTTTCGGACTGCTACAGCTTACGTTTTGGTTTTACTACTTTCCGTCTTCGTATCAAATTGAGCGAGGAGAATGGCTAGCGTTTTTTATTTTGTTGCTTTTTGCCGTAATCAATGGAATTATTTCATTTCTTGGACGTCCGTCGATTGTTTCTGTTCTGGCTTATATGGCAACGCACATTTGGCTATTTGTCATATTTGTACACGGGATTTCCGCAGACCAGTTTCATTTTTGGCCGTACGTATATGCTTTGATCTTCGTATTGTTTTTAATATATGTAAGGAAACAACCGTATTTTATATGTACGGTGCTGTTTGCAGGTATGTTTTGGGTTGTGCAATATTTTCGCTTTGTTGAGCGACATTTTGGTGGTAATTGGTATATATTTGGGCTTGTGTTGGCGGCCGTCATCGTTTATATAGGCATTTATGCGCTTCGTTGGATGAAAAAGCGAAGCAACGGAAAAATAGAGAAAATATTTTTTGTTGCTTTTCAAGTGATTGTTACAGGGGTTGCTTCGATTATTACAGTTGGAAGTATATTGCAATTATTGTCGTTTTGGTTTGATGTGTTTTCTCCTTATTGGTTGTTAAGTATATCAGTTTTTTTGTTTGTTGTTCCGGGATTGTTATTGAAAAGATGGAACGATGTTGTTCGCTACACATTGCTTGCGATTGGATATATCCTCGGTGCGTTTAGCGTAACAGAGGTTTTCTTTATTGTCATTACTGTATATATCGCTGTATTATTTGTTGTTTCATGGCGAATGTCGGCGGGTGTACGAACGATGACGAATGTGGCTGTTTCTCTTTATTTCGTCATGATGATGCTTGATGAGTGGAGCGACATTCGTTTCACGTTATTTACCGTATTTGTTTTTTACGGCATCATTTATTGGATTACAAAACATACGTATGAGCGACTCGTTTTCCTCGTTTTTTCATTCGCTACGCTTCTTTTATTGACGAGTGCTGATTTAGTTGTGGTGGATTGGGCGTATGTTGTATGGAATATACTGTTTCTTGGCTTTGTTGCTTTTGTTCTCTTTTTCCGTACGAATGAAAAAGAACAAGCAATTGCTTGGTTATATATCTTTTTGTTTTTAGCGTTAAAGTATTATGAATGGGTATGGAATTTATTGCATAAATCTATGACATTAGCCATTGTTGGAGTATGTTTATTGATCGTTGCTTCGGTCGTACAAAAAAGAAAGTCGATTTCATTATCTTTCCATGAGCAAAAATGGTTACCGCTTTTCGTCATTATCATGTTGCAAGTTGCTTTTATCACCTATGTGACGTTTGATAAAGAGCAACATCTTCAATATGGTCAACAAATGAAATTGCAACTTGAACCGATAGACCCACGTTCGCTCATTCAAGGAGATTATGTTCGTCTTCAATATGAAATTTCAACAATTGAGGGAATGGATGAGTGGGGAAAAGCACAAGTCATTTTACGAAGGGATGAAACAGGCGTTCATCGGTTCGTTGGCGTGTATTCGTTAAATGGAAAACGACGCGATTCGAATATGTATCGAGAAGGCGATGTATTAGTAAATGGAAATATATACGGAAATACAATCATTTATGGAATTGAAACGTATTTTGTTCCAGAAAAAACAGGAGGAGATATACAACGCCATGCTCGTTTTGCGTATGTACGTGTAAGTAAGACAGGAGATGCGTTATTAGAAAAAGTGTCTGAACGGTAAGATAAAAAACCGTCGCCTCGTATTGAGACGGCGGTTTTTTTATGATGTTCAACTGCCGTTTCCTTTGACAGTGGTAAAGGAGACTTTACTTTCCAATAAACATTTGTGTCCAATAGTTTCCGTTTCCGTCAAATCCAACACCGATATGCGTAAAGTTTCGATTTAAAATGTTGGCGCGGTGTCCGGCACTATTCATCCACGCGTTAACTACTTCTTGAGGTGTTCGCTGCCCTTTGGCGATGTTTTCCCCAGCTGTTCGATAAGAAACGCCAAAATCGCGCATCATATCAAAAGGAGAGCCGTATGTTGGGCTTGTATGCGAGAAATAATTATTTTTTCGCATATCTTCCGATTTTTTCTGAGCGACCGAGCTGAGCTGCGCATCAGCACGTAAAGCTGGCAGCCCTGCCCGAGCACGTTCTTTGTTTGTCAAATCGATGACTTGTTGTGCATATTGACTAATACTTGTTGTCGGTGTTGTTTGTTTTTGTTGCTGCTGAGTCGGTTGTTGTGTTTGTCTGTTCGGTTGTGTCGGCGTCACCTGATTTGGACGTTGATACGTATTTGGTGACGGCGTGTAAGGTCTCGGTTGTACATACATTCTTTGTTGTTCCGTTAACGATCGTTCGATTTGTGTGCGTAAATTGGCTGCGTCTTTTGGATCGATCGGAACAAATTTATAGCGAGCTTCTTGAATCAATATCGCTTTTGTATGAGGATATTGATCGCTTGATAGCGTCGTATGCAAAGCAGAAATGTTTGAACGGTTGTTCATATCCATTGCGTTGTTACAGCCAACAATGGCAAGTAAACCTAAGGCGGCAATAGATTTCGTTAGTTTTGTTATCATTTGTGCATCCCTCCTTGACATTTTAATTGTTATGCATCATTAGTTTTTGCCGTTACGAAGCAAACTAATAATGGGAATGGTTGAGAAATGTTTTTTCCTCTTTTTGTTTTTAAAAAATGACAAGATTGTGACAGACAAAATGATATTTACTTTACATTGAATGTGACCTGTAAGCGCTTTAATATGAAGCTATAGCAAGACCAAATAAAAAAGAGGAGGAAAAAACATGGAAAATCAAACAGGTTTTCGTGTAAAAGTGCAACGATTTGGCAGTTATTTAAGCGGAATGATTATGCCAAACATCGGGGCATTTATTGCGTGGGGAATTATTACTGCATTATTTATCCCGACAGGTTGGTTGCCAAACGAATCATTCGCTAAATTAGTTGGCCCCATGATTACGTATTTATTGCCATTATTAATTGGTTATACAGGCGGAAAAATGATTTATGACGTTCGTGGTGGTGTCGTCGGTGCAACCGCAACCATGGGGGTTATTGTCGGTTCAGACATTCCGATGTTTTTAGGTGCCATGATCATGGGGCCGCTTGGCGGATATGCCATTAAACAGTTTGACAAACTTGTTCATGGGAAAATCAAACAAGGTTTCGAAATGTTAGTAAACAACTTTTCGGCAGGTATTATTGGTGGGTTACTCACATTAGTCGCTTTCAAAGGAATTGGTCCAGTTGTTTTAGGATTAAACAAAACATTAGCAGCGGGCGTAGAAGCAATTGTTAACGCGAAATTGTTACCTTTAGCAAACATCTTTATTGAACCAGCAAAAGTATTATTTTTAAACAATGCCATTAACCATGGTATTTTAAGTCCGCTTGGTATTGAGCAAGCAGCAAAAACAGGAAAATCTATTTTATTCTTGCTTGAAACAAACCCGGGTCCAGGTCTTGGTATTTTACTTGCCTATTGGTTGTTCGGAAAAGGGATGGCAAAACAATCAGCACCGGGTGCAGTGATCATCCATTTCCTTGGAGGAATTCACGAAATTTACTTCCCTTACATTTTAATGCGCCCAGTACTCATCTTAGCTGCCATTGCCGGTGGTGTGAGTGGGGTGTTTACATTCACAGTATTTAATGCAGGTCTTGTTGCAGTTCCATCGCCAGGAAGTATTTTTGCGCTACTTGCTATGACGCCGCGCGGTCATTACTTAGGGGTTCTTGCCGGTGTAATCGTTGCTGCTACCGTTTCTTTCTTAGTGGCATCCTTCTTCTTAAAAACATCAAAACAAGGAGAAGGCGATCTAGAACAAGCGACAGAACAAATGCAACAATTAAAAGGAAAGAAAAGCAGCGTGGCTTCAGCTTTAAGCACTGCGGCGCCAAAACAAGTGAAAAAAATTGTTTTTGCTTGTGATGCAGGAATGGGATCAAGTGCGATGGGTGCTTCCATTATGAGAAACAAAGTGCAAAAAGCTGGACTTGATATTGAAGTAACAAATACAGCGATTAATCAATTGCCAGCGGATGCAGATGTGGTTATTACTCATCAAAATTTAACAGATCGTGCGAAAGAAAAATTACCAAATGCATACCACGTATCTGTTGAAAACTTCTTAAATAGTCCAAAATATGATGAATTGATCGAGATGTTAAAAAAAGGTGAATAACGAATAAACAAGCAAAAAGGTAAGTGAACAGCTTACCTTTTTGCTTCTTTCATTTAAAAAATGTCAACATGTAAAGTGACGAAAAAGCGCTTTCTATTTGTTGTGATTTAAGAAAAGTGACGGTAAAATTTTTCTTGAAAAGCAAACGTGTTTTTAAAAATTGTCAACAATCGTTGCTAGATGGGAGGTGAGTGTGTGTATATATCAGCGAGAGAAAGAAAAATATTAGATCTTTTATTAGCGAACCCAAAAGGAATTACAGTAGGAGATGTCGCCAAGCAATTAGATGTAAGCGAGCGAACGGTTCACCGTGATTTAAAAGGTGTTGAACCAGTTGTTGAATCATATGATTTACAACTAATAAAAAAAGCAGGTGTTGGTATTCAAATCGTCGGAGAAGAAGAAAAAAAGCGTCAGCTACAAATGCATGTATTTCGTTTATCACATACGGAATATACACCTGAAGAGCGGCAAACGATGATTTTAATTGCTTTATTAGAATCAGGAGAACCGGTGAAGTTAGTCTCTCTTGCGAATGATTTAAACGTAACAGTCGCCACGATCAGCAACGATTTAGACAAAATGGAAGAAAAGGTAGAAAAACACGGACTTTCTCTCATTCGTAAAAGGGGATATGGGGTCGAAATATGTGGCTCCGAAGCAGCAAAACGTAAAATGATGAGCGAACTGTTATTTGATCATTTTGATGAATCACAATTTCTCTCTTTAATGAAAGAGTCTATTCAAAAAAAGTCAACAGATTTAGTAAATACGGTAACAGAGAAGTTGCTTGGGCTTGTTGATAAAGAAAAATTGTTTATGATCGAACAACAAATTGAAGCGATGAAAGAAAATCTTCCGTTTACGATTGCCGATAGTTCGTATATCGCTCTCGTTATTCATCTGGCGTTAGCCATTGAGCGCATTGTGCAAGGAGAGGCTATCCATTTTGATGCCCAACATTTGCAAGCGATTCGTGCAACGAAAGAATATGAAACAGCAGAAAAAATCGCAAAAAAATTAGAAGAAGTTTTTCATGTTGTGATTCCCGAAGAAGAAATTGGTTACATCACGATGCATTTAATGGGTGCAAAGTTAAGAACTCGGCGTGGATATATGTTAGAAGAGGCGAGTTTAGCAATCGCGATGAAAGCGCAAGAGCTCATTCGTTTTGTGAGCGATAAAATAGAGATTGATTTAACGGACGACTATCCATTGTACGAAGATTTAATTGTCCATTTAAAACCAGCTTTATATCGTATACAGCATCATATGGGCATTACTAATCCGTTGCTTCATAAAATTATGCAAGACTATAGCGAATTGTTTCATATTGTGCAACAAGGTGTACAACATGTATTTTCGGAGACAGATGAAGTAATACGAGTAGCTCGTTCGCCAATTCGTAAACTCGGATCAAACGATCGGCTCATTCGCCCAGCAATGAAATATTATGAATGCTTTGGAGAAGTTCCTACATCTTTAGCCAAAGGAATCGCAGCATTGTTGTTATTTGATTATGAAGGGGATGCAGAAGCAGTACAACTTCAGCAAACGATAAAAGAAAGCGGAGTAGAAGGAGCACTTGAAACGTATGCGAAGCTCCCGTCTGATCATCCACTTGCGGTCGAAATCAAAAAACAAATGCTTTATATGTAGGGAGCCATCTTTATAGATGGCTCTTTTTACTTGGGCTTCTTTTTCAAAAAAGCGCGAATAATTTCGGCAATAACTCCGGTAACAACGCCAAACAATGAAATAGTGAGAAAAGAAATGATGCTTGTTATATCGCTCCATCCTTGGTGAGCGCGGGTCATAGAAATAAAAACAACGTTTATCATTCCGATAATTGAAAAAGTGAAAGATACAGTAGTGAATGCTACTTTGCCAAAAAAGCCACCGGTTCCGATGATACTCGCTAAAATGAAGGATATCACGGCAAAAACGATCAATTGTTTAAAGTCCATGGAGATGTGAAGCAACAATTGAGAACCGGCAAGTGTACAAAGAAAGAGAAAAAATAAAAACGCACTGATACCATACCATTGTTTTGAATGATTTTTAGGCAACTTAATCATTGCTGTCACTCCTTGGTCATTTTCTTTTTTGAAAGGCAAGAAAGTATAAAATTTTTCCATTGGGTAGGGAGCTGTCTAGCTTCAAGGGCCATCGACTTAAGGAGTTTCCTCCTCAGTGAGGCTTGTACGCTCTTCGCGGAGCCATGGATAGCGACATTTCGTCTTTGCTCGTAGGGTGAGAACCGTCTTTAGGCGAAATGGGGGACGCTTTGCGCTTTTCTTATATTGTATCATATCGATGATTGCTTGGAATAATAGAGAACACAAAAAAATCCTGTGTTGCTTATTGTTTCAGTTTGCCATAGAATGATAGAGTCAAACTATTACAGATAGGTGAGTACATTTCATGAGACGATTATTTGTACTATATGTGACGCTCATTTCTTTGTTTGGGTGTGCATTATTTCTGTATATATGGCCATTTTCTAGCGTGCACGTAGAAGAACAGTGGCTGTTGTTATTGTTGTTTGCCGGGGCTGTGGCATTGCTAGATCGATATTTAATATGCCTTCCGCCTAGTGGTAATTCATTTACATTGGAGTCATCGATTTATTTGTCCTTACTTTTTGTTTTTGGATTGAAATATACACTAGTGGTTTTAATATTGGGGAGCTTTATCATATATTTTACTCATCTTCAAAAAATGGTTTGGTGGAAACATGTATTTAATTTCTCTGTCTATGTGATTATGATATGCGTTTCATATTACGTGTACAACATTTTCGGAGGGGGAGTTGGAGAAATATCTTTAAGATATTTTTTAGCCTATATCTTTTGTTTCCTCACCTACTTTATTTTAAATGCTGTACTTATGGCTTTATATTTTTCGCTTCATTCGTCTACGGACTTCATTGTTGTACTGAGTAGCACAGTGAAGGAAGTTTCGTATATTTATGCGGTTATGTTGGTGGTAGCCGTTATATTGTCTGTTTTATTTAAATTCGATTCATTATTTGGCTTATTTTTATACACAATCATTATGCTACTACTCTCGTCAACATTTCGCCAGTATTCTCGACTATACGAAAAACTACAGGATGATAAAGTATATATTGAGAGATTACTAAATTCGTTGCCTATCGGTTTGATTACAATCGATAATTCAAAGCGGGATCATTTCATTAACGATTCCGCGGCTGCTTTGCTTCATTTAGATAAAAAAGAAATTAAGCAATTAATTCAACAAGAAAAAGAAAGTGAACATAATGCTTTATTTTGGGAACTTTTCATTCATCGCGATCCATTCCAACAACTAAAAGTACCATATGAAAGGGATGGGGAGAAAAAAATTTTTTTAGTGTCACAATCGAGTTTACTTAATTTGTATGGCGAAACGGTAGGGCGTACACTTTTCTTTCTTGACATCACTGAAATAGAGAAACTCACAAAACGCATCCATCAATCGGAAAAGTTGGCGTTAATGGGGGAAATGGCGGCGAAAGCAGCGCATGAAATTCGCAATCCACTCGCGGTCATTCACGGCTTTTTAGCGTTTATGAACGAAAATTTATATGAACGCGATCGCGAGCAATATCACATTCCGCTTTTATTAAAAGAAATTGACCGCATTAATGCAATTGTTGAAGATATGCTTCTGATCGCAAAACCGAGCGCACCGATGTTGAAAGAGACGTATATGGAAACGATCGTTCAAGACTTGCTTTCGTTGTTGCAACATACGTTAGAGGAAAAACATATTCGCGTGTACGTTCATCTTGACCGTGTTTTGTTGAAGCTCGATCCGAAACAGATGATGCAAGTGTTGTACAATTTACTTTATAACAGTATCGAGTCCATTGAAGAAGATGGGACGATTTGCATATATTCTGATGTCGGCGAGACGTACAATATGTACGTTTACGATTCTGGAAAAGGAATTCCACAAGGGATGCAAGCAACGATGTTTGAACCGTTTATGACAACCAAGCCGTCAGGGACAGGTCTAGGGTTAACGATCGTCAAACGAATCGTTGAAAACCATGGCGGGACGATTGCGCTTCACAACAGCTCGGAACAGGGAACGACGTTTGTCATTAAGCTGCCGATTTGACGGTAGACGGAGTAAAGAAGTCAAGGTGTCCGTTACGGGCATCTTTTCTGTATGTTTTTTATTTCCATTATTAAAGATGGTTAAAATCATGTTAAAAAAATGTTCATTATTTAAAACTACAAAACTAGAAAAATAGTTTTATTATAAAAGTAAAGGGAGTGAATGACAGATGAAAAATCATTGGCAACTAAAAAATGAACAAGAAATAAACGGGGTGATTGAAAAAGCAAAGCAAACGTTTCCTTTTCTTCAAGATGATCAGCTCATACAACATCGTGCCCAATTGTTTAAAGCACTTGGAGATGAAACACGTTTGCGTATTGTTGGTATGTTAACGCACAGCGATTTATGTGTATGTGAGATTACAGCTGCCTTGCAGCTACCCCCATCGACTGTCACGCATCATTTGAAATTGCTTGAGCGTGGAAACGTAGTGAGCGTATATAAGCAGGGGAAATTTACAATTTATCAACTAAATCAAGAAGTGGTGATGCCACTTATGGAAGAAAGAAGAGATGTTCATGTTTAACATGTTTGCGGATTGGTTAGTTGAGGATGTATTCGGACTGTCGATCACTTCAAAGTTTGGAGGAGCACTCCATTTTTTTATTTATGATACGTTAAAAATTCTTTTTTTATTGTCTGTGATGGTGTTTACTATTTCGTTTGTACGTAGCTATTTTCCGCCTGAAAAAGTAAAGCAGTGGATTAGCGGGAAGAAAAAAGGGATTGCGGGCGTACTAGCAGCTTTGCTTGGAGTCGTATCACCATTTTGTTCATGTTCAACCGTTCCTCTTTTTATTGGATTTGTTGAGGCAGGCATTCCACTTGGGGTGACGTTTACCTTTTTAATTTCGTCACCGATTGTCAATGAAGTCTCACTTGTTATGTTGTTTTCGATTTTCGGATGGAAAATTGCCGTGTTGTACGTCTTGTTTGGTGTATTATTAGCCATGATCGCTGGATTGGTGATTGGAAAGTTGAATTTAGAGAAATACATCGAGCCATATGTGTTTGATATTAAATTAGGGGAATCTGTTGTCCAAGAAATGACGATGCGTGATCGATTCGCTTATGCAAAAACAAATGTCATTGATACCGTAAAAAAAATATGGATATTTTTGCTTATTGGTATTGGAATTGGGGCGTGGATTCACGGATATGTTCCTGAAGATTTACTCGTTCGTTATGCTGGAAAAGAAAGCATATTCGCTGTTCCAGTGGCGGTCATTCTTGGAGTACCGTTATATTCGAATGCAGTCGGATCACTTCCGATGATTGAAGCGTTAATGGGAAAAGGAGTGGCGTCGGGAACGGCACTTTCCTTTATGATGGCGATGACAGCGCTATCGTTCCCAGAGATGGTGTTGCTTCGCAAAGTGATGAAACCGCAACTCATTGGTATATTTGTCCTTATTGCAACCATTGGCATTATCGCCATTGGCTATATATTTAATGCGATATTGTAGGAGGATGAGAAAATGGTGATTAAAGTGTTAGGAACAGGATGTAAAAAATGTAAAGAGCTCGAACAAAACGTTCGAATGGCCATTGCGCAACTTCAAATCGATGCGCAAGTAGAGAAAGTAGAGGATATTGGAAAAATTATGAGCTATGGGGTGATGAGTACACCGGCGCTTGTAGTAAATGAAAAAGTTGTATCAACAGGAAAACTGTTATCTGTCGATGAAGTCAAGGCGTTCATAAAATAAGAGGCGGCGTACAAAACGCCCCCTCTCTATTTTATTGGTTGAACATTTTCTTTTTGAACATCGAACGTTCGTGGATATTCGTCCATGTAAGGCTGCAAATATGCTTCCCGCACTTCGTGCCGCATCCATCCCATAAGCGCAACAATCAAAACGAAACAGGCGATTGATGCGTAAAACCATTTGGGAGTATCTTTTTTCATTGCTACATATAAAAGGGCACATAGTACAATTGTCAATAAAATCGATGTAAGTAAAAGCGTTGTAAGCAGCAAATCATCGCCCATAAACAATAGCATGACATCGCGGCGAAATGACATGAGCAACAAAGAACCGAATACTAATTGCAACAATGTAATCCAAAACGTCACTTTCACACCGCCAATTTTTAACGTTTGTTCAACGTCAGATAACGTTTGTTTTTTCTGTTTCCACGTAAAGTAGAAGTACATATAAAATCCACCGGCAGCTAGGCTAGCTAAAATAAAGTGAGCATATCGTTGCCAAATTTGTGGATAATGAACAATGCTATGGAAAAAGCCGTTTGCAGTTTCCCATTTCTCTGGATATAGCATAGAAACGATATTGACGATGAAAATGAACGGGATAAACAGTAAAATAGCTGACGCAATAAGACCAACAATAAAATGCAATCCTTTTTTATTTTCCCATTTTTCCCATGAAAACTTATATAAATATAAGAGAAGAAAGGATGTAATCAGCAGAATAATGATGCTGAGCCACGCTTTTCCGATTAACAAAGTAGATGTATAAAAGTATTGCGTATAAATGACGCTAATAATTAACAGAGGAGCGACGCCGAGAACAACAGCAATACTTTTGTGAACGGAAGCATGGAACGAACAAATGCGAGCCATATCGTCCAATCTTTTTGATTTCTTAATCATTCCAACTCCTTCGAGGGCGATAGCGCCATTGGCGAGCGATATTGTAAGATTCACAAATACAATATGAAGAAGGAAAGTTAAAACGATTAAAAACTCAAGTAACGATAAATTTCCTGGTATTGGCAAGGGAAAGTCTGGTGGGATGGCTAATTGTAATACATGCATATGTGTTTCCACTCCTTTCTAGTTTTGTTCATTAACCACCTTATATAAATAAGCAGCGAGTGCTTCAAGTTCCTCTTCTGTTCCAACAAACGGTGGCATCATAGGTCTTACGTTATGCATGTTTGGAATAAATGACTTAATTGTCTCCTGAGACCATCCGTCAAGCCGATTAGCGAGTGCTCGTTTTGAACGCCAGCCATCGATTGTATGACATGCCAAACATTGTCCTAGATAAATTTCGCGCCCGGCTTCAAGTTTGTTTTCATCTGTTATTTCTTTTACCTTGGCAATTGTTGAATGAGCCAAGTATCCTTCTCGATTCATTGCTTCTGCTTTTGCTTTGGTAATTCCGTTTACATACATATAGTTGTAAATGATATACGGTTTCCGAACGGATTCGCGAACGACTTCGAATTCACCGATAAAGCCAATGGCTGAAACAAACATTGCTAACGCGAGCACTATCGGTAGTTTTTTTGGTCGAATAACGAGCCAAGCGAGAAAAACGACAATTAGTACAAACGCAAAAATATTTAACACGTTAAATGTTTGTTCAGGTAAGCCGGTTGACCAGACAATAAGCTTCGCGGCTTGCTCGGGGATCGATTTCAAATACCAAAGCCCAAAAACAAATGTTGCCGGTAGTGAAATTGCACCCCAAATTGAGAAAATACGAAAGAGCTGTGGGCGAACGTCTTCATCTTTAACAAACAGGCGTACGAAGATTGTAAACAACGAAATAGTCAGCGTGACAGCTAAAAATGTGCGAAACGCTAGTGAAGGTAAGTATGTTGGATTGAAAAAGGCGTTCCAAAACGAAAGCGTTTCCATCCAACGGCCGGGTGTAAGTTTAGCCGCTAAAATACCCGTAATGATCGCCATCGTAAGCCACGAAAAAATGGAAAGAGTAATGCCGATATTCAGATGTTTTTGCTTTTTTCTTCCTTCTTTCCACTTCTCCCACGTATAGTAGTAAATGAGGAGGAGTACAACTTCTCCGATAAAAATGACCCATTCTGTTACCCATGCCCAGAAAAAGATGCGCAACAAGGAACCGATGGAATCTGGCTGAATCACCATTGTAGAAAGCCAAATTCCTACCCCTGTCATAGCGCCGATAGTTGTTGTGATGATAACGATCCACTTTGTCATTTGTTTAGCTAGTTGATCCAATTTTGCATTTTTTGTTTGCATGGCATAATATTCAGTTGATACAACGATAGCTGTTGCGCCGATCGCTACCCCATGGCTAATGAGAACATGAATAATAGCGATGAGTGCAACGATGTTTCCGTTCCCAAACCACGGAAATTCAACGATTGGAAAATTCACTTTCATTCATCTCCCTTCATCAATTCTACCCGTTATCACTATAGCAATTGTTTGTGAAGTAAAAATGGTTATTTTGTGAGAAATGTTTTCGGAAAGTATTACGATTTTGTGGCAAATTATTGTACAATCCAGCCATCTGTGTAATAAAAGGCAGGAAGGAATGGACATATGGGTGCTGTGATTTGATTTTTGTTAGCTGGTGTTGCAGAAATTGGTGGAGGATATCTTGTATGGATTTGATTACGTGAAGGAAAGTCAGCGATGTATGGGATTGCTGGGGGAGTATGTTTAGCGTTATACGGTGTCATCGCAACATTTCAGTCATTCCCATCATTTGGACGTGTGTATGCGGCGTACGAAGGAATCTTCATTCTTTTATCTTTACTATGGGGGGATGGGGGATCGACAAAAAAACGCCAGATTTGTATGATTGGATTAGTGGGTTTGTATGTTTAGTTGGTGTGGCAATTATGCTATAGGCACCGAGACAGTAAGGAGGATACACATGCCTTTAACATATGAGCAAATTGTTCGGATTTGTAAGCAAATTAACGACAAGCATATGCCGGATGGACAAGCGTTCGTTGATGCAGTTGATGAATGGTTGGAACGATATGATGGGGAAAATGGGAAGGAATTTATGTTTCAAGCATTTAAAAAATTGCTTTCGCTTGTTGATGAACATATTCATACAATTGAGCGCAAAGTGAATATTCGCCCAACTTGTACAAAAGGGTGTACACACTGTTGCTATTTTCCTATTATTACGACGCGTGCAGAAGCAACATGGATTATGACTCATATTGCTAAACTGCCAAATGACGAGCAAGAACGCATATATAAGCATATACAATGGTATATTCAACACTGCTCGGAACAAATAAAGCGAGTAGAAACGTTAGATTTTACAGAAGAGAGAAATTTTAAAAAAATATATATGAAAGAGCAATTACCTTGTATATTTTTAAATCCCGAAACAAATACATGTTTCATTTATGATGTACGACCTATTCCATGTCGCACGTATGTGAACTACTGTTCACCGAGTGTATGTGCGAAATCGCATATGCCTAATGAACCGTTTAGTTATGAATTTTTATATGAGTTTTATATCGAGTCGCTTCATGATTTGATTCAAACGCTCATTTATGAAGGGGAAGATGTAGGGATCGACTATCCAGACGATTTGTTTACGATGGACTATTTGTTTTGTTATTTTATTAACGAAAAGAAATAACCATGTCTAGCGCCCATGTAAGCGCTAGACATAGTTTGCTTAAATGAGTTGTTCATATACTTCATTTAAATGATAAACTCGAACAACATCTTGTTCTTCTTTTGCATACTTCATTTCTTGACGAAGCATGCGATCTAAAAATGCCGCTTCTTTTTGCGATAAATCCCGAACGAATTGTTCCTCGTTTTTGTATGATTTACTCATCAGTTTTTTATATAAATGAACGGCTATCATGTGATGCCGATCAGCATAGTTTGTTAATGCCTCACGCAAATAAGCCAACGTTTGATTCAACCGCCCACCTCCTCAATAGTAGGGTAAGCGATTTCGTGATCAATTATGTGCGTTATAAGAAAATCTCTTGTAAGATACGGTCTTCGTCAAGAAGTTGAATGGCACGCTTTCGGTATTGTTCATCATGAATATAAGTATAACGGTTTGGCTTGATCGTTGGCGCGATGTTGATCGCTTGGCGATATTCTTCTTTATTTAAACGCAATGTTTTGACGTAGTCAAAAAATCCGGTACGTGCAAACACTTTTGTGATACGTTCCGCTCGATGTTGTTGTACGTGTGCCATGATATACGTAGCGATCCCAACTTGAATGCCATGCATATGCGGTGATTCGCTAATTTGATCAAGCGCATGGGAGATTAAATGTTCAGATCCGCTAATAGGTGCGCTATTCCCACTAATAACTGTTGAAATGCCACCCATCGTTAAGGAACTAATTAGTTCTTTTAAAAAAATGGGATGCTTAATGTTTTGCATTGGCGTACGAATGAAACTATTGACTGCCTTTTTGCTAATCATCGCTGCAAAAGCATTGACACGGCTAACTCCATGGTTTTGTTCGAACTCCCAGTCATACAAAGCTGTAATATTCGACATTAAATCCCCGACGCCCGCTAAAATAAAACGATCCGGTGCCTGTTGAACGATACGCAAATCAGCTAAAATGCCAAATGGTACTTTGGCGGGAACGGTTGTTTTTTTACCGTTGACAAGTAACGAACAGTTAGTACTTGCAAACCCGTCATTTGACGCAGATGTCGGTATGCTAAGAAACGGCACTTGTCGTAAGAACGCCATATATTTGCCGCAATCAATGACTGCTCCGCCACCCATGGCCATCATGACATCACAGTGAGGAAGTTCAAACGCCTTTTTCATAATGTCAACGATATCAAGCTGGGGGGGTAAGCAAACAGTGTGAACAGCAGCAGATGAAATGGCTCGCTTCATTTCTTTCTCGTACGTTTGATAAGTGAAATCATCAAATAATATAACAGCTTTAGAAAAACGATACGTTTTCATCAGCTCGTCGATGCGCCAAATGACACCTTCTCCAATTTCAAGAATGGATGGAATAGGGATGTTCATTTCAATACTCCTTTTTCTTGTAAATAACGTTCAACATCCGCAAACGTGTCCACAGGAACAAAAGGAATATGTTGTTCGCGCAACAACGCTTGTAACGTTCCTTTTGCAAATGTGACATCTGCGACTTTGGATGCATGAACATCTGGTTCGCTATCGCCGATAAAATAAACCGTTTTGTACGTTTGTTTTAATGTGCGAACGACACTTGATTTATCAATACCGTATCGTTCTGAATAATGAATATGATTCGGATCAATGCGCATATGAATATTTTTATCGTGATAATACCCTTCATTAGAAAAAATGTCTACGCCACGTATATTGTACTTTTTGAAAATATGGCGAATATAGTAATCCGATCCGGCGCTTAGCACGTAAAAATCGCCACCGTTTTGTTGGATGCGTGTAATAAAGGGTAAAACTGTTTCGTCAATCGGAATGTTATAAATATCTTCAATAATTTTTTCTTCATCTTGATGAATAGATGTAAAGACGGTGCTTAAAAAGTCAATATCTTTTATTTTTCCAGCCCGCCATTGTTGAAATAATTGTTCACCTTCAGGAAAATATTTTTCAATAACAATCCAGTAAAAGTCTTGATGCGAAATCGTTCCGTCAAAGTCAGAAACAAATGCCCATTTGTTCATAAGAAAACCTCCACTTTCGATAGGATATGCAATTAAACAGTACGTTCATCAAAGAAATCGAATCGCTTGAGCGACATCGTAGTCGCTTCGTTGTAATGAGGTAGATTGCCCGAGAATCATTTTGGATAGTTCGAAGCCGACGTATGGTCCTGCAGTCAAACCGGATGCCCCAAGGCCGTTTGCAACATAAAGCCCTTCGATCTGTGGGACGGCACCGAATACAGGTAAAAAGTTTGGTGCGTGAGGTCGGAAGCCGACACGTGTTTCTAAGTGAGTCCAATCAGCAAGATGGGGGGCGACGGTTAACGCTTTATGTAACACTTCATATATTCCACCAGCAGTCACGCGACAATCGATGCCAACACCATCTTCATGTGTAGCCCCAATGACAATTTTTCCTTTTGGGAAGGCGAGTATATATTGGTTGTTTGGTGGCATGACGACAGGCCAATGATCAGTATGTTGCTCAAGGTTTTGTAAATGGACGATTTGTGCTCGCTGGGGGGTAATGAGAAAATCAATACTTAGCGGTAAAAGTAACGATTTTGCCCAAACTCCTGCCGCGACAATAACCGCATCCGCTTCATAACGTTCATTCCCAACTGTAGCGCCAATAACCCGTCCATTTTTATGCAAAAGGGTCGCACTTCCTTTTATATATGTTGCCCCTAATTGAATAGCAGCATGAATAAGAGAACGTCGCAATGCGCGTCCGTCCACTCGAGCAGCTCCGCTTACATATAGCGCTTCGTATTCGTCACTTAATACAGGAAATCGTATTTTTACGTCTTGCGAAGATAGACGAATAATCTCTCCAATTTCAGGCGCTTCTTCACGCCGATTGTACAAACGCTCTTCCATGCTTTGTAACTTATTATCATCATGATGTAAGCAAATTGCTCCGACACGTTTATATCCTGTTTGATGACCATATGTTTGTAATTGTTCAATGAGATGGGGATAAAATGCCGCACCGCCTTTGGCAAGCGCATACCACTTTTTATTTCGCCGTTGTGACGTCCACGGGCAAATGATTCCTGCTGCTGCATCTGTTGCTTGCCCTCGGTCTTCACGATCGATTAAAATCACCTGCCCTTTTTCTTTTGCTAGATGAAAGGCAATAGAAGCACCAACAATTCCAGCCCCGATGACGATATAACGATTCATTGCTCACACCTTTTCTTTCGTTGTTTCGTACCATTACAATAACATAAGACGTCAAAAAAGCAAGGGACGCCCCTTGCTTTTTCAATAAAACCATTTAGCCATTTCATAATATAGTGGCATGCCGATCGTTAAGTTAAACGGAAATGTAAGCCCGAGTGCCATGCCAAGATAAATCGCAGGATTTGCTTCAGGAACGGATGCGCGCATCGCTGCTGGGGCAGCAATATATGAAGCACTTGCAGCAAGCACGCTAAGTAAAATGGTTCCTCCCAACGATAGCCCTGAATAATAACCGATCACAACTCCTAAAAAGCCGTATACAGGAGGTAAAAGAATACCTAATGCAAGCAGTTTGATCCCATATTTACGTACGGCTGCAAGCTGATTTCCGGCTGTTAAACCCATTCCTAGTAAAAAGAGAACGAGAACACTTGGGTATAAATCAATAAACAACGGTTTCACAATCGTAAGGGCACGATCGCCGCCGATCAACCCGACGAGAAGGCTGCCGACCATTAAAAAGACGCTTTTTCCAAATAGACCTTCTTTAATGATTGGTCCGTATACAGATGTAGCTGAGAAACGATATACTACTTCTTGCTTATATGAGCGATTTTCTAACAATTTCAATATGACGAGGGACACGATAATCGCAGGGCTTTCTAACAAGACGACAAAGGCGTTCATGTAGCTTTCGTACGAAATATTTGCTTGTTCAACAAAAGCGATTGCGGCACCAAATGTAACGATGCTAACGGATCCGTAAGTTGCTGCAATGCCGGTTGCATTTTTACGATCAATGCCAAGACGGCGGCAAATCATAAACGTAATGATTGGAATAATGATACCAAGCGACAACGTTCCAACTAACGGGCGAACGAGTTCATGAAAAGAATGTTCCGCAAGTTCAATGCCACCTTTCATTCCGATTGCGATTAACAAATAGATGCTTAACGATTCATTTAACCCGGTAGGTAATTTTAAATCTGATTTGACGAGAGCAGCAATAATGCCGAGAATAAAAAATAAAATAGCTGGCGATGTTAAATTGTTGATAATCATTTCTTGCATAGCAATCCTCTCCTTCTATTTCTTTTTTATACTCAACAAAAAAGCCGGAAACATTTTTCGATTTGGTCGAAAAATATTTCCGGCGTATCTTTTACTGACCGCAATCGGCCTTTAAAAGATCAACCTTGTATATCGATTGGTTCTTGTAATAAAAAGACGATCATCCGTTCCCCTGTTTTTGTGCTAATATCTGTATGCATGCTTGTTACTTGCTTACCTGTTAATGTATAAATCATTTGTTTTAGTTGCTCGCTACCTGATTCAATTAAATCTGCGCGAATGCGTTTAATCGACAACATACCTTCTTTTGTTTCGCACAATACTTTTTCAGCAGGAGTTAAAATGCCGCGCAACTGCACGATGACCATATTTCGTAAAATATCTGTTTTCACAGAGAGTGGACCGCGACCTAAATATTCTTTTTCCCATTGAGTAAGGGCGCGACTAATTTGATCTTCTAGTTCCCCTTTTGTTCTCATACGAATCCCCCCTTTAGAAACGAAAATCGGCATGCTACACATCATGTGAAGCATACCGATGTATCTTTAGCCTAAACGGTTTTAACGTTTGCCTTTTCGCTTTCGCCATGTCACCACGTCAAAAGCGCTAAGGTAAAACAATGGAACTGTTTGGCTATCAATCGCTCGGTGCAATAATTTGTTTTTAATTTTATAGGTCTTAAAAAATTATGTCAAGGGAAAAGATTGATGTTATACATAGATATGCCATGATAGAATAAAAGGAAAGGGGAAGATAAGGAATGGGGGAGAAAGTTTGAAACTGTATTTTATTGTAAACCCTTCTGCTAAAAATGGAAAATGCAAAAAAATATGGTATAAAATTGAACAAGTGCTTCGACGACAGCATATTTGTTATCGTGTTGCGTTCACACAAAAACAAGGAGACGGGGCGAAATTAGCACAACAAATAGCAGAACAGACAAATGAACCGATTACATTAATTGCTGTTGGGGGAGACGGAACAATTCACGAAGTAATGAACGGGGTCGCGATGTACAGTCATGTGACTGTAGGGTATATGCCCGCTGGGACAGGAAACGATTTTGCTCGTGGGATACAAATTCCAATAAAGTGGAGTGAGGCTCTTAGCTACATGTTATCGAGTGTTAAGGACGCGCATGTAGATGTATATGACATTGGAACGTTTAAAGGTGTAAAACAAGGTGTTTTTGTGAATAACGTTGGTTGTGGATTCGATGCACATATTTCACGAAGGGTGAACCATTCTAAATGGAAACATCTGTTAAATCGGTTGTATTTGGGGAAGTTTGTTTATGTGCTTTATTTATTGAAAGAATTGTTCGCATATAAACCAACCGTTGTGCAATTGACTATTGATCAAAAACAATATACGTTCTCAAACGCGTGGCTTGTCACCGTTGCAAATCATCCATATTATGGCGGTGGAATGAAGATTGCTCCATTTGCGCTGTCAAATGATCAGCATTTTGATGTTGTCGTTGTCGATAATATATCACGTTTAAAATTGCTCGCTTTATTTGTGACAGTTTTCTGGGGCGGTCATGTGAAGATGAAAGAAGTACATATGTTTCAAGGGAAATATATTCATATTTGTAGCAATACGTCTCTTCCCCTTCATGCAGATGGCGAGCAAATTGGCGAAGGCGAAATTACGATTTCAGTAAACAAACAAATACGTGTGCTGAAGTAGCCCGAATGGATTTTCATCTATTCGGGATTTTATTTTGACAAGAAAAAAGTTGTATGTTAAAAGAAAGACAAGCATATAAAGAAAATAAGAATCATTATGTTTTGGAGGGAGCATATGGAGAAAGTGGTTGGTAAGAAAGGAGATTTAGCTTCATTGATATTATTTATATCCATCATGACCTTATTTTTATTTGGGGATGTTCTTGTTAAGGAAGTAAACGTTCCTTCATTTGCTTTGCAAGTAGGAACAATTTTCCTAAGTATCTTGTTGGAAGCTATTCCATTTATTTTACTAGGTGTATTTGCCTCTTCATTGATTCAGACGTTCGTTTCGGAACAGATGGTACAAAAATGGATTCCGAAACGTCCAATTGTTGCACTTGTTCCAGCGGCAGTTGTTGGTGCCTTGCTACCTATTTGTGAATGTGCCATCATTCCTGTTGTTCGTCGACTCATCACAAAAGGAATGCCACTTCATGTAGGGGTAGTTATTATGGTAACGGCACCGATTTTAAACCCTGTTGTATTTGCGTCTACGTACTATGCGTTTTCGGCAAATATGTCTATCGTTTATGGAAGAATGGGCATTGCATTTGTTGCGTCTTTGATTATTGGCTTAATCGTTTATGTTATTTTTCGGAATCATTTGCCATTAAAGTCGATTAAGCATTCACATGATCATCATGTAAATAGTCGACTAACAGCAACGTTGACTCACGCAGTTGATGAATTTTTTGATGTTGGTCGCTACTTAATTATTGGGGCATTTGTCGCTAGTTTCTTTCAAGTTGTGATTCATCGTGAAATATTAGTTGAAGTTGGACAACACGAAATAATTGGCCCGGCTTTAATGATGGGATTTGCTTATGTGTTGTCGCTTTGTTCAGAGGCAGATGCGTTTGTTGCGGCATCGTTTACATCGACATTTGCTCCAGCGTCTCTGTTAGCATTTTTAATATATGGTCCAATGATTGATTTTAAAAATACGTTAATGATGCTTGCATATTTTCGGCGAAGATTTGTCGTTATATTTATCGGTGTTGTGACGACTGTTGTGTATGTGTGCGTCTATATATTTCACTTCATAGGATGAGGAGGGGTGATGATGATTCGAGGTGTTTTATTGTGTGGATATGCTTTATTGTTTATCAAATTATTATTAAGCGGGAACTTGACAAACTATATCGTCCCTAAAATGTTACCTTTTATTTATTTTGCAACGTTCACAATTTTACTACTTGGAAGTATACAAATATGGAGAAAGGAAGAGGATGGATGTTGTCATCATTGTGAAGGCGGGCATCATGTTCCGAAAACAGTCGGACAAAGCATACGAGTGTATGGAGTGTTTATTGTTCCGTTGCTTATCGGTTTTATGTTTTCAAACTATGTACTAGATAGTGCACTTGCAGCTAAACGTGGTGTGCAGTTAGGTGGAAGAGAAATAAGTGAAGAAAATAAACAGATGGTCGAACAGTTTTTAGAAGATCCAGAAGGGTATATGCAAAATATTGACAATCAAATTGAAAATATTATGCAAGATGAAGGTACGGAAAAAGTTGAGAAACAAGAACAGTTAAAAGAAGATTTATTAGAGGCACAAACGGTTGTTGTAAACGATGACAAGTACGTATCAACATTAAACTTCATTAACGAACAAATCGACGCTATGATTGGGAAAAGAATTGAAATTACAGGATTTGTATTTCGAGAACGTGATTTTGCTGCCGATGAGTTTGTTGTTGCGCGTTATGGATTAACTTGTTGTGTGGCTGATGCAACAGTTTATGGGATATTAGTAAAAACAGATCAGGCAGCAAAATGGGAAAACGACACATGGGTAAAGGTTGAAGGGATTATTGACGAAACGACATACAGAGAGAGATTTGTTCCCGTAATCATAAAGCCAAGTGTCACCGTTGTGAATGCGCCAGATCAACCGTATGTATATGAGTATTAAAGGCTCTAGCCATCGTGAAGGGGTGGAAAAATGAAAGTGATTATTGCTGAAAAACCTGATCAAGGAAAGACGCTTGCATCTATTTTTCAAACAAAAAAACGAGAAGGGTATATTGAAATTTTACCGAATGAGCTGTTTCCGAAAGGCGCTTATATGACATGGGCAGTTGGACATTTATTTGAATTAGCTTCTCCGGAAACGTATGAAGCAAGCTGGAAGCGGTGGACACTAGATACGTTGCCGATCATTCCTAATCGTTTTCAATATAAAATGGATCGAAAAAAGGTGAAACAATTTTCCATTATTAAACAATTACTCCATCAGCCAGAAGTGACAGAAATTATTCATGCAGGCGATGCAGGGAGAGAAGGAGAATTGATTATTCGAAATATCATTTATATGAGCGGCGTCAAAAAACCGATCAAACGGCTTTGGATTTCATCGTTAACACCGAAAGCAATCGAACAAGGCTTTCGCCAGTTGTTAGATGAAAACGAGACCCGTCCGCTATATGAAGAGGCGTATGCGCGGACGTGTGCCGATTGGCTTGTTGGCATGAACGCATCGAGAGTGTACACAATTTTATTGAAACAAAAAGGGATGAACGATGTTTTTTCCGTCGGGCGTGTGCAAACGCCGACGCTTGCATTAATTGTGAGACGAGAAAAAGAAATTGAACAGTTTCGTCCCGAGCCGTTTTGGGAAGTTGTTGCTACGTTTGATGTGAATGGAAAACGATACGAAGGAAAGTGGTGGCATGAAAATGAAACAAGAACATATGATCAGCAGCTCGCCGAAAAGGTGAGCGCATTTTGCAGAGGAAAACAAGTAGAGATAGAAGAAGTTACATGTGAGCGAAAAACATTTTTACCGCCGCTTTTGTTTAATTTATCAACATTACAAGCAACAGCCAACAAGCGATTTAAATATTCACCACAAAAAACACTAGATATATTACAAAAGCTATATCAAAAAGGATATGTATCGTATCCGCGTTCGGATTCACAATATGTCACGAAAGGGGAAGCGGAAACGTTTCCGCATATTTTAAAGTGGCTTGCCCAAAAGGAAGAGTATGCTTCTTATTTTCCACTTGCTCATTATTCAATTTTACATAATAAAAGTTATGTAAACGAAAAGAAAGTAACAGATCACTATGCCATTATCCCGACTGAACAAGTTCCAGA
Source organism: Anoxybacillus thermarum (assembly GCF_000836725.1). GTDB lineage: Bacteria > Bacillota > Bacilli > Bacillales > Anoxybacillaceae > Anoxybacillus > Anoxybacillus thermarum. The sequence goes on along the minus strand of NZ_JXTH01000014.1, from coordinate 12,327 downwards.
TTTGGAAAAACTGAGCCATGATGAGCGAAATATTTACGATCTTATCGTTCGACGCTTGATCGCTGCCCATTGTGAAGAGGCGGTATTTGACTATACGACGATGATTACTCTTGTCGATGGACGGGCACGTTTCATTTCAAAAGGAAAAAAGCAAATACAAGCAGGATGGCGGAACGTCCTTATGTCACAAGATGATGATGTGCAGCTTTTACCAAATGTACAAAGCGGAGAAAAAGGGACTGTATATGATGTGCATGTGAAAGAAGGAAAAACACAGCCGCCAAAGCGATACACGGAAGGCGAGCTGATTACGTTAATGAAGACAGCAGGGAAATTTTTAGACGATGAACAACTAGAAAAAGTATTAGCAAAAACAGAAGGACTCGGTACGGAAGCGACTCGTGCTTCCATTATTACAACATTAAAGGAACGAAACTATATCGAAATAAAAAATAATCAAGTATATGCAACCGATAAAGGAAAAGTATTAATTGAAGCCATCGGTCCACATATTTTAGCGTCACCCGAGATGACAGCGAAATGGGAGCAACGATTAAGTGAAATTGGCGAACAAAAGGCGTCAGCTACACATTTTATGGAATAAGTCAAAAAATTAGCAGCGAAAATCGTAACAGATGCGGTGCAAATGGCAAGCAGCTGGTCGTTTGAAGGGCTTGATATGGCTTCGATTCGGCGAAAGAAAAAAACAACGATCGGAAAACATGTTGGGACTTGTAAGTTTTGTGGGGGATCCGTCATTGATAAAGGTTCGTTTTACGGCTGTGTCAATTACGCAAAAACAAAGTGCTCATTTACTATTTCAAAAACGATGTTAGGAAAATCCATTTCACAAACAAACATAAAAAAATTGTTAACAGAAGGAAAGACAAATGTCATCAAAGGGTTTAAAAAGGGAGAAAACACATTTAACGCTGCGCTCATATGGGATGAAAAAGAAAAACGTATATCGTTTTCGTTTGAAAAATAGGAGGACTGCCTCCTATTTTTCAACATCACCATTCCACTCGTTCATGCCACCAGTCATATTATATATATTTGTAAACCCTTCTTTCGCTAGCAATTCGCTTGCTTGCGCTGAGCGATTACCTGAACGACAAACAACGATATATGTCTCGTCTTTTTTCAGTTCATTTATGCGCTCTTTCAGTTGTTGTAAAGGAAGTAACATCGCACCTGGAATATGACCAGAAGCGTATTCTTCTTCTGTTCGAACATCAAGAACAACAACGTCTCCTTTTTGGATCATTTGTGCTGCTTCATCAACAGAAATGTTTGCATACCCCCCTTGTGCACATCCGCTTATGATGAAAAGAAATACGAATAAAAGAACTGCCCATTTTTTCATTTTGTTCCCAACCTCCGTATATAATCGAATACCCACTCGTGTATTCTAACTGATTTTTTTCATTTCTTCAAACGTTTCGACACCATTGTTATTTTAATGTGTAGTACAATGAAAAAAAGGTTTACATGGAAAGAAGGGAAAATGATGTATCAATCGATTATCGATTTGATCGGAAACACGCCCATTGTGAAGCTCAATCGGGTCGTTTTTCGAGAGGGAGCAAGTGTATATATAAAGCTCGAGTCGTTTAATCCAGGTGGAAGCGTGAAAGATCGCGCAGCTAGACGAATGATTGAACGAGCAGAACAAGAAGGGAAAATCGTCCCTTATGAAAGCACAATTATTGAGCCGACATCAGGAAATACAGGAATTGGATTAGCGATGGTATGTGCAGCAAAAGGATATCGTTGCATTATTACGATGCCAGATAATGCAACGAAAGAACGTGTGAATTTATTGAAAGCATATGGGGCAGAAGTGTATTTAACTCCGGCAGCTTTGCGCATGCAAGGGGCGATTGATGAAGCGTATCGGCTTGCCGAGAACATTCCAAACAGCTTTATACCTATGCAATTTGAAAATGAAGCAAATCCAGATGCTCATCGGGTTAGCACAGCGCTTGAAATTATAGAAGCATTTCCAGATGGGATTGATGCGTTTGTACTTACGGCAGGAACTGGCGGGACAGTAACAGGAACGGGGGAAGAATTAAAGAAAAAATTTCCTCGTTTACGCATTTATGTTGTGGAACCATACGGGTCTCCCGTTCTTTCGGGTGGGCAACCGGGGCCGCATAAAATTCCTGGTACTGGGCCAGGTTTTATTCCCCGCATTTTAAATCGAACGGTGTATGATGATGTTTTGCTCGTCAAAGATGAAGAAGCGCAAATGATGGCAAGAAGATTAGCGAAAGAAGAAGGAATTTTTGTCGGAGCTTCAGCTGGAGCGGCAGCTTATTGTGCTATTCAAGTGGCTCGCACTCTTCCGAAAGATGCACGTGTACTTTGCATGGCACCAGATACAGGAGAACGATATTTATCATCCGATTTATTTAGCGGATAAGAGCGATCAAAAATGTCGAGGCTATAAAATAAAAAGGAGTGATTGTATGTTTCAAGAAGAAGTAAAAACGATAGGCGGTCTTCGTCTTCATGTCATTCCGACAAAAAAATATAAAACGAATACGCTCGTATTAAAGATGAAAGCGCCGTTATGTGAACGAGATGTAACGATGCGAGCCCTTGTTCCATACGTACTACAAAACGCTACCGAGCGGCATCCGTCGATGAAAGCGTTACGTACATATTTAGACGAACTATATGGTGCTACTTTACAAGTTGATTTAGCGAAAAAAGGAGAAAATCATATTATTACTATTCGAATGGATATTGCAAACGAAAAATTTTTAGGTGACACATCGCCATTATTACGTGAAGCGTTGACGTTATTTAGCGATATGCTATTTCGTCCGTTTACCGAGGGAGATGGATTTTCTGTTGCGATCGTTGAACAGGAGAAACGGGCATTGAAACAAAAAATCCAATCGTTGTTTGACGATAAAATGCGATATGCCCAACATCGACTCATGGAAGAAATGTATAAAGGTTCACCTTATGCGCTTGATGTTCACGGTAAACTAGAGGATGTCGATTCGATTGACGCTAAACGTTTATATGAACATTATGAGCACATGTTGAAACACGATGAAATAGATTTATACATCGTTGGGGATGTCATGTTAGCTGATGTAGAACATGATGTGGCTGAACGTTTTTCGCTAGAAGTGCGCCCGCCGCGTTCAATAGCGACACCGACGATCATAAGACGAACGGATGTGCAAGAAGTTGTAGAAAAACAAGATGTGAAACAAGGGAAGCTTCATCTCGGCTATCGAACGAATACGACATATAATGATCCAGATTATGATGCGTTACAAGTATGGAATGGGATATTTGGAGGATTTGCACATTCAAAATTGTTTATTAATGTGCGCGAAAAAGCGAGTTTAGCTTATTATGCAGCTTCTCGTATTGAAAGTCACCAAGGAATGATGATGGTCATGGCGGGAATTGACCCAAGCAAGTACGAGCGTGCACTCGAAATCATCCATGCTCAAGCAGAGGGGATGCGTAACGGGCAATTTAGCGATGAAGAAATCGTTCAAACAAAAGCGGTCATTCGTAATCAACTATTAGAGACGATCGATACCGCAAGAGGAATGATCGAAATGTCTTATCATAATGTCATTGCAACAAATCAACGTCCGTTACAACAGTGGCTTGAAGGAATTGAAAAAGTGACGCGAGAAGATATCGTTCGTGTGGGGAAAAAAATTGAATTAGATACGATTTATTTTTTAACGGAGAAGGAAGGTGAGAAAAAATGAAAATCATTCACCACGATCAACTACAGGAACAATTATTTTATGAACGGTTAAACAATGGATTACATGTTTACATTTTGCCAAAAAAAGAATTTAACAAAACATATGCGACGTTTACAACGAAATACGGTTCGGTGGATAACTACTTCACCCCATACGGAAAAACAACGATGAAAAAAGTACCAGATGGCATCGCTCATTTTTTAGAACATAAATTGTTTGAAAAAGAAGATGGCGATGTATTTCAAACGTTTAGCAAACAAGGGGCATCTGCGAATGCTTTTACGTCTTTCACACGCACCGCCTATTTATTTTCTAGTACAACAAATGTAGAAAAAAATTTAGAAACGTTACTTGATTTCGTGCAAGAGCCGTATTTTACAGAACAAACGGTTGAAAAGGAAAAAGGGATTATCGGTCAAGAAATTCGCATGTATGATGACAATCCGGATTGGCGTTTGTATTTTGGGACAATCGAAAGCATGTATCATCACCATCCCGTAAAAATTGATATTGCAGGAACGGTAGAGTCGATTTCACACATTACGAAAGACTTATTATATGAGTGTTATGAAACGTTTTATCATCCGAGCAACATGTTATTGTTTGTTACAGGTCCTATTGATCCATCCGCTATACTTGAACAAATTCGAACGAATCAAGCGAAAAAAACGTTCCGTCCGCCGACAGAGATCGAGCGATTTCGTTATGAGGAGCCGACTCATGTTGCTCGTGAACGACATGTCATTGAAATGAACGTGCAAACGCCAAAATGTTTCGTTGGTGTAAAAGCGAACAACGTATATACAAAAGGAAAAGACAAGTTAAAACATGAATGTACCATCGGCTTATTGCTCGACTATTTATTTGGAAAAAGCTCGCTGCATTATGAGCGGTTGTATCAACAAGGATTAATTGACGAAACATTTATGGTTGACTATACGGAAGAAAGTGATTTTGGGTTCGGCTTAGTTGGCGGTGACACATCGCAACCTGATCAATTAGCGATAGAAATTCAGCGTATTCTTTTGGAGTTTGACGATATTGATGATGAGCAAGTCGAACGAATGAAAAGAAAAAAGATCGGCACATTTTTACGTTCGTTAAATTCTCTTGAATATGTTGCAAATCAGTTTACTCGGTATGCGTTTGATCATATGAGTTTGTTCGATGTTGTGGAAACGTTACAATCATTAACGTCTGACGATTTAAAAGCGGTCGCTCGCGAATGCTTTGTTCGCGAACAGTTTACTGTATGTCAAGTTGTTCCGAAAAGGTGAAATGAGATGAAATATGCTTTAATTACGGGAGCGAGCGGGGGAATTGGGCAAGAAATTGCTCGGCAGCTTGCTAAAGATGGGTATAGTTTATACTTACATTACTACAAAAATGAGCAATCCGTTCGACATGTAATGAAAGAAATATCCACAGACACATATGCGATTCAAGCTGATTTATCTCATCCTTCTGGGGTAGATGTGTTAATGTCTTCTATTTTCCATCCTATTGACGTGCTCATTCATAATAGTGGAATGAGTGCGTATGGATTGATGACGGACATGACTAATGAACAAGTAGAACAAATGGTGCAACTACATGTAACAAGTCCATTTTTACTGACAAAACGACTGTTGCCTTCTATGATTCAACAACGTCGTGGACAAATTGTAGTAATTTCATCCATTTGGGGGCTAACAGGTGCGTCTTGCGAAGTGTTATATTCGATGGTAAAAGGTGCGCAAAATACATTCGTTAAAGCGTTAGCAAAAGAAGTGGCTCCAAGTGGCATACGAGTCAATGCGATCGCTCCAGGGGCCATTGATACGCCGATGCTTCATGAGTTTACCGAAGAAGAGATGGAAGCGCTAATTGATGATATTCCACTCGGGCGAGTAGGGAAGCCGGAAGATGTGGCAAAAGCTGTGTCATTTTTAATTTCTGATCATGCATCGTATATTACAGGACAAATTTTATCTGTAAATGGCGGTTGGTATTGTTAAGCAAGCATAATTTTTTATGTTGTGAGGCAAACTGTTCTTGAAACGAATTTCAAGGAGGTTTGCATATGTCTGTTCTTGATAATTTTGAACAATGGAAAAGCTTTTTAGCTGATCGTCTTCATCAAGCACAAGAGCAAGGGATGAACCAGCAAGTCATTTCGGATATTGCTTATCAAATTGGGGATTATTTGGCGAAACAAGTCGATCCGAAAAACCCAGAAGAGCGTGTACTTGCCGATTTGTGGCATGTGGCAAATGAGCAAGAGCAACATGCTATTGCAAACATGATGATTAAACTTGTCCAAAATAAATAAGTCATGTAGGCACAAGCTGGTGATATCCACCAGCTTGTTTTACTATGTTTATCTGTTCACAAAAAACGGTCGTCCATTCTTTTCATTCTCGCATTCAAATGGTAAAATAAACATACATGCGTGTTTCGACAAAGCGTTGCTTAAATGATCGCATCGTGTAACGTAAAGGGGAGAAGGGGTATATGGAGAAAAAAGAATGGTATTTAGAGTATGAAATACATATGAATCGCCCGGGGTTGTTAGGAGATATCGCATCGCTCCTTGGCATGCTTTCCATTAATATCGTCACGATTAACGGAGTGGATGATTCGCGTCGAGGTATGCTTTTGTTATGTAAAAGTCATGAACAAATTGAGCGCTTACAATCCATTTTAGCGACGATGGAAGATATTACTGTAACGAAATTACGTGAACCGAAGCTTCGGGATCGTCTTGCTGTTCGGCATGGGCGTTATATTCAGCGCGATGCTGATGACAAAAAGACGTTTCGCTTTGTTAGAGACGAGTTAGGTTTGCTCGTTGATTTTATGGCAGAGCTGTTTAAACAAGAGGGGCATAAGTTAATTGGAATTCGCGGTATGCCACGCGTGGGGAAAACGGAATCGATCGTAGCTGCGAGCGTGTGTGCAAACAAGCGTTGGTTGTTTGTTTCTTCTACATTAATTAAACAGACGATTCGTAGTCAATTAATCGAAGATGAATATAGCGAAAATAATGTTTTTATTATTGACGGGATTGTTTCGACGCGTCGGTCAAACGAGCGACATTGGCAACTTATTCGTGAGCTCATGCGTCTACCGGCGACGAAAGTGATTGAACATCCTGACATTTTTGTAAGGCATACAGAATATAAGCTCGATGACTTTGACTATATCATTGAATTGCGTCACGATGCAGATGAGGAAATTACGTATGATCTCGTTGATCATTCCTCATTTTTTGGAAATGACGGATTTTCAAGTATCGATTTTTAAAGATGGAAGGTGTTTCCGTTGACAGAGTTAGGGAAGCGTTTGAAAGAAGCGAGAGAACAGCGTCATATGAGTTTAGATGATTTGCAAGAAATCACTAAAATTCAAAAACGATATTTAATCGCAATTGAACAAGGAAATTATGTCATTATGCCAGGGAAATTTTATGTTCGAGCATTTATTCGGCAATATGCCGAGGCAGTCGGCCTCGATGCTGACGAACTGTTTGAGCAATATGCAAACGAAATTCCAAATGCCCAACAAGAAGAACTTCCTGGCGAACTATCGCGTGTAAAATCGCGACAATTATCAGAACAAGGCGCAAAAGTGCTCGATGTTCTTCCGAAAATTTTGATCGGTACATTAGTGATTGGAGTGGCTGTTGTTCTTTGGTTTTTTTTCCAAAATCGGACGGTAAACGAAAAACCACAAGAGCAAGTGATTAACGAAAAGACAGAATTTGAACAGTCCGAGCAAGCAAACGAGCAACAACCGGAAAAACAAAGTGAGCAACAGTTTGAAAACGAAGGAGAAAATGAACAGCAGGAACAACCATTAGAAGCGACGGTTAAAGTAATTGAAACGAACGGGAGAAGATCGACACTTGAAGTGACAGGAGAGCAATTGATCATTGACATTGCAACAAAAGGTGACGCTTGGATTGAAGTGAAAAACGGAAAAGGAAAGGCGTTTGCACGGAAAATGATGTATGCAAATCAATCCGAAACATTTGATTTAACAAATGAAACAGAGGTATTGTTAGTCATCGGACAAACATTGAATGCAGAAGTAAAAATAAACGGGCAGACGCTTGAATATCCTGTCAATCCAAACGATCATGTGCGCCAAGATATTAATATTCTGTATAAAAAACAATAATGTTGGATGAAGTGTTGGAGGTAAGTGTTGTGAATATACCAAATCAAATTACGATTGCGCGAATGCTTCTTATTCCTTTCTTCCTTATTTTTCTGTTGGCACCGATTGATTTCGGTGTGATTCAAATCGGAACAGAACAGCTACCGGTAACACACGCCATAGCTGCGCTTATTTTTATTATCGCATCAACAACAGATTGGGTTGACGGATACTATGCACGAAAATATGGATTAGTAACGAATTTAGGGAAGTTTCTAGACCCTCTCGCAGATAAATTACTTGTATCTGCTGCGCTCATTGCGCTTGTCGAATTAGGCTTAGCTCCTGCATGGATCGTCATTGTCATTATTAGCCGTGAATTTGCTGTAACCGGATTACGGCTTGTATTAGCGGGAGAAGGTGAAGTGGTAGCAGCGAATATGCTTGGAAAAATTAAAACGTGGACGCAAATTGTAGCGATTGCTGCGCTTCTTTTGCATAATCTTCCCTTTTCCCTTTTGTCGTTTCCGTTTGCGGACATCTCGTTGTGGGCTGCACTTGTTTTCACGATTTGGTCAGGATGGGATTACTTTGCGAAAAATAAACACGCATTTCGTCATTCAAAGTAAATAAAAAGGGATGGGAGAAAGATGAAAGCAGAACTTATTGCGGTCGGTTCAGAACTTTTACTTGGTCAAATTGCAAATACGAACGCTCAGTTTTTATCGCAACAATTAGCTGAAATAGGAATAGATGTGTATTACCATACGGTTGTTGGCGATAACCCTCAAAGACTTACACATGCGATTGAAGTAGCGAAGCAACGCTCGAACTTAATTATTTTCACAGGGGGACTTGGTCCGACAAAAGACGATTTAACGAAAGAAACGATTGCAAACATGTTAAATAAATCGCTCGTTTTAGATGAAGAAGCATGGCGTTCTATTTGTGATTATTTTGCGAAAACGAAGCGCCCGATGTCCCCGAACAATCGAAAGCAGGCGCTCGTATTGGAAGGAAGTTATGTGTTAAAAAATGAACATGGGATGGCTCCGGGAATGGCACTTACTGTTGATCACATCACGTACATGCTCCTCCCGGGTCCGCCAAAAGAAATGCAACCGATGTTCATCAAATATGGACGTCCTTTTTTATTGCAAAAACGTCATGTTCGCGAGAAAATTGTTTCACGTGTTCTCCGCTTTTTTCATATCGGTGAATCACAGTTAGAAGCAGAAATCGAGGATTTCATCGATGCTCAAACAAATCCGACGATTGCTCCGCTGGCGTCTGATGGCGAAGTAACTCTTCGCTTAACAGCGAAGCATGAGCGTGAAGAAGAAGCAAAGCGGCTCATTGATGAGTTGGAGCAAAACATTTTAGCCCGCGTTCATCCTTACTTTTACGGTTATAATGATGACACGTTGTTTAGCAAATTGTTAGCTACATTGAAAGAAAACAATCAGACGCTCGCTGTTGCTGAAAGTTTAACGGGAGGTTTATTTTTAGAAGAAATGACAGCACTCCCAACGGCTTCTACAGTTATCGCGGGGGGAGTTGTTTGTTATACGAATGAAATAAAGGAAAATGTGCTCCATGTGCCGAAAGAAGTATTACAAACGGAGGGGGCAGTTAGTGAACGATGCGCGCAGTTGATGGCAGAAAATGTTCGAAAGCTTTGCGGAAGCAATATCGGTATTAGTTTTACAGGTGTTGCAGGACCGGACGAGTTGGAAGGAAAGCCAGTAGGAACGGTATGGATAGGAATTGCAACAGAACGAAGGACAAAGACATTTGCCCTTACATTATCAGGCGGACGCCGAGCCATTCGGATGCGTACAGCGAAATACGGTTGTTATTATTTACTACAGCTGCTACATTAATTTACGAACACTTATTCGATTTTTCTTGGCAAATAAATAGAAAAGCTGTATAGTAATAAGTAGCAGTTACTGCTTTATTTTTCACGAGCAAAAGGAGGAGTTTCTTTGAACGATCGTCAAGCAGCATTAGAACAAGCGTTAAAGCAAATTGAGAAACAGTTTGGAAAAGGTTCAATTATGAAGCTAGGGGAGCAAACAGATCGTCAAATTTCGACGGTATCGAGCGGCTCTCTTGCCCTTGATATTGCGCTAGGCGTAGGAGGATATCCGCGCGGACGTATTATTGAAATTTACGGTCCAGAGTCTTCGGGGAAAACAACGGTTGCCCTTCACGCGATTGCAGAAGTGCAAAAGCAAGGGGGGCAAGCCGCATTTATTGATGCGGAACATGCGTTAGACCCTGTTTATGCTGAAAAATTAGGGGTCAATATCGATGAATTGTTGCTTTCACAGCCAGATACAGGGGAGCAGGCGTTAGAAATCGCCGAAGCGCTCGTGCGAAGCGGGGCAGTTGACATTATCGTCATTGACTCAGTTGCAGCTCTTGTTCCGAAGGCAGAGATTGAAGGAGAAATGGGCGATTCTCACGTTGGATTGCAGGCGCGACTCATGTCCCAAGCGTTACGTAAACTATCAGGCGCCATCAACAAATCTAAAACGATCGCCATCTTCATTAACCAAATAAGGGAAAAAGTAGGAGTTATGTTTGGAAATCGATATATGGTTGCTTAATTTCGTTACATGTTCACAAATTGTAGTTCTTTCTATATCCTCTCTCTAGGAGGAGATATGATTTGGTTGTTAAAGTGGGAAATAGAACATTTAGAAATATAGAGCAGTGGCAAGTTGATTATATCGTTCAAAATTCGAACAAGAAATTAACCGAAATATCGCGTGAAACACGGTTAGATCCTCGAAGGATTGGGGAAATCATCAAACTTTTAGGAATACAGAGGCAGAGACATTGGAAGGTGTATTTACCCAAAACAGAAGAGGTTGAGAGGGAGTTAAGAAATCCTTATTTATCCCACGTAGAGATTGCTAAAAAGTATGGTGTAACTGATACTTGTGTGGCAAAGAGAAGAAAAGAACTTGGGGTGAAGGTTCGACGGAAAAACTTTGATACACAAATCGAGCAACAGGTTGAACAAATTCTTGAACAACTTGATCTAGCGTATATAAAACAAAAACGAATAGATAAATGGTCTATTGATTTTTATCTTGGAAGAAAACATTGTATCGATGTCCATGGTGAATGGGCTCACTCAACAAAAAAGGTACAAGATCGAGATGTTAGAAAGAGAGAATATTTATCAAAAAAAGGCTATCGTTATTTGGTTATATACGAAAAAGAACTACAAAATATTGAACATGTAACAGAAAAAATTAAGCAATTTACTCTGGGTTTCCCTTGCTAGTGATAGCAAGAAAAAAACCTTGTGAACCCGATTGCCTAGGGGTGTGCGAAGTTTGTATACTTCGTGCTAACGGTGGAGCCCTCCAAGATTTATGGGGTAATACCGTGCCAAGCCTTACTACTTTTATAGTAAGGAAGGTGTAGAGACTACCGAAAGGGGCATATGTTGCCACTGAGTAGGGTACAGCAGAGGATAGGCTACTGCTGGAAGCGCAAGGCTCTCCATGTTTGGAGATGAAGATATAGTCCACCCTATAGAGATGGTAAATCTATAGGATGTGCCAGAGACAACTCCTGGAGGTCGTGCATTGAAGTTTTATGCGTCTGTTCGTTTAGAAGTGCGTCGTGCAGAACAAATTAAACAAGGCAACGACATGGTTGGAAATAAGACGAAAATTAAAGTCGTGAAAAACAAAGTGGCGCCTCCGTTTAAAACAGCGGATGTAGATATTATGTATGGCGAAGGAATTTCAAAAGAAGGCGAAATTATTGATATGGGTGCTGAACTCGACATTATTCAAAAAAGTGGCGCTTGGTATTCATATAAAGATGAGCGACTAGGACAAGGACGAGAAAATGCAAAACAATTTTTAAAGGAAAATCCCCATATTATGGAAGAAATTGCACGTGAAATTCGCCAACATTATGGCATTACAGCAGGGGCATCGACGACATCCGTACGCGAAGATGATCTAGACTTTTTAGAATAATAAAAAGGTCGCCTTGCTTCAATAAAAAGGTGATTATGTGCATATATAGTCATGGAAAGGGTGCTCCGTTATTTCTGGAACACCCTCTTTTTTTGGAAAATAAAGCGATATGAAACGCTTTCCCACAATGGTGTGAGTAAAATATTTGTGGGTGACATTCAGGAATGATTCCCCGACGAGGGTTGCGAACTTTTGTTCGCGACGCTCGTCGGGGCCACCAAGCGAAGCGCGGTAGAAAAAAGCAAATGTCATGCAAAAAGGACTCTCTCCCTGCTATGATGGTGATGACCAACATCAATAAAACAGGAGGGAGAGAGTCCATGAAACATTTTACCACAGAATGGCCTTTATTAAAAGAGCTGGAGGAACAATTAGTCAGAACTCTTCAAAAGGTGTTCGCTGTCTTGTTGGCGGCCCTTTTGGAG